>CAMLMI010000029.1 GCA_946480965.1 uncultured Verrucomicrobiales bacterium | reverse complement strand
TCGTCGTGGGCGGGGCCAACAGCAACAACACCCGCCAGCTCGTCGCCACCTGCGAGCGTTTCTGCCCGCGCGTCCACCATGTGCAAAGCGCCGACCAGCTCCGCCTCGAATGGATCGCGGAAGCCGAGACCGTGGGTCTGACCGCCGGCACCTCCACGCCCGACGATCTCATCGAAGAAGTCGCGTCCGCGCTGATGGCGCTGGGCGAAGCCATCTCCCGCACCACCAGCATCCGCGCCGAAGTGGCCGGGGGCTGAACCTACCGTTCCCACGAAACAGAAGACAGGCCGACTCACGCCCGCAGAACAAGGAGACCCATGCACTGGCTGAACTATTTCCAACATAACCGCGACCATCGACTCCCCGTTCCGTGGGATCGAGGCATCCATGTGGACCCACATCTGCGCGATCCGTTGATCCGCTCTTTGCAGCGTTTCCAGGTCGGTGAAAGCGGCGAAGGCACCCATCTCCGCAAACAGGCCGCCAGCACCCGCGACGCAACCTATGAGGCCGCCATCGGTCTCTTCGTGAAGGAAGAGCAGGAGCACGCGCGCCTGATGGCGGGCATCATTCGCGGGCTGGGCGGCACCTTGTTGAGCAGCCACTGGAGCGACGGCTGTTTCATCCTGCTGCGCCGGCTCTTCGGTCTGCACCACGAGCTGATGGTCCTCCTCATTCCGGAGATCATCGCCAAGCGCTACTTCCGCGCCCTGCACGACGGCACCGCCGATCTCGTGTGCCGCGCCGTCTTCGCCCAGATCCAGCACGACGAAGAAGGCCACATCGCCTTCCACATCGACACGCTGCAACAAGCCTTCCTCCGCACGCCGCTTCCAGTTCGGGCCGCCACCCGGCTGGCCTGGCGAATCCTCTTCCGCCTCGCCTGCGTTGTTGTGCTGGCCGATCACCGCTCCGTGCTCCGCGCGTGCGGCGTTTCCTCAGCGCGATTCTGGTGGGACTGCGGGCTGCTCTTCGACGAAGTCGCCGCCGCCATCTTCACCAGCGCGCCCCAACCCGCGCTCACTCGTCCAGCCTTCAAGCTCCAGTTGCCATGAACCGGCCCTTTTCGCTCTCGCACCCAGATCTCCGGGCGCTCGTTCCGTTGGCCGTGGTCTCGCTCGTCGCCGTCGCTCTGACCATCGCGCGCACCCTGCTCACCCGACACACGTGGGATCTCTACCTCATCTGGAATCTGTTCCTCGCCTGGGTCCCGTTGTTCATCGCGCTCGGGCTGCAACGGGCAGGAATGCGTTCATCGAACCGGAGCTTCTGGAGCTGGGCCGTGGTCTGGCTGCTCTTCTTCCCCAACGCACCCTACCTCCTGACCGATCTGATCCACCTGCCTCCGCCGCATCGGTCCAGTTGGTGGACCGAGCTCGTGCTGCATCTGCTCTTCGCGATGAGCGGGCTGGTGGCCGGATTTCTCTCCCTCCGGTGGATGCAGCGTCTCGTGACGGATCGCCACGGGGTGACCGTGGGCCGCATCGCGGCGGTCTGCGCCATCGTGCTCGCAGGGCTCGGCCTCTACATCGGCCGCGTCGAACGCTGGAACTCCTGGGACGTGGTGGTGAATCCCCTGGGCCTGCTGCTGGACATCCCCAGTTGGATCAATCTCCGGTCCTTCAAGCTCATCGTGCTCTTCACCGTGCTGATGCTCGGCACGCACGGGTTGTTGATGGCGCTCGCGCCCGCTGCGTCGCTGCAACAGGAACCCCAACGGCGGAAACGTTCGATCCTGGAGCTGCCATGAAACCCGTTTCCAGATGGACCCGGACCGGAATCGCCGCGCTGTCACTGCTCGGCGCAACTTTGGTTTGGCTGCCCGCCGTCCATTGGTTGTTCAAACCCGACCTAGCCACCGTGTTCTCCGACGACCGGCTTCCTGCGAAGGCCGGGGAGATGGCCGAAAGGCATCTCAAGCTGTGGCGCGATCCCGTTTCGCGTGAGACGGAGCTCCAGGCCATGCGCCGCAGCAACGCGGAATGGGATTTCATGGGACGCACCTTTCTCGTCATGGCATTCGCCGAGATGGCTGTGCGAGACCCGTCGTTGGAGCCGGAACTGTTGCCGATCATGGACGCGATCATCGACGAGACGCTGCGCAGCGAAGCCGAGCACGGGATGCACTACTTTCTGATGCCGTATTCGCGCAGCCGACACTACGTGGTGCAACCGGCGAGGAGCCTCTTCATCGACGGCGAGATCGCGATGATGCTGGCCATGAGGCGGGTCGTGCAGGAGCACGAAGGCTACCGGGAGCTGCTAGCGGAACGAACCAAGCGCATCGCCACCGGCTTTAGCGGCAGCGCGTCGATGGCCTTAGAGAGCTATCCCGACGAATGCTGGCTCTTCGACCACGCGATGGCGATGGCTGCCGTGCGGGTCTCCGACTATCTCGACCGCACCGATCACTCCCGGCTGATCGCGAACTGGCTGTCCAAAGCCAAGGAGAAGCTGGTCGATCCGAAGACCGGCCTGTTGGTCTCGAGCTACACCACCGACGCCACGCCTCTGGACGGACCGGAAGGTTCGTCCATCTGGCTGGCCGTGCATTGCCTTAGATTGATCGACCCGGAATTCGCCGAAGCGCAGTTCACGCGCGCCAAAGCGGAACTGAAGCGGGAGCTGTGCGGCTTCGCGTGGTCCAAGGAATGGCCGTCGGCCTGGGAAGGCCCGCTCGACATCGATTCCGGAGCCGTGGTGCCGGTGCTGGAAGTGAGCGCCGGCGGGAGCGGTCTGGCCTTCATTGCTGCGGCTTCCTTCCGGGATCTGGACTTCCTTCGCGCGCTGCACACCACGCTGGATTTCGCGGCGTTGCCGGTCCGCGAGAATGGCGCGCTGCGCTATGCGGCGAGCAACCAAGTGGGCGACTCGGCCATGCTCTACTCGATGGTCCTCGGCCCCGTCTGGAAACGCGTGCTGGAGAAACTGCCATGAAAAACAAACTCAGCGGCCTGATGGTGCCCACGTTTTCGCCTCTTGGTTTCCTCGTCTGGGCCGCGCTGATCGGCGTCCTGTTTGCAACGGTGCATCTCCTGGGGTGGCGTGATGCCACAACCATCCTGACCGGCACCGTCCAGACCGGCCTCACGGCCGAGACCGCTGCGGCCAAGGCGATGGTCTATCTGATCGCCTATTTCGGAGCCGTGCTGGCCGTGCCGATTTTGGTTCTGGCCGCGGCATTGAGCGGCGGTTGGCTCCGTGTCCTGTCCAAGCGCAAAGGAAGCCGATGAACCACTCCCTCACCTGGCGCGATCTGCCTGTGTTGCTCAGCGGCGACGATGTCCGGCTTGCAGGCTGGACCGAACGGGTCACCGCCGGGTCCATCGGGGGCAGCCTCGCGCTGGTGGTTCTGGGCGCGGCCCTCGGAGGCGCGGCCATGGGCGCGTGGCGCGCGCCGGAACAGGCGCTCTACACCGCCATCAAACTGCCGCTCATCCTGCTGCTAACCACGCTGGGCAACGGGCTGCTGAACGGCCTGCTCGCGCCGTTGCTCGGGCTGAACATCGGCTTCCGCCAGTCGCTGCTCGCCATCCTCTTCAGCTTCGCCATTGCGGCCGTGATCCTCGGCGCGTTCAGCCCGTTGATCCTGTTCCTCGTGTGGAACCTGCCGCCCATGTCCGAAGCGGCGGGCCGGGCTTCGGGCCATGCGGTGCTGCTGGTGTCGCAGGTCGCCATCATCGCCTTCGCCGGAGTCGCGGCGAACGTCCGCCTGCTGCGCCTGCTGCAACGCCTCGGGGGCCAGGCCGTCGGCTGGCGTGTGCTGCTCGCGTGGCTGACCGGCAACTTCCTGCTCGGAACGCAGCTCACCTGGATCGCGCGGCCGTTCTTCGGCTCCCCCGGACTGGAGGTGCAGTTCCTCCGGGCCGATGCGTTCCGGGGCAATTTCTTCGAGGCGTTCGGCCACGCCTTCGCCGTCGTTTTCCGCTGAAACCAAGACCCAGAGACATCCCTCCTTCTCCACCCTCCACTTCCTGAAACCATGAACGACTCCTTCCCCAATCCTCCGCCGCTCCCCGCCGCCGACCCTTCGGTTCCGGCCCTTGAAGCCGCACCGCCCGTCACCTCCGCCTTCGGTGCGATCGAGGCACTGGTGCGCCGTCCCGAAAGCCTGCCCGGACATCTGCGCGACGCCGGTGTGGGGCGGATGCTCGGCTGGATGCTCGGCATCATCGTGGGCTGCGGGCTCGTCTATGGCTTCGTCATGGGCACGTTCTCGGGGCACGAACAGCTCTGGCTTTCGCCGGTGAAGCTGGTGGGCGGGCTGCTCTTCGCCGGGGCCATCTGTTTGCCGAGCCTCTATGTCTTCGCCTGCCTCGGAGGCGCGCGCGCCACGTTGGGCGAAGTGGCCGGCATGCTGGCCTCGATGCTCGCGCTGCTGACGGTGCTGCTCCTCAGCTTCGCTCCGGTGGCGTGGGTTTTCTCGCAATCGACCGAATCCCTCGTCGCGATGGGTTTCCTCCATCTTGTGCTCGGCGTGGTGGGCGTGATCTTCGGACTGCGGCTGATGCTGCGCGGCTTCGACCAGTTCCGCGCCCGCAGCCAGACCGGCCTGGCCTGCTGGACCTTCATCTTCGTCTTCGTGCTGCTCCAGATGACGACCGCGCTGCGTCCGTTCATCGGCCGCGCCGACACGGTCCTGCCCACGGAGAAGCGCTTCTTCCTCCAGCACTGGGCCGATTGTCTGGACGGAAAGTATTCGGTGAGCCGGCCAAACGAGGTTGAGACCGCGCCGCTACGGCGATGAGAGCGCCCGCGCCCGGTCCGGGGACCGGGCCTACAACCCTGTCGGCCGGGTTCCCCATCTGGCGCTCGCCCTCCTTCTCGAAAAGCTCAATGGTTGGCCCGTTCCCATCTGCACAATGCGCCCGTCGAAATCTGAACCCCTGCTCCGTCGCATCCGCTGGATGGTCGGCCTTGTGATCATCGGCCTGGTCCTGAGCGGACTCAGCGCCATCCCGCTCGTCTGGCAGCTGGAGCTGGCCCAACACGTCGTCGGAATCGAGGGCAACGCGGTGGCGGACTGGGTGGCGACGCTGCTCGCGGGCTTGAGAGCGACGGAGGCGCAGGCGCCCTTCCTCTTCTACGGCACCGATTGGCTCGCGTTCGCCCACCTCGTCCTGGCGGTGCTGTATGTGGGAGCGTGGCGTGATCCGGTGCGGAACGTCTGGCTCTTCCAGTTCGGCCTGATCGCGTGCGCGCTGGTCGTGCCGTGGGCGCTGGTCTTCGGACCGATCCGGGGCATCCCTTGGTGGCACATCGCGGTGGACTGCTCCTTCGGCGTGTTCTGCGCGGGACCGTTCTGGTTGGCGCTGAGATGGGCGCGGAAAGTGGAGCGTATGAGGAGTGCCGAATAACCGAAGGTGTTTCCGGCGAACGCCCGTTAGCCGCCACAGAAGCCAAGACTCAAGGTTCCCAGACCAAGTCGGCGTTGTTCGTCCGGCCCTTATTGGTGGCGAAGTCCCAATACTCGGGAGCTTTGAAGAGCTTGGCGTGCCCGTCGAGGAAGGTGAACTGAGCGCCCTTGGAATGAAGGTTGGTATGGACGTAGTTGGCGGGGCCCACGGCGGGCTTGTTCTTGCTGTCGAACAGCCAAACGGTGGCGGCCGGGCTGGGAATGGTTCCCAGTTTGCGCGCCCTGTTCGCCTCTCCGGTGTCGCTGACTCCCTGGTTCAGGCAGTAGTGGAAGAGACGGTTGTTCGTCGCTCCGCGATCGTTCGACGGGCAGACCCAGAGATTGCCCCCGGGGCGCGAGCCTTCCACCTGGAGCCACTCGTTCGAGAAGTAGGGCTTCACCCCGATCATCTTGGGCAGCTCCACATACCAGCCGCTGCCGGTGTAGTTCGGGTTTGGGTTCGGGGTGCCGTCCGGTGGAAGGAAGTCGTTGTTGTCCGAAGCGTAGAGCTGGGTGGCCAGACCCCACTGCTTGAGGTTGTTCAGGCAGGTGATGTTGTGGGCCTTGCCCTTCGCCTTGGCCAGGGTGGGAAGCAACATGCCGGCGAGGATCGCGATGATGGCGATGACGACCAGCAGTTCGATGAGGGTAAACGCCAGAATCCGCCGTGACATGGCGGGACAGTAGCAACCGGCGTCCGGTTGCCACGTGAAAAGTAGCCCCCGGATCGCTCCGTCAGGCCGCGCCGATGGCTTTCCCTTCCTTGGCGGGCGGGGTGGCCTGGGCGGCGGGCTGGTAGCTGGTCCAGAGCCGCAGCGGCAGCAGGGCCACGATGATGAAGAGGAGCTGGCTGACGTCGAAGATCCGGTTCCAGAGGAAGCCGGAGTCGGTGAAGCCGTAGGCGTGCAGGCCGATGCCGAGCATGTTCGTCCCGAACCATGACCAGGCGGTGACGATGTTGCCGAAGATGGCGAGGGCCGCGATGCCGCGCTCCTTCACCAGTCCGCCCCAGCGGGCGTGGAGGATGAGGGCGTTCCACAGGACGATCATCAGCGCGCCGTTCTCCTTCGGGTCCCAGCCCCAGAACCTGCCCCAGGACTGGTCGGCCCAGATGCCGCCCAGCACGGTGCCCACGAAGCTGAAGAGCGTGGCGAAGCAGAGGATCGCGTAGATCATGCGCGAGAGGTTGCGCCGAGCGGCCTCGCCCAGGCTGGCGGTGAAGAAGCCGCGGAAGACGAAGATCAGCGCGAGGAAGCCCGCCACGAACGTGGCCGAGTAGCCGAGGGTCACGACGATGACGTGCGTGGCCAGCCAGAAGTTCGTGTCCAGCACCGCCTGGAGCATGATCATGGTGTCGCCGCCCAGAGAGAGGTTGTGCGCGATGACGAGCGAGAGGAACCCGAGCGAGGTCGCCACCACCACGCCGACGCCGTCCTTGTAGATGCGCTCCAGGAACCAGCCGAGAATGAGCGCGCCCCAGCCGATGAAGATGGCGGAGGAGTAGAGGTTGGTCACGGGCGGGCGGCCCTCCAGCACCATGCGGAGAACGAGTCCCGCCGTGTGGACGGCGAAGCCGAGGATCATCAGTCCGAGAGCCGACTGGCGCGCCCAAGGCCACCAGCCGATCCAGAAAAGCAGCGCACAGAGGAACGCGGCGACGTAGAGGGCGCTGGCTTTGATGAAGGGGCGGAACGTGTTGTAGAAGAGCTCGCGCCCGCCCTTCGTCAGGGCCTGCGGGTAGCTCTTCTCCAGCGCGGTCCGGTAGTCGGCCACGGCCTTGTTGAACTTGGCAGAATCGCCCGAGCGGTAGGAGCTGCCCATCGCGGCGTAGTAGGTGACGCACTCGTGCAGGCTGCGGCCGCGGAACGCGCCGAGGATCTGGTCGCCGAGGTTCGACCAGTCGTCCTTGTTGGCCACGGGGTCCTTGGGCGGGACGACGAGCGGCAGGCTGGTGCGCTGGACGATGTCGAAGTTCTCGAGCTGCCCGAGCAGGCGGTCGAAGGCTTCCTTGTCATACTCGCGGCCGGCCTGCTGGTTCATCACGGCGGTGCGGCTGGCTTCGAGGTTCTGGAGGTAGTCGAGCAGCTCGCCGATGAAGTCCTCGGAGCGCTCCGCCTGGAGCGTGTTCTTGAGCTGGTGGTAGAGCTTGCCGGCGTTGGCCAGGCGGAGCGTGGCGCTTTCGTAGGGGGAGCGGACGGCGGCATCCTTCGCCGAGGCGTTGGTGGCCACGCCGATGATCTCGGGCCACTTGGGCACGATCTGTCGCCAGGTGAAGTCCTTGTCCTCGATGGGCAGGCCGAGCAGTCCCTTGAGGTCCGGATGGTCGATGCGGAAGGCGGGCCGGGCATCGGCGAGATCGGGACGGAACATGGCCTCCAGCGCCCACTGCACGGCGGTCATGTTGGTCTCGAAGGTCGTGCGGCCCGACGCGTCGTGCAGCTCGTATTTGAGCGACTGCTTGCCGCGCAGCTGCAGGAGCGTGTTGCGCGCGACGGAATCCCACGGCTGGAGGCGGCCGTTCAGCAAGACGGGCAATTGCCCGAACTCGCGGGTCTGCAAGCCCTCTTCCTTCGGCGCGCGGAAGGCGCTGGCGACCCAAAGGGCGAAGACGCCGGTGATGATCCAGGGGAGAAGCTTTTTCATGGGGCGACGGCTCCGGCGGGTTCCGGGCGTTGGGAGGTGGCGGAGGGCTTGCCCGCGCGTTTCGCGATGAAGCCGACCAAGTGGATCATGAACTGCACGAGCAGGCCGACGCCGACGAGGAGGCAGGCGACGTAGGGCGTGAGCCACGAGGGGTTCTTCACGACCTGGAAGGTGGAGGACCCGCGTCCGCCGAGCTGCGGATTCTGGCGGGCGAACTCGTCGGCCGCCATCTGGTATTGGAAGAAGGTGTAGCCGCCGTAGCGCAGCGGGTTGTTCATGTAGATGACGGTCTCGCGGGCCTCGGGGCTGCCCTCCATCTGCACGCGCACACGGCTGGAGAAGTTCTTCGGCGTCTCGGTGCCGGGATATTTCTCGTGCGTGGCCTTGAGCAGGGTCATCTCGAATTCCTTGTAGTAGCGGGTGAAGCGGAAGCCGAGTTCCCAGGTCTTGCCCGCGTGTTCGAAGGTGTCGTTCTGGATCGCGCGGGTGCTGACGAGGTGGGTGCCCACTGGTTTGCCGTCGGCCACCAGCTCGACCACGGCGGCGGGCAAGCTGCGCTCGTCCATCTTCTTGGCGGCAGGGACGGGCAGGACGCCGAGCCCCTTCAGTTCGCCGGCGGTCGCCTCGGGGATGATCGCGTTCGTCTCCATCGGCCGGACCAGGCGGGCATTGGGCCAGTGCTCCTTCACGCGGACCGTGAACGGCAGCGCCGGATGCCGGATCTCCGTGCCCTGGACCAGCTGCGCCTCGGGAATGGAGACGACGACGTCCTCCTTCTCGCCCGAGGTGTCGATGAGCACGAGCTCGTTGGCGCGGAAGTCCTCGGAGTAGTTCTTGGTCTGGCCTTCCAGCAGCTCCAGCGAGCTCTCGGTGGAGAGCAGGTCGGTGGCGAGCTGGCCGACGAGCAGCAGGATGACGCCGAGGTGGGTGAGGAAGATGCCGCTCTTCTTCCACGAGAGCTTGAAGCGCGTGGCGTGGGCCGCGATCAGGTTCACCAGCAGCAGCGAGCCGACGAGGTAGCCGGAGGGGAACACGGGGATCTTCCAGTCCGCGCCGGACGGCCCGACCCAGACGAAGAAGCTGCGGAAGTAGCGGTGCTGCGCGTTGTAGAGGCCCTCGCTGGCCTGCGCGATGGTGCCGAGGAAGACGAGCACCGTGGCCAGGGCGAGCAGCACGACCGTGAGCTGCAGCGACGAAAGGGGTTTGAAAAGGCGCTTGAGCATGGTCACTGGGGCTGGCCGGAGAATTGGAGGAAGGCGGCGCGCTCGCGTTCGATGACGGCGTCGGCGCCCATGAACTTGAAATACCAGGTCTCGCTGCCGCGCTTGAGGATGGCGGCGACGAGGCGCTGGCCGGAGGGGTTCTTCATGTCCAGCACGGTGAGCGGACCGGAGGGCGACGACTGGGTCTGCGCGAGCGCCTTGAGCTCGTCCTCCGTGATGGGCGCGAGCTGGATCTGGCCGCGCCAGCGGTTGACGTTGGGCAACAGTCCGCCGGCTTCGCCGGGGAAGATGCTCAGGGTCACTTCGGCCTGCGCGTCGCCGTCTCCCTTCGCGATGAACTTCGCCTGCTGCATCATACCGGGCGCGACTTCGGTCCAGGAGCCGGGAATCTTCCACTGGGAAGCCGCGGGCTGGGCCGAGGCGGAGGAATCACCGCCGTGCGAGGTGTCGCCGTCGGCATGGAAATGGACGGATTCGAGGAAGGCGATGAAGCGGGCGCGTTCCGCCCCGACCGTGGCCGCGTCGCCGGTGATCTTGTAGAACCACGTGGTGTCCCCCTCCGTGCTGCGGGCAATGAGCATGCGTTCCTCGGCGGATTTGCCGGGCGGGGTGCCGGTGAAGTCGTAGAGCGTGCCGGAGCGGCCGTTGATGGTGACGGCCTGGCCGAGCGAGGAGAGCTGGCCTTCCTCCACCGGGGCCAGCCCGACTTGGCCGCGCCAACGGTTCACATTGCCCAGCTCGGTGCCGGAATCGCCCTGGAGCGGGATGACCGAGATGTCGGCCGTGCCGCCGTTGGAACCCTTCGCGAGAAAGCTGCCCACGCGCATCTGCATTCCCGGGGCCCCGGCCTCCTGCGGCGTCCAGTGCTCAGGCACGCTCCAGTGGATGGCCGGAGCCGTCGCAGCGCCCGGGACGGCCGCAGCGGTCGGGGCCGAGGCGGAAGGCTCGGACGCTTTGGGCACGCGATAGACGCGGATCTCGTCCCGGCCGCAGCCGGAAACCAGCAGGGCGAGGGCGAATCCGGCCCCGAGGACGGAGCGGTTCAAGGATGGTGCGGCAGTGGCGGGCACGGTTGGGCAAACTAGGTTTTGGTTCGGCGACCGGGCAACGAAAATACCGGCCGGACGGGCGAATGGCAAAGGTCAGACCGGATGCTCCCGGAAGTTGTTCAAAGGGCAGGCTTTGACCGGGCGCTTCCTTGGGTTAAGTCCCTATGCACAACCACCGAATAAGAGGACAGCCACGGACGGATCGTGTCGCCGAGGGACGGCGCACGACGGGACCGGGCCCACGGAACCGGCTTGCGGGAAGACGTTTTTAGATGCTCGGACAACTGACACCGGACGAACAGGCGCAGCTCAATCAGACGATTGAGATGTTCGAGGTCATTACCGTGGCCCAGCCGCTGGACTATCAGTCGCTGGAAATCCTCAAAGAAGCCTACCTGAAGCTGGAGCGGCAGCGCGACGTGGTCCGCACCGCCAAGCGCATCGCCTCCGCCTACGTCCAGCTCGGCCAGCTCTCCTCCGCCCTCCTCGAATACGAGACCATTCTCCAGCGCTACCCGGACGACCAGGAGGTGATCGCGGCGATGGCCGAGATCCAGACCAAGGCCGAGGCCATCGAGCCCTCCGGGACCGAGAACGCCAAGTCCGGCGACACCAGCCACACCACCCGCTTCCAGCGCACCGAGGCCGAGGCCCCCGTCCTCGGACAGGCCCTCGGCAAGGCCGCCGGGGACGAGGGGCGCGAGATGCTGCGAAAGACCTTCGTCGATGCCCGCATCATCACCCAGGCCGAGTTCGACACCCATTGGAACTCCCTCCAGGCCGACCCGGGCACGGACAAGGTCGCCGAACCCTTCCTCCAGATCCTCTCGGAGAAGGGCGGCGTGCCCTACGAGAAGTCGATCAAAGCCGTGTCCGACCGTTCCCGCGCCGCGTTCATCGCCCTCGACCGCTACGACATCGACGTCGAGCTGGCGCGCGTCTTCCCCAAGAGCCTCTGCCGCCGCTGGTGCGTGCTGCCCTTCGACCGCATGAGCAAGTCGATCTTCGTGGCGACCGCCAACCCCTTCAACAAGGCGGCCGAAGCCGCCATCCAGGCCATCACCCCGAACCGCATCGTCTGGTATCTCGCCGGTCCCAACGAGCTGGCCAAAGTCATCGAAAAGGTCCTCCGCTGACGCCATGGCCCAGGTGAAGACATTCGGGGAGAAGATCGCCGACGCCCTCGTCGAGGACGGGCTGATGTCGGCCAACCAGGTCGCCGAGCTGCTCGAGAAGCAGAAGAAGGAGGGCGTCCGCCTCCTCAAGCTCATCATCGAGAAGGCCTACGTCACCGAGCCCGACCTCGCCGTCAGCATGGGCCGCGTGCTCAACACGCCCCCGGTCAACCTCGCCCGCACCGGCCTCGCGCCCGAGGTGCTCGAGCTCATCCCCCGCGACGTCTGCCTCAACCACAAGATCCTCCCCATCTCGCGCGTCGGCCAGAAGCTCTTCGTGGCCATGGCCGACCCGCTCAACGTCCTCGCCCTCGACGACGTCAAGCGCATCACCAAGCTGGAGATCTCCCCCCTGATCGCGCCCGAACGCGCCATCATCGAGAAGATCAACAACCTCAATGCTGCCGGCCACAGCATGGAGGACATCATCAACCAGGCGGAGGCGGAGAACGAAGGCGAAGGCATCGAGATCTCCAAGGCCGACGCCGAGGAGACCGACATCTCCCTCCTGGCCGCCTCGTCCGAGGAGGCGCCCGTCATCAAGCTGGCCAACCTCATCCTCGTCCAGGCCATCCGCGACAAGGCCAGCGACATCCACCTCGAGCCCTTCGAGCGCTCCATCCGCCTCCGCTACCGCATCGACGGAGCGCTGATGGACATGCCGCCCCCGCCCAAACAGCTCTACATCGCCCTGGTCTCGCGCCTGAAGATCATGAGCAGCCTGGACATCGCCGAGCGCCGCCTCCCGCAGGACGGCCGCATGCGCGTGAAGGTCTCCGGCAAGGACATCGACCTCCGCGTCAGCTTCCTCCCCACCGTCCACGGCGAGAAGTGCGTGCTCCGTGTCCTCGACAAGTCGAACCTCTCCGCGAGCATCGACAAGCTGGGCA
Organism: uncultured Verrucomicrobiales bacterium; assembly: GCA_946480965.1. The sequence continues at coordinate 10,215 of CAMLMI010000029.1, read as the reverse complement.
TGGACCCGCAGACGCTGAAGCGCTTCAACGCCGCCGTCGCCGCGCCCCACGGCCTCATCCTCGTCACCGGCCCCACCGGCTCCGGCAAGACCACCACGCTCTATTCCGCGCTCAACGAGCTGAACAACCCGGAATACAACATCGTCACCGTCGAGGACCCGGTCGAGTTCCAGATCCCCGGCATCAACCAGGTCCCGGTGAAGAAGGAAATCGGCCTCACCTTCGCCAGCTCCCTGCGCTCCATCCTCCGCCAGGACCCGGACATCGTGATGATCGGCGAGATCCGCGACGGCGAGACCGCCGAGATCGCGGTCGAGGCCGCGCTCACCGGCCACCAGGTCCTGAGCACGATGCACTGCAACGACGCCCCGGGCGCCATCGCGCGTCTCGACGATATGGGGATCGAGCCGTTCCTGATCTCCTCCGCCGTCATCCTTAGCTGCGCCCAGCGCCTCATGCGCCGCATCTGCCCCGCCTGCAAGGAAGAGGTGCAGTATCCCGACAAGATGTTCCACGACCTCCACCTCGACCCGAAGGAGTGGGCCTCAGTGAAGCTCTACAAGGGCCGAGGTTGCGACCGTTGCAAGAACACCGGCTACGCCGGCCGCTGCGCCATCATCGAGGTCATGACCGTGACCGATGAAATCCGGAAGCTGGTGATCAAGCGCGCCTCCGCCTCCGAGATCAGCAAGGTCGCCGTCGAGCAGGGCATGAAGACCCTGCGCGACGTGGCCCTCGAAAAGGTCCGCGAAGGCATCTCCACACTGGAACAGGTCCTCGTCGTCACCGCCGCGCACTAGCGCCGCGTCGTCCTCGTCCTCGTCTCGCTCATCATCTTCTTCATCTCAATCCTCCCGGATCTAGGATTGCGCCGGAGAATTGAGAGCCGGACGCCGTCCGAAACCGAAACCGCTTGCGATGCGTTTCCTCCGCCGGAAACCTTCGCGCCGGTTTCCACCGCCCAAACCGGACGATGCGGAACCCGGACCCGATGCTGGCACCACGACGATTCTCGATCCCGTTCACCGGAACCCTTTCCGTCTTCGCCGTCCTGCTTTCGCTCGGCGGATGGAACGCCCAGGCGGCGGCGGCGACCGCCGGTGAAGCCGCGCCGATCCGTTGGGACGCCTTCCTCGGCCCGTTCCACCACGTCGCCCTGCACCTGCCCATCGGCTTCATCGCCCTGCTCTTCATCCTGGAGTTCGTGCATTGGTGCCGCCCCGAACCCGTGCTGCGCCGCATCGTCGGGCTCGTCACCCACCTCACCACGGCCAGCGCGGTGCTGACCGTCATCCTGGGATTGTTCCTCGAGAACCTCGGCGGCTACGACGAAGCCGCGCTGGAGAAGCACGAATCCGCCGGCAAGCTTGTCGCCTACTTCGCCATGGCCGCGTCGGCCGTCGTCTTCTTCGTCCAGCGCAATCCCTTCAATCGCGGCCTGCTCTGGACCTTCCGCGGGCTCATCGTCGGCCTGGTCGCGGCCATGACCGTGGCCGGCCATCGCGGCGGCAATCTCGCCCACGGCTCCACCTACCTCACCGAAAACGCCCCGCCCTTCATCCAGCGGCTGCTCGGCCATGAAGCGCGCGTGGCCGCCAGCGCGTCCGCCGCCCCCGCCCTGGCCCTGCTGCAAAAACACTGCGCCGAATGCCACGGCCCGGAGAAGCAGAAGGGCGACCTTCGCCTCGACACCTGGGCCGCCGTCCTGGCCGGCGGCGAAAGCGGCCCCGTCGTCGTGCCCGGCAAACCGATGGACAGCCTCCTGGTGGAACTGGTGACGCTCTCTCCCACCCACGACGACGCCATGCCGCCCGAAGGCAAGCCCCCGCTCAACGCCGAAGAGATCCTGACCCTCATCCGCTGGATCGAGGCGGGTGCGAAGGCGGAATAGAACCGCCGGCTCCCGGCCCGGAACCGTATTTTTGTGCGTGCGCAATTGTTACGGTTCTGTGACAACCCCGCCCCATGTTCTCGCTCCAACGTCTCCTCGGTAAGGAGACCCGTTTCTTCGACCTGCTGGAATCCGCCGCCCGCGAATCCCGCACCAGCATCGACGTCCTCATCCAGTTCTCCCGCACCCCGACCCATCCCGGCACGCTCGACGCCTTCATCGAGAGCCGGCGCAAGGAGAAGGCCATTTCCGAGGAGATCAGCGAGGCCGTCTCCACCACTTTCGTCACCCCGATCGAACGCGAGGACATCGAGGCCCTGAACACCGCGCTCTACAAGATCCCCAAGACCGTCGAGAAGTTCGGCGAGCGCCTCCTCCTCGCCACCACCCAGCTCCAGGGCGCGGACTTCTCCCGCCAGACCGTGCTGCTCGGCCGCGGGGCCGACGTGGTGCTGGAGATGGTCCAGACCCTCCGCCGCAGCCCGGGCATCGAGGAGATCAAGGCGCTCAACGCCAAGCTCCAGAAGATCGAGGGCGAGGCCGACAAGATCATCCTGGAGCTCCTGCGCGACCTCTACTCCGGCGAACGCCCGCCCGTGCAGGTCATCATCATGAAAGACCTCTACGAGCTGCTGGAGAAGGTCATCGACCGTTGCCGGGACGTCGGCAACTGCGTCGTCCACATTGTCCTGAAGAACTCCTGATCCCCGGCCCGCCATGACGCTCGTCCTGACGGTCATCCTGGTCGCGTTGATCTTCGAATACATCAACGGCTTCCACGACACGGCCAATTCCATCGCCACCGTCGTCTCGACCAAGGTGCTCACGCCCCGCCAGGCCATCCTGCTGGCCGCGACCACGAACCTCGTCGGCGCGCTCGCCGGACACGCCGTGGCCAAGACCGTTTCCAGCGGCCTGGTCGATGGCGCGTTCGTGACGAACTACACCATCGTCTGCGCGCTGCTCGGCGGCATCACCTGGAACCTGATCACGTGGTGGTTCGGGCTGCCCAGCAGCTCCACCCACGCGCTCGTCGGCGGCCTCTGCGGCGCGACCCTCGCCACCGCCCACGGCAACTGGAAGGCCATCCTCTGGTCGGTCGAGAAAGTCGGCAAAGACGGCGTGGTGAAGCACGAGGGCATCCTGCACAAGGTCGTCATCCCGATGTTCACCTCGCCCATCATCGGCCTCGTGGGCGGGTTCTTCATCATGTGCCTGCTCTACATGCTGCTGAAGAAGGCCAAGCCCGGCTGGGTCAATCGTGTGTTCGGCAAACTGCAGCTGGCCAGCGCCGGCTACATGGGCTTCGCCCACGGCATGGCCGACGCGCAGAAGACGATGGGCATCATCACGCTCTCCCTCGTCACCGCGACCACCCTCGGCACCTTCGACCAACTGCCTTCCTGGCTGGGCTTCCTCCGCATGGGCCCGTCGGCCGATGGCAGCGCGCCCGATGTCCCCGCGTGGATCAAGATCGTCTGCGCCCTCACCATGGCGGCGGGCACGGCGGCGGGCGGCTGGAAGATCATCAAGACGATGGGCCACAAGATGGTGAAGCTGCAGCCCGTCCACGGCTTCGCGGCCGAGACCACCGCCGCCACGCTCCTGGCCGTGACCGGCACCCTCGGCATGACCGTCTCCACCACGCACGCCATAACCACCTCGATCATGGGCGTGGGCGCGGCCAAACGCTGGAGCGCGCTCAAGCTGAACGTCGTCGAGCGCATCCTCTGGGCCTGGGTGCTGACCCTCCCGGCGGCCGGCGGCGTGGCCTATCTGCTGATGCGCGCGACGCAGTGGCTCGGCTGGACGGAGTAGCTCCTCAGCCGCCGACACTGCGAGCCGGTTCGTGGAGGATGAGACGAATCCGGCTGGCCTTTTCCGCTTCGGAAACCAGCCTTGCTCCACGCCATGAAGAATCTCCTGACCGCTCTGTTTCTTTTCCTGGGGACAACCGGTTCGTTCGCCGCCGCGTTTGAGGATCGGTTCGCCGTTGTCCTCATCGACGCCGGGACCGAGGCGAAGCTGGGGGCCTTCCCGCTGGATCGTCTCCATTACGCGAAGGCGTTGGACCGCGCGGCCGAACTCGGAGCCCGAGGCGTCGTCTTCAAGTTCTTCTTCGACCAGCCGCGCAACGCCGCGTCCGACGCCGCCCTGGCCAAGGCCATGACGAACCTGCCCGTCGTGCTCCAGGCCTGCTTCGACAACTCGGAGGCAAAGCCGAACCCTTTGCCGACGCGGTTCATCTTGCCCGGGGTTTCGCCCGGCTCGTCTCTCGCCGGAGAGAGCGGCTGGCTGCCGCTCCCGTCGTTGGCGGCGAAAGCCCGCGATGTCGGCTTCGTCGATTTCGATCCGCAGACACCCGACCGAGCTCCCTTGATCGAGGCGTATCAGGGCAAGGCGGTGAAGAACCTTGCGCTCGTTTGCCTCGAACTGGCCTCTGGCGAGAAGGCCGTCGTGGAATCCGGCAAGCGGGTCCGCTTGGGCGCGGCGACGATTCCCGTCGATGAAGGCAACTTCGCCCAGCTCGGCAGCTTTGCCGGAGCCAAGCTGAACGCGATCCCGTTCCACTCCTTCCTTTCAGGCGCAACTCCGCGCGCGGCCATCGAAGGAAAGACCGTCCTCTTCGGCTACGACGGGCCCAAGCTGCATTCCATCGAGACCGACGCCGGTCCCATCCATGCGCACCGCTACTTCATCCTCGGCCTGAAAAGCCTTCATGATCGTCTCGAAGCGTCCCGCGCCAAGCCGGCTCCGGCGACTCGCTAACAGCCGACTCCCACCATTGGTCTGAAGATCCTCGGACCGCGCTGGCGTTGGCGCGGATCGTCGCTATCGTTCCGCCACCCATGAACGAAAACAACCCGGATGCCGTGCGCGAAGATCCCTGGCGGGTCTTCCGCATCATGGCCGAGTTCGTCGAAGCCTTCGACACCATGTCCCACGTCGGTCCCGCCGTGACCGTCTTCGGTTCCGCGCGGACCAAGCCCTCCGATCCCTACTACAAGGCAGCGCACGACATCTCCTTCGACCTCGCGAAGAACGGCTACGCCATCGTCACCGGCGGCGGCGGCGGCATCATGGAGGCGGCGAACAAGGGCGCGGCCAAGGCGCGGGGCCGTTCCGTGGGGCTGAACATCGACCTGCCCTTCGAGCAGAAGCCCAACCGCTATTCCAACGTGAAGGTGGACTTCCACTACTTCTTCAGCCGGAAGGTCTGTCTCGTGAAATACAGCATGGGCTTCGTCTATATGCCCGGCGGCTTCGGCACGCTCGACGAGTTCTTCGAGGTCATCACCCTCGTGCAGACGCAGCGGATGCAGCAGTTCCCCCTCGTGCTCTTCGGGAAGAAGTATTGGAGCGGGCTCTTCAAGTGGGTGAAGCAGACGCTGGAACCCGGCGGCCTGATCAGCCCCGGCGACTGCGACCTCGTCACCATCACCGACGATCCCAAGGAAGCGGTGGAAGTGCTGCTCGACTACAAACGCCGCGTGGGCCCGCCCAAGACCCTGCCGGGGAATCTGGGTTGAGCATGGAAGCGCTGGCTTCCAGCCGGCCGTAGCGCAAGCGTCCCGCTTGCTTGGGCGCCCTGCGTCGGAGGGCGTCCTTGCCGACAGTATGTCGGCGCTACGGCGGCTCGGCCGGAGCCTTCGCCCTACCCATCCCCTCTTGCCCTACCGCCTGATCCCCGGAGTCCTGATCCCGGGGGCGGAGCGTCCGGTCATCCGCACTTCGATGCCCTTCTTGTCCTCTTCCTTCACGGCCGTTTCCCCGGGCTTCTTTTCGGGCGGGGTGAGCTTTTCCAGCTCGGCGCGATAGCGCGTTTCCTCGGCCTTGCGGCCGGTTTTTTCGGCCAGGGGAATGGCCTTGGTCAGAATGCCCTTGCGGTTGCTGTAGTCAGGGTAGCTGTTGAGGAAGCCATCCAGGGTGTCGAGCGCTTCGGCGTCCTTGCCGGCGGCAATCTGCGCGTCGGCGATGCCGAGCTTGAGCCGGATGGTTTGCTGGAGACTTTCGGCGGTCTTCAACGCGCTCTGCCAACTGGCCAGGGCGCTGGCGGGTTTGCCGAGCTGTTGGTTCAAGTCGCCGAGCTTCTCCATGAGCACGGCGTTGTTCGCGTGGTCGGGGATCTCCTCGATGTATTGCACGAGCGTGGGAAGCGGCGTGCCGAGGTTTTCGTTGCGGTTGATCACCCCCATGTGGGACCAGGCTAGGAGCGGATCTTTCGCGGCCTCGAACTTCTCGTGGGCCAGGCGGAAGTCTCGCGACATCGGTCGGTAGAGCGGGTCGCCGATGACGGCGGTCTTCCATGAAAGCGTCAGGTTACAGGAGTAGGCGGCCTCGCCGAAGCTCTGGCCCTGGAGCAGGAACATCCGCGCAAAGGTCCCGACATCCGGCGTGCCCGAGAGATACGGCTCGTCCACCGAGCCCATCGTGCAGGTAGCCCCGGCCGCGAGCAGGGGCGCGACCCAATGGGAGCCGGGATTCCGCAGCGTGGTCGCGCTGCCGGAATGCAGGTGATAGGCGAAGGCTCCGGGCATGAACTCGACCTTGGCCCGGGTGAACGGCCCTTCCACATGCGTCGTATACCAGCCGGCGTAGAAGGCGATGTGGCTCATCGGATACCAGGCGGGGAAGACTCCCGGCTTGTCATCCAACACCGTTTCAAACCCGGCGGCCTTGGTCCAAACGGCTGTGTTCCGCATCCAGTCGTCGCCGAGCTGGTAGGCCCCGTCGCGGATGTTCCGCGAATCGACGTAGGCGCGTCCCCACAGACCCTTGGCCTCGGCTTCGAGCGCTTTGTCCACGAGCCCCTTCGCGATCTCCGGCGTGGGGCCGTCCAGGCGCGCCACGAGCAACAGCCCGTTGGTCGGATGGAGCAGCGCGGTGTTGGTCTGGCCGTAGTTGGGGTTCTCGATGGGGCCGATGGCGTGCGGCTGGAGGATGTAGTAGTTCGGCAACAGGCAGAGCTCGTTTTCCACGGCCGACCCGTTGTTGCGGAACTGCTCGATCATCGGCGGAGCATTCGGTTCCTGCAGCGCCGGGTCGTGCTGCACGCGCAGCGGCACGCCGTAGCAGAGGACCATGTAGCGGACCTTGGAATCGACCACCTTCCAATAGGTGCGGATGTCGGTCGCGTTGGTCCCCGTGAGGCTCGCGGACTTCACGGTGAACCATTTCTGCTTCTCGAACTCGCGCCAGAGCGGGCGCCAGAGCTTCAGGTCGAAATCCTTCCGCGACATCGACTCGCCCTCGGGCAGGCCCAAGCCGATGATCTGCTTGGCCGGCACGCCGCGCTTCTCGGCGTAGTAGTCGGCCACGGCCTTCGACTCCTTCACGTTCTTGTTATAGACGACGACGACCGACGTGCCGTCCTCCGTTCGGGCACGCGCCACGCCAACGACGAAAGCCAGACAGACAACCGTGAAGCGGAGGAAGGTTCTCATGGGACTAGGCTGGGAGTTCGACACGGAGCCCATCATAGGCCAGAAGCACGCTTTCGGGTAGTTCGGCCTGCGAACGGTCGTGGTCGTAGTCGTGGGTCAAATGGGTGAAGAAGGTGCGGTCCGCCCCGAGGCGCCGCGCCGTGGTCAACGCCTCGTCGAGGCACATGTGCGTGGGGTGCGGCGCATGGCGCAGCGCGTCGAGCACGGCCACCTGCACGCCGCGCATCTCGGCGATGGCCGCGTCGGGCACCTCCTTGCAGTCGCTGAGATAGGCGAGGCGTTTGACGCCGTTCTGGATGAAGAGAAAGCCGAGCGTGTCCACGCGGCCGTGCGGCAGCGCGAAGGGTTTCACGGTCAGATCGCCGAGCAGGAACGGGCCGTCGATCAGGCGCGGGTCGGGATGGAAGTAGCCCTTGGGCACCGGCCTCGTCTCGAAGGCGTAGCGGAAGACGCGGCGCAGATCCGTCATCGTCGGTTCGTTCGCGTAGATCGGCAGCGCCTGGCCGCCGCGCAGATCGCAGAAGCGGCGGCAATCGTCCAGGCCCATGATGTGGTCCGCGTGGGCGTGGGTGAAGACGACGGCGTCGAGGTGGCGGATCTTCTCGCGCAGCACCTGGAGGCGGAATTCCGGTGTGGTATCGACCACGAACTTGATCGCCGGGGTCTCCACGTAGATCGAGGCGCGGGTGCGGTGGTTCTTGGGATTGGCGAGGAACTCGGGCGGGTAGTCGAACCCGATGGTCGGCACGCCCTGCGAAGTTCCGGAACCGAGAAAAGTGAACGACAGCGACATCGGCCCGGCAGTGTCGTTCGATGCTCCGGCTTGGCCAGCAGTTTTTCCCATCCGTCATCAGGCATCCGGAATCCGGTATCTGCCTTCCGTGCCTAAACCTCCTTGGAAATCGCGTCCGGTGTCTTAGGTTCTCGCCCCAGCCGATGAAAACGTTCGCCGAACTCGGGTTTCCAGGTCGCTTGATCGCCGTCGAAGGCATCGACGGCTCCGGAAAGTCCACCCAGATCTACCTGCTCAAACGCTGGCTGGAGATCCAGGGGCTCAAGGTCTTCTTCACCGAGTGGAACTCCTCCGCGCTGGTCAAGGCCGCCACCAGCAAGGGCAAGAAGCGCGAGCTGCTTTCTCCCACCACCTTCAGCCTGATCCACGCCACGGACTTCGCCGACCGCTACGAACGCCAGCTCCTGCCCTTGCTGCGTGCCGGCTACATCGTGCTCTGCGACCGCTACATCTTCACCGCGTTCGCCCGCGACATCGTGCGCGGTTGCCGGCCGGAATGGGTCCGCGGCATCTACAACTTCGCCGCGTTGCCCGACCTGACCTTCTTCTTCAAGGCACCGTTGGAAGTGTCGTTGTCCCGCATCCTGGACAATCGGCCCGAGCTGAAATACTTCGAGGCCGGGATGGATCTGGGGCTGTCGCACGACATCACGGAGAGCTTCCGCATCTTCCAGGGCCGCATCCTGGAGCAATACCTGGCGATGAGCACCGAGTTCAAATTCCTGCTCATGGACGCTTCCCAGAAGATCGAACCCCAGCAGGCCGTGATGCGCGACCTCGTCGCCGCGCGGATCGATCTCTCCCGGTTCCATCGCCGCATGGAGCACAAGGCGAAAGCCAAGGCGGCCTGAACTCGCTCCCTGTCGGCCCAAAGAAAAAGCCGCCCGGAGATGTCCGGGCGGCTTCTTTCGTTTCTGCCGACGTTCAGCTCAGCCGCATCGGCATGACGACGTAGAGGAACGGCCCGTTGATCTTCATCACGCCAGGGCTCAGCTCGTCGATCAACTCGATGAAGACCTCGTCCACGTTGCTCAGGGCGTTCAGCGGGTCGAGCAGGTAGCCGGGGTTGAAGGCGATGGCCATGTCCTTGCCCTTGTAGTTGATGGCGAGGCTTTCCTTGGCTTCGCCGACCTCGGGGGCGTTGGCCGTGATCGTCAGGTTGTTCTTGGTGAAGGTGAACTTCACCGAGTTGGCCTTGTCGCTCGTCATGATCTCGGCGCGACGCACGGCCTGGAGCAGCTCTTCGCGGACGATGGGCACGCGCTCCTTGGTCTCGCTGGGGATGACCTGGCGATAGTTCGGGTAGTTGCCTTCGACGAGCTTGGAGATGAGCAACACGCTGAACCCGGCGTCGTTCTTGAGCGTAAAGGCCACCTGGTTGTCGGTGAACCGGATCTCGACCTCTCCCTTGTCGCCGAGCAGACGGGACAGTTCGTTGACCGCCTTGGTGGGGATGATGAATTCGCCCTGGTTGCCCTCGGCGACATCGGTCTCTTCCTCAACCATGGCCAAACGGCGGCCATCGGTGGCCACCATCGTGACCTTGTGGTCTTTGAGGGAAAGGAAAATGCCGTTCAGCACGTAGCGCGACTCATCCGTGGAGATGGCGAAGGACGTCTTCTTCAACATGCTCCGGAGCTTTTCCTGCGGCAGCACCACCTTCTTGTTCTCTTTGAACTGCGGAAAGGGAGGAAACTCCTCGGCCGCGAGCCCGTTGATCTTGAAGAACGAGGGTCCGGAAGTGATCGCGCAGGCGCTCTTCTCGTCCACGGCCAGCTCGATCTCGGGCGTTCCGAGTTCGCGGGCGATGCCCACGAGTTTCTTCACGGGGATCGTGGTCGCCCCGGGCTTGCCGACCTTGGCTTCGACGGAGCAGGAGATGGTCACGTCGAGGTCCGTGGCGGTCAGCTCCAGGCGGTTGTCCGCGGCGCGGAGCAGGACGTTGGAGAGGATCGGGAGCGTCGTGCGGGAGTTGACCACGTTCTGGACCGACTGAAGCCCCAAAAGGAGCTGGTCTTTGGCGATCGCGAGATTCATTGGCGCTTAGTTGAATAGGTTTCTTTTCAAAAATCTACCTCTTATTAAGC
>CAMLMI010000028.1 GCA_946480965.1 uncultured Verrucomicrobiales bacterium | reverse complement strand
TCAGGGAGCCGCCGAAGCGGAGCGGCCCGTTGCCCGCGACGGTGGTGGACTGCCAGGTGGAGGCCTGGGCGACGGAGACGGGGACATCGGCGAAGAGCTGGCCGCCGGCAAGGGACGCGGAGCGCGCGGAGAGCCCCGGCGAGCGGGTGGCGCGGAAGGAACCGGCGGAGACGGCCAGGGCCAGCTCGGGGGCGAAGGCGGCGTCGAAGAGGACGGAGCCGCCGCCGGTCTGGAGCGTGCCCGCGCCGGAGAAGGCGGCGGCGGAAGAAGCGGTGAAGGAGCCGCCCGAGAGATTGAGCGTGGCGTTGGAGGCGAGGGAGACGGAACCGTCGATGCGGCCGCCCGCCGCGAGGTTGAGGATGCCGCCCGCCAGTTCGATGGAGCCCGAGTTGGCGAAAGGAACGAGGACGGGGAAGTTGCCCGAGGCGATGGAGAGGGTCCCCGAGTTGAGGAAGGAACCGTCGTTGCCGCCGAAGTTGCCGATGCCGTTGCTGTCGGACAGGTCCAGGGTGGAGCCCGGGGCGTTGCTGAGGGAAGCGCCGCCATAGAGGGCGAAGCCGCCGAGGCCCGAACCGCCGCCGGCGAGGACGACGGTGAGGTTGGTCATGCGGCGGACATTGAACGGCGCGGTGGTCAGGGAGCCGCCGAAGCGGAGCGGCCCGTTGCCCGCGACGGTGGTGGACTGCCATGAAGCAGGACCGGCCACCGTGCTCGCGGCACCGAGGATGAGCGTGCCTGCCCCAAGGTTCAGCCGGGTGCCGTCGCCCAGATTCAGGGCTCCCGTGAGGGTCAAGGAACCGCTGGACAGACTGAGGGTGTTGGTGCCGACGCTGCCCGAAGTGCTAACTGCGGCGGCGTCCGCGGCGGCGTTGATCGTCACGGTGTAGGTGCCGGGCCGGTCGATGATCGCGTGATCGGTGGACGTGGGCACGGAATTGGGGCTCCAATTGGCCGCCGTATGCCAACTGCCCCCGGCGGTGTTGGTCCACGTCAGATCGGCGGCCGGAAGCGGCGGGGGAACCAGGCCGGCAAGCAGGCAAACGAAGGCAGGTAGGGCGGATCTCATGGCTGGGCTTTTGGAACCGGGGAGGCGGCCCCCCGTTCCATCCATGACGGCACAGAGCCGCCGGGCATTACAACCCTTCGCTCTCCGGCTCCGGCAAAGGCGTCGTCGGGGCGCGGACCCCGTCCCGTCCACTGTCCGTTTGACTCCTAGCCGTTGTCTGCTAGGAGATTCGGCCGTCGGCGCAATAGAACAGTTGATGTCGGTGTCAAAGTGACAGCGGAACGGTTCACAAGACTACCGCCGGATTCTGCAGGTGCAGATTCCCCTCCACGCACGCGGTTCTTTTTGGGCGGATACAAAGTCGCATGAGCGAAAACAGACTGTTTGTGGGCAACCTCTCCTACCAGACGTTGGAAAACGATCTGCAGGATTACTTCGGGCAGGCGGGGGTCGTGACCTCCGTCAACGTGATGTTCGACAAGTTCACCGGCAAGTCGCGCGGCTTCGCCTTCATTGAGTTCGCCACCAATGAAGAGGCGGCCAACGCCGTCGAAATGCTGCACAACAAGGAATTTCAGGGTCGCGCCCTCACCGTGAACGTGGCCCGTCCCCGCGAAGAGCGCGCTCCTCGCGAAGGCGGATTCCGTGGCGGTGGCGATCGCGGCGAACGTGGTGGTGGTGGCGGCGGCTGGCGCGGAGATCGCGGCGGCGACCGCGGCGAACGTCGCGAGCGTCGTTTCTGATCCCGGACAACGATTTCGAGACGGACCGGTTCCCACTTGGGGCCGGTCCGTTTTTGTTTCTGGGGCAGTGGCTGGAGCCATCTCGCCTCTTCCCACTTCCGCAGGGTTGCGGTTAACTCCTCGCCCTTTTATGAGCAAAACGGCGCTTCTCTTCGCGGGCCAAGGGGCCCAGGTGGTCGGCATGGGCAAGGATCTCGCGGACGCGTTCCCCGAGGCCAGGGCGTGGTTCGACCGCGCCAACGCCGCCCTCGGCTACGATCTCGCCTCGATCTGCTTCCACGGCCCCGAAGCCGAGCTGACCAAGACCGAAAACGCGCAGCCCGGCATCTATCTCGTGAGCTGGATCGCGCTGGAACTGCTCAAGGCCCGAGTGCCGAGCCTCCAGTTCCACGGCACGGCCGGATTGTCGCTCGGAGAATTCACCGCCCTGGCCGCCGCCGGTTCCTTCCGCTTCGAGGACGGGTTGAAAGTGGTTCGCCAGCGCGGCCGTTTCATGCAGGAAGCCTGCGAGGCCACGAAAGGCGGCATGGCCGCGATCATCGGACTCGGCGAGGAGGAGGTCCGTCATGTCTGCGGCGAAACCGGCATCGAGCTGGCCAACCTGAACTGCCCCGGCCAGATCGTGATCTCGGGTTCCGCCGACAAACTCCCCGCCGCCTGCGAGCTGGCCAAGAGCAAGGGCGCGAAGCGGGCCATCCCATTGCCCGTCGCCGGGGCCTACCACTCGTCGCTGATGGCCAGCGCCCAGCCCAAGCTGAAGGACGAGCTCTTCAAGATCGACGTCGCCGCTCCGAAGACCATGACGTGGTCCAACGTCACCGCCCGCCCGCACCAGGACGACGAGAGCATCCGCCTCACGCTGGTCCAGCAGGTGACGTCGCCCGTGCTCTGGGAAGAGTCCATGCGCCAGATGCTGGCGGCCGGCTTCACCCGGTTCATCGAGCTGGGGCCCGGCACCGCGCTGAGCGGCTTCATGAAGCGCATCGACAAGTTCGCCACCGTCCACAATGTGGCCGATGTCGCCAGCCTCGAAGCGACGGTGAAGGCGTTGAGCCCCGCGTGAGGAAAGGGCCGCGCCTCACTTCGGATCTTCCTGGCAGTCGGGGCAGGTGCCGTAGATCTCCACTTCGTGGCGGTCGAAGCGGAAGCCCTTGGTCTTGGTGATCTCGCGCTGGAGGGCGTCCAGCGTCTTGGTGTGGGGCAGTTCGGAGACGGTGCCGCAGTCCTGGCAGACGAGGTAGTCGTGGTGCTCCTCGGGCGTGGCCAAGGCGTAGTGGGCCATCTTGCTCTTGAGGCTCACGCGGCGCACGACGCCGATCTCCTCCAGCGCGGTCATGGTCCGCCAGAGCGTCGCCTGGTCGCAGACCCCGGCCATTTCCGGCGCGGAACCGATCTGCTCCAGGTTCACCGGGCCATGATGGGCGGCGAGAAAGGCGACGATCTTGCGCCGGGCTTCGGTCATCCGGAGCCCCTGGACTTCGCACTGCGCCAAGGCCCAGTTCTGACGGTTTGTTTCGCTGCTCATAGCTGGCTCGGCCGGAAGACTGGACGCTCCGGCCGCCAAAGGCAAAGCCGAGCTAGGCCTGAACCGGGCTCAGAGCAGGACGCGCTGGCACCGCTTCCCCGGCTGTTTCCCGCGCCTGGGCGACGAACGGGCTGAACTCCTCCCCTTCCCGGACCAGACGGGCGCTGTTGAAGACCACGATGATCGAGCCGGCGTTGTGCAGGATGGCGGCCACGATGGGGTTCAACCAACCCAGGGCCGCCGTGACCAGGCCGCCAACGATGAAGACGAGGCCGATGAGGAAGTTCTGCCGGATCACGCTCCGCGTTTCGCGCGAGAGGCGGATGAGGAAGGGCAGGCGCTTCAGATCACTGTTCATCAGGGCGATCGTCGCGGAATGGATCGCGACGTCGCTGCCGGCCGCGCCCATGGCGATGCCCATGTCACCCGCCGCCAGGGCCGGCGCGTCGTTCACCCCGTCGCCCACCACGGCGACGCGGAGGCCGCGGGCCTTGAGCCGACGAACCTGATCCACCTTGTCCTGCGGCAGACATTCGGCGGCGATCTCCTCCACGCCGATCTCGCGGGCGACCCGTTCGGCCACCCCACGCCGATCCCCGGTGACCATGGCGATGCGGCGAATGCCCATCTCCTTGAGCTCGGCCAAAGCCGGAGCGGCTTCGTCGCGCGTCTGGTCCCGCAGCGCGATCCAGCCGACGAAACGGCCGTCGCGGGCCACGAAGAGCAGGCTGTGCCCTTCCGCCTCGCGCAGATCCACGGAGGCTTGGAATCCGCCGTCCACGCCTTCTTCCACCAGCCAGTTGGCCCGGCCGATGCGGACGACTCCCCCGTCCACCACCGCACGCACGCCTCGTCCGGCGGTTTCCTTGACCTCATGCGCGTCGGGCAGCACCAAACCCGCCTCTTCGGCCAGCCGCAGGACCGCGCGCGCGACGGGATGGCTGCTGAACCGCTCGGCGGCCGCCGCCCACCGGAGCAGCTCCGCCGGAGCGACGCCCTCGGCGGGTTGCAGGCGGGAAACGGCCAGGCGGCCGGTGGTGAGGGTGCCGGTCTTGTCGAAGACAATGGCGTTGATGCGGGCGGCCAGTTCGATGTCGCCGATGTTCTTGATGAGGATGCCAAGGCGCGCCCCGGCCGCCAGAGCCGCAACCATCGCCGACGGCGTGGCCAAGATGAAGGCGCAGGGGCAGGACACGACGAGGACGCTGATCACGCGGTTCAGGTCGTAGGTGAACATCCAGACCAGCGCGCAGACGGCGAGGACGAGCGGAGCGTAGTAGCCGATGTATTGGTCCATCAGGCGCATGACCGGCAGCTTGGTCTGCTCGGCGGCCAGGATCAGATCGCGGACCCGGCCCAGCGTGGTGTCGGCACCCGCGCGGGTGACGCGGACTTCCAACACGCCCGTGGTGTTGACCGCGCCGGCGAAGACCTCGTCGCCCGCGCCCTTCTCCACCGGCAACGATTCACCGGTGATGCTCGCCTCGTTGATCGCGCCGGAGCCGGAGAGAATGACGCCGTCGGCCGCGATATTGTCCCCGGGCCGGACCCGGATGACGTCGTCGACCGCGAGCGCGCTGGCCGGCACTTCCTCTTCCGCTCCGTCCAGCAAGCGGCGGGCCTTGGCCGGCGTGAGGCGGACGAGGGATTCGATGGCCGCGCGCGCTCCGGCGGCGGTGCGGGTCTCGATGATTTCGCCGACCAGCATGAAAAAGGCGACGATGCCGGCAGTGCGGTAGTCGCCGGTGGCGAACGACGCCACAACGGCTAGGCTGACCAGCTCGTTGATCCCGAAGGAGCCGCGGCGGAGATCGGCGAGGGAATTCCGGACAATCGGCCAGCCGAGAATGGCGGCGGCGACCATCGCGCTGGCGGCGGCCACGCCTTCACTTGCGGCGAAGGACCATTGAACGACGAACGAATTCACGATCAACAAGACGCCCACGACGGTGAGGCGGATCTTGCCGAGCGCGGCGTGGCCGGGATCGGCCGAGACCGCATCGGGGTCCTGGGTGCTGAGGAGAGTGGTGACTTGCATGGGCAGCTCGGGTTCCTCGTCTTTCTCCTCCTCTTCGTCCTCGTCTCCGTGCGACCGAACACGACGAGGACGAAGAGGAAGAGGAGGACGAGGATAAAGGGTGTCAGCTACTCCGCTTCCACCGGCATCGCGTTCCACGCCGGGAACGGATCGGGCAACGCTTCCCAAATCTCCTGCCCTCGCAGCATCTCCACCGAGGTCAGCAGCGCGGCATCGAGAGCGGCGCGGATGCGTTTCTCGTCGAGCTTGCGGCCGATGAAGACCAACTCTTGGCGACGGTCGCCGAAGGGTTCGACCCAGAGGTCTTGGATGCGCCTCAGCGACGCCGCCTCGGTGGGCCACTGCGAGCGGTCCACCGCCGCCCACCAGAACCCGGCGCAGGAATGCACCCCGCTGCCGCCGGCCTGCTGCCAGAGGCCGGCCTGGTCGGGACGCGACGCGAGCCAGAAGTGGCCTTTGCTGCGGAGCATGCCCTTCCAGCAGAGCGGATCGCTCACGTTGAGGAAGTCGAAGAACCGCTGCGGATGGAACGGACGCCGTGCGCGATAGACGAAGCTGCCGATGCCGAACTCCTCGGTCTCGGGCGCTTCCTCGCCGCGCAGCACCTTGAGCCAGCCCGGCGCCTCGGAGGCCTTGGCGAAGTCGAACCGCTTCGTGTTGAGCAGCTCCTTCAGCGGGATCTGGCCCCGGCTGCATTCCACGATGTGGGCCCGGGGATTCAAGGTGGCGAGGATGGAACGCAGTTCTCCCCTCTTTTCGGGTGTGACGAGGTCGGTCTTGTTCAGCACCAGCACATCGCAGAACTCCACCTGGTCCACCAGCAGCTCGGAGACGGTGCGGGTGTCTTCCTCGCCCAGGGCGGAACCCCGGTCGGCCAGCGAATCGGCGCGTTGGTATTCCTTCAGGAAGTTGGCCGCGTCCACCACCGTGACCATGGTGTCGAGCCGGGCAAAGTCGGACAGGCTGATGCCGTCTTCGTCCATGAAGGTGAACGTCTCGGCCACGGGCAGCGGCTCCGAGATGCCGGTCGATTCGATCAGCAGGTAGTCGAACTTCTTCTGCGCGGCGAGGGCGCGGACCTCCTTGAGCAGGTCTTCGCGGAGGGTGCAGCAGATGCAGCCGTTCTGCATCTCGACGAGCTTCTCCTCGGTGCGGCTGAGCGCGGCTTCGGAGCCGATGATGGCGCCGTCGATGTTGACCTCGGACATGTCGTTGACGATGACGGCGACCTTGAGGCCCTCGCGGTTGTGGAGGACGTGGTTGAGCAAGGTGGTCTTGCCGGCGCCGAGGAAGCCGGAGAGCACGGTGACGGGGAGCCGATTGGATTTCTTCATGGGATGGGTGTCCTGGAAATGGGTTGTGAAAACGGACCGCAGGCGAAGCTCCGCCGCTCCGCCTGCGGGTGTGAGCCGGGTCAGGGGTTCTCGACCACGCGCCACTGGAAGAACCCGGCGGGGCCGACGAGGGGCACGATGACCGGAACGGCCTGGCCGGTGCCCTGGATTGGGGTGCCGATGTCGTTCCACGGACCCGTGACCGCCGGTGCGGTTTCGAGCTGATAGACCACGCCGTTCTGGGTGGAGAGCATCAGCGTGGCCTCGCCGTTGGCGATGGCGAGGGACAGGTCCTTGGCGCGGACGGAGAGCACGACCGACGGCGAAGGACCGTAGGCCACCGTTCCATTCGGTTTCAGGATGGAGACGCGATACTGGGCGCCGTCATCGGCAAGGGTGGCCGCGAATGACAACAGCGCGTTCGTCTCTCCGTCGATGGGGGAAAACACCGGGCTGCCGGCGGCCTTCCGCTCCCAGCGGTGTGTCGTGAGGACGGTGGCCGCATTGGTCGGAAGCCCGCGTGCCAGACCGACGGCCTCGCCTTCGGTGACGGAAACTTCACCCGTGATCGTCGGCTGCTGGACGGCCGGGAAACCGTGATCATCGACATGGACCATCACCGGACCGGCGATCATCGGATCGCCCCCGGACCCGGCGAAGGTCAGCTTGGCCCGCACTTCGAGCCCCTCCATCGCCTGTTCGGCGGTGAGCCGATGGCTCAGCCCGGCGGCTTGGGGAAGCGGTTCCCAGCCCATGCCCGGCCAGCGCCATTCCCACGCGACGGAATCTCCCTCGACCAACGCCGGGTCCGCGGCCAACTGAAGGTTCACCGGCGAACCCTGGTGGTAGTGATCGGGGAGCGAGCTGAACATGAAGAGCTGCGCCGAATTGGTCGTCACCGTGAGGTAAGGATAGGCTCCTCCGACCAGGGCCATGTTGCCGCTCGCGTAGGCCACGTTGGCCTGGATGAACATCCGCTTGCCGTTCATGTCGGCGGTGACCGGCATCTCGAATGTCCGGCCGGCCTCCCCCTGCGCGATCTTCATCGGGTTCTCGTAGTCGTCATACATCGCCCACGAGTAGGTCACCCTCTCCCCGAGGTCGGGAGCGACCGTCATCGTGGCGCGCAACGTTTGGCCCGCCCGGTAAACAGGCTGCATGCCTTGGAAGAAGAACTCATGGGGCGAGAAATCGACCATGAGCGGCGCCGATTGCGCCACGACAAGTCCGTCTCGCACCACTTGGAGAGCTAGCGGGTAGTTGCCGTTGCCGGGCAACTCGAAGGCGAACGTGCGGTCGTTGATCGAGGGGAAGCCCGCTGGGTTCCACAGGCTGAAGTGTCCGAAGGACGGATTGAGCACGACCCTGAGACTCTCCCCGACGGCGAGTTCCCGGCCGGTGGCGACCAGCGTCGCCGTGTCACCGAGGCGGAACGGAATGGGTCCAACGTAGCTGAGCGAGAGTGGTTCGACTGCGTCGGACACCAGGATCGGCCCAGCCCACGTGGTCGTGCCCATCGCTTGGCCATCTTGCATGAGCGCGGCCTGCAACTCGTAGCTGTCGTAGGACGCGTCCATCCGCAGATCGAGACGTCCAGCCCGCGCGTCCGGGGTGTTGGCCTCTGGGACGAAGCGCCCAATGATCGTTCCTGCGTGGGGCGTCCCGACCGGGCGAATCCGCCACTCGATTTCCTGCCCCTCAGCGAGAGTCGCCCCTGCGATCCGGGCCTGCAGCGTGTCGCCGGGCAGGTAGGATGTCGCAATCCCGGTGACGGCGAAGGGAACGCCGCTCGGGTCGGTCACGCTCAGGGTCACCGGCTCCGACGTGGAGACCGTGAAATCGTTCAGCCACTGCGGAACAAAGCGGGCGGTCACAGACCGGACGCCGAGCGCAAGGTTCGTGGTGATCAGGGCCGCGGAACCGGCGTTGACGGCGTCGTGGCCCAGCACGGTGCTGCCATCGCGGAACTCGACCCAACCGACGGCGTTGGCCGGGGTGACGGTGGACTGGAGCCCCACGGCGCCGCCCTGGACGCTGCTGCTGGTGGTGGCCGTCAGGGTCACGGTGGTCGCGACGGGCGCGAGCACGTTGCCGACGATGAAGGCGTAGCTCTGCGTGGTGGACAGCGAGACGCCGTTGGTCAGGGCGCTGGCGCTGAAGGTCAGCGTGTAGGCGCCGGCGGCGGAGAAGGCCCAGTTCGCATGGGCGTGGTTGCCGTTGGCCAAGGTCCACTCACGGAAATCCGTGCCGGTGCTGCTGAAGCGGCGGACCGGTTCGCCAAATGCGCCCGTCTGGTAGATGTGCAGCGCGCCGGGGCCGGTGACGGATTCCAGGCGGAGGGTCAGCTGGTTGCCGTCCGCTGCGCCGTTGGGCACGTCCTCGGTGCTGAAGCCGGGCCAGAGGACGGGCTCGTTGGGATTGGCCTCCGGGGCGATCCACACCTCGCCGCCGGTCGTTCCGAGGAAGGCATAGCTCGGAAGGTTCGGCACCGTGGTCTTGCGGCTTTCCTCGACGTTGTAGGCGATCAGCACCGGATTCAGGCGGACGCCCAGGCCTCCATCGACGTCGGCTTTCGTGCCGAGCACGAGGCCGCCGTTCTCGGAGAAGACCGAAATGGCGTCGGCGTGGACGCCGGAGACGACGCGCCGCTCTTGGCTGGAGGGAGCCGGGCCGTCGGCGGCGACGGCGGAGGAATGCAGCCCGCAGGCCAACAGCACCGAGGATGTGACCCAGGCAAGGGATCGCGACCGCGATGGCGAACGGGGAGGCGTGCAGGTGGAAAATCGCGACTTCAGCGGTTTCATGAAGATACGGATGCGTTTCATCGAGTTGGGCTCTACTGGGGCTTGGTGGTGATGGTGCGTAGGAGCGAGGTCAGCGCGGCGTGAGATTCGGGGCGGCAGCCAACGGCGGCGACCAGGGCCACCAGCGCGGCGACGAGGGAGGGAAGCAGGGGGCGTTTCATGGAAGCGGATGGGAGACGCGAAAAAAACGGGGGGAACCGCCGAGGATGTTGGTCCACGACCAGGAGGGGTCCATCTGCCAGCGGTTCGTGACGCCGGACCAGTGCGGGAGTTCGGTGGCGGTTTCGAGACGCAGAGGGAGGTTGGCTTCGCTTTCGACGACGATGATTTGTCGATCCCCTTGCTCGACGATGCGGAGGCGGGGAGGGGCGATCTCGGCGACACGGAAACGGAAGATGGTCACGGAGCTGTTCGTGGGTTGGCCGGTGGATGCGAGCGTGCCTTCGGCCACGAAGCCCAGTTCGTAGAGTCCGGGCCGGGTGAAGCTCCAGTTCGCGTGTTCGTGGCCACCGGGGAAGGACAGCGTGAGCGCGTCGCCGGCATCCAAACCGTCGCGGGTGGCCATATGGACATGCGTTTCGCCGAAGGTGCCGCTGGTGTGCAGGGCGAAGTGGCCGGGGCCGACGAAGCTGGCCAGGCGCAAGCGGAGCGATCCACCGGCAAACGCGCCGGGCGTGCCTTGGCTGCCGAGGCCGAGGGAAGGCAGGCCCGGCTCGTCGAACTGCGGGAGCGTCCATGCCGCGTGGTCGGGGGCGACGAGGACGTTGGTCAACGCGGGATCGGCGACCATGCGGCGTCGCGCGACGGAGCCGAGCGGTTGGGTGTGGGCGTCTGCGGGAAAGGCTCCGGCATCGAAGTCCTGCCAGAAAAGGCTCCAACCGGAAGCGGTGTTGAACTGGACCTGGACGTGGAGGTGCTGGGCCCGGGCGCAGTCCGTGGCCCAGGAGAACAGGAGCCAGCCGATCAAGCACAGCCGACGTGGAGAGGCGACCATTTCCCCGACACCCCAACCGGATCGCCTCCCCACGCCGGCTGTGGCCAATGGGGATTTTGCTTCAACCGAGAGAACAAACGGCTTCATTGCGGAACGGGGATTGGCGGATCGGGAGCGGTCGCCGCACACACGGTTGGTTTTCAACGCGGCGACCGCTCCTTCCGCCATCCGGCAGAATTCGTTTCAAAGGGTTCTTCGTCCTCCTCTTCCTCTTCCTCCTCGTCATCCGGACCGTTCAAAAGCGGACGAAGACGAGGAGGCGGAGGAGGACGAGGATTCAGATCACGGCTTCGCCATGCGGAAGAACTGCATGTCGCCCGTGCGCTTGATCGTGTAGTAGCGCTGGTTGGTCTGTTGGGCGGCTTCGCCCGAGCCGACGCGTTCGACCGTGTGCTGGAGGTTGGTGAGGCTGGTCCACGGGCCGGAGGCGGCGGCCGCGTATTGCAGGACGTAGCCGTCGGTCACGAGGGGGACGGCGATCTTGACGCTGTCCTCGATGGCGAGCGTGGGCGCGGGCTGCACGCGGAAATCGAGATGGAAGATGCCGCTTTCGTTGGTGGCGGTGTTGGCCGCGTTGAGGTCCACGAGCTTGAAGGTGGCGCTGTAGGTGCCGGCCGGGGCGTCGCCCGCCACGGAGAAGAGCGGGGTTGTTTCCCAGGCGTCGCCTTCGCCGAGTTCGAGCCGGTCGCCGGGCTGGGAGACCATGTTGACGTTCGTCGAGACGCCGATGCTGAGACCCTCGGTCTTGGCGATCAGGTGGAGCGCGGGGCGGACACCGGCGAGGGAATTGGTCCGCGTGCCAGCACTGCTGATGAACATGTAATACTCGGCCGTGTTGGTCGGATATTGCTTCAGGTCCCACGTCGGGCGCAGGCGCATGTCGCTGTAGCTTTCCTCGGTCTTGAGGCTCATGAGGCGGCCCGCGTAGGCGGGATAGGCGGCGGTGGCGGAGACGAGCGTGAGCGGGGGCAGCGCGGTGTAAACCTCGGGGATGCGGTTGCCGGCGTTGCTGTTGGTGGCCACGGCGGCGTTGGCCGGGCCGAGATAGGTCCACGAGCCGATACCGTGGTAGTGGTTGTTCGGCAGGACGTCGAAGTAGGGGTGCGCGTGGAGGAAGGTCAGGCGGCCGAAGTTCGGGTTCGGCAACCCGGCATAGACGCCGGACGGCAGGATCTCGCGGCTGTCGATGCCGATGTAGGTGTTCAGCATCTCGGCGCGGGCGGCGGAGATGGAGGCGAGCGCGGCGGCGAGGGGGAGGATGTTCTGGAGTTTCATGGACAAAGGATCTGCGTGCGGACGCGACGCCACGGAGCCAAGGCTCCGCCGACGGGCGACCGAAAACGGTTTTCGGCTGGGAACGGACGGGGATCGTGCGGTGCGCCGGGGCCAAGCCCGCGTCGGAAGGGCGTTACCACCCGTCCGCGTTTCTCCGCCGGGCACTAGGAGGCCGGACTCGGAGACGAAAGCGGAACGGGACGCCCGTGGTCCGAGCGCCGAGAGCGGCGTTCAGCACGGAACGGAGGAGGGGATCAGGCGGCAGCGGGTGGCCCGCGCGCGGGCTGGAGGCGGGAGACTCCGCTGGGGAGAAACACGGACGGATCGACCTCGGTCACGATGCTCCGGGCCAACTCACGGCCCGGCAGCGGCACGAAGCCATCGGCGAAGTCCACCTGACCGTGGCTGAAGAGCGTGACGGCGCAGACGTGCTCGGGTTCGTGGGCGTCGCAATGGATCTCGTCATGCGCCTTCGGCAGGACGGAGAGGAGGAGCACGGAGAGGATCGCGGCCAACAGCCCGGCGGCCATCCAGCGATGGAGCAGACCGGGGATGGGAGGCGGCGCGCGCATGGTCGAAAGGCTCGTTCAGTGAACCCGGGGCGTGGCTTTTATGCAAGTTGATTGTGCAATCAAATTGCAACAACAGGGCGGAAACAGGAGGAGGCTTTCCGGGGTGCGGTCCGATTCCCTGCGGCTCCTACCAGTCCACCGGGTGATAATCGTTCTCGAGGAGGAAAAAGTAGTAGCTGGAGTTGGTGGTGCCGGCCCCGAAAACGGTTGCGGTCTGGCTCACGAATTCGTTCGAGACGAGCCAGTTGGTGCCCAGGACGGGCGCGCGGCCGACGCGGTAGGCGCAGTTGGTTCCACGCGTCCAGGCCAGGGTCACGTTGGACTTCGTCATCGAGGTCAGCGCGAACGGCATGGAACGGGTGACGGGCAAAGGCGGCGATACGATGCTCGGATCGTAGGCGGCGAACTCCGCGCCGATGCGCAGGATCTCCAGCTTCTGGATGGAGACCGGCGTCGTCGGGACGCTGTTGGTCGTGGGGGTCTTGCCGATGGCCTCGACGACGGCCATGCCGTCCACCACGGAGCCGAAGATGGAGTGGACGTCGTTCAACCAGGGTGTCGCGGCGAGGGTGACGAAGAACTGGCTGCCGTTCGACTTGGGAGCACCGGTGTTCGCCATCGACAGCAGGCCGGGACCGTTGTGGCGGAGCTGCGGCGAGAACTCGTCGCCAAAGGTGTAGCCCGGCCCGTCCGTGCCCCGCCCGTTGGGCGATCCGGCCTGGATCACGAAGTTCGAGATGACCCGGTGGAAGAGGATGTTGGTGTAGAACGGCCGGCTCGTAAGCTGGCCCTTTGAAAAGTCGATGAACGGCCGGGAACCCTCGGCCAGCCCGACGAAGTTGGCCACCGTGCGGGGCGCGAGGTCGGGCCGGAGGCGGCAGGTGAATTCGCCCAGCGTGGTCGTGAACCGGGCATAGAGGCCGTTGGTCGCGGGTGTGAACTGCGCGCGGGACGGCGGCACCAAGGCGAGCAACAGCAGGGCGAGCAGGAGACGGTGATGGTGGATCATGGCACGTCGATTCGGGGAGGCGGCCGTTCCGGATCTGAGTCCCCGTCGGCCGCCAGCGGCGCGAAGCTGGCAAAAGGCTCCGGGAGACTCCAGTGGATAGAGGGAGTCGCTTCCCGCCGGCCCGGCTCAGTCGATGAACGCGAATTCGTTCGAGGCGAGGAGCGCGCGGGCCAAGCTTTCCCAGGCGGCCTGGGAAGACGGGGTTTGCGACAAGTGTTCCAGTGCGGCGGTCCGTTCTTCGTGGGTGGCACTGCGGCCGTAGGCCAGTCTCCAGGCGGCTTCGATCTGGTCGGCCGGATTCGTGGCGATGCGGGCGATGCGTTCGGCGAAGGCGGCGGCGTGCCCGTGGGTGAACGGGTGGTTGAGGGAATAGAGCGATTGGAGCGGGCTGGTGGTGAGGGTGCGTTCGGCGGTGCTGGCGTTCGGGTCCGCGCCGTCGAAGAGCGCGAGGAACGGCTGCCGCTGGATGCGCTGCTGCATGAGATAGACCGAGCGTTTGTCCGTGGCGTAGTCGGCGGTGAACTGGAAGTGCTGGGTGAAGTTCCACCGGCTTTTCGGCGGGAAGGGATGGAAGAGGCCGGGATCGAGGTCCAACCGGCCGCTGACGAAAAGCGCTGAATCACGCAGTTCCTCGGCGGAAAGCCGCCGCCGTTCGTGGCGCCAGAGCAGGGCGTTTTCGGGATCGGCGAGAAGGTTAGGGCCGTAGGCGTCGCTGGATTGGCGGTAGGTCCGTGAGGTGACGAGCAGTCGGACGAGCCGCTTGGTGGACCAGCCGTCGCGGACGAAGCGACCGGCGAGATGATCGAGCAGAGCCGGGTTCGAAGGCGCGTGGCCGTGGGTGCCGAAGTCATTGGCGGTCGCGACGAGGCCCCGGCCAAAAGTCCATTGCCAGACGCGGTTGACGAAGACGCGCGCGGTCAGCGGATTGTCCGGGGAGACGATCCAGTCGGCGAGCTCGAGCCGGCCGCTGTTGGTGGAGCCGGTCGGCACCGTTTGGCCGCCCAGCACTTCCAGAAAGCCGCGTGGAACGACCGGGCCGGGCCGCCATTTCTCGCCGCGCAGGAAGACGGGCGAATTCTCCGCGCGGCCCTCGGCGACGGCGAAGGCGCTGGGGATCTCCGGAGCATCGTCGAGGCGTTCGCGGCGCTGGCGCTTCAGCCGCGCCAGCTCGCTCTCGGGAGCGTTGGTGGCGGCGGACAAGGCGCGGATGCGGGCGTCGATCTCGGCGATCTCCGCTCGGGTGGGCTTCAGCAACCGTTCGACCTCGTCGTCCGACAGCAGCGGCACGAGGTCGCGCGGGCGTTGCTCCACCTCCGCGCCGGGGAAGGGGTAGCGGGTGCTGTGGAAGATGCCGTAGAGCGCGTAGTAGTCGCGCTGGGACACGGGATCGTGCTTGTGGTCGTGGCAGCGGGCGCAACTGACGGTGAGACCGAGCAGGGATTTGGAGAGCGTGTCGATGGTGTCGTCGATCGTGAGCTCGAACTGGCCTTCGCCCACGCCGAAGCGGCGCGACAACGCGATGAAGCCGGTGGCAATCAGGTTCTCGTTCCGTTCGTCCCGGTGCCGCCACGGCAGGAGATCGCCGGCGAGCTGTTCGCGGACGAAGCGGTCGTAGGGCTTGTCGGCGTTGAAGGCGGCGATGACGTAGTCGCGATAACGCGCTGCCTGCGGGATGGGGTAGTCCGAGCTGTCGCCCGCCGTGTCGGCGTAACGGACGACGTCCAGCCAATGGCGGCCGAACTTCTCGCCGAAGCGCGGAGAGTCGAGCAACCGGTCCACCAGCGCCTCGTAGGCGGTTGGAGACTCGTCGCGCAGGAAGGCTTCGATCTCCTCCGGCGTCGGCGGAAGACCGGTCAGGTCGAAGGTCACGCGGCGGATCAAGGTGCGGCGGTCCGCCTCGGGATTCGGGGAGAGTCCGCGTTGTTCCAGCACGGAGAGGATGAAGGCGTCGATTTCGTTCCGGCCGGACTTCACGGCGGGCACGGGCACGGGCTGAACCTGGAGCGGCCGGAACGACCAGAAGTCCTTCGCGTCGCTGACGGTGGGTTTCTCCGGCAACGCCTCGGTCGCGTTGGCGACACGGGGATCGGGCAAGCCCATCTTGATCCACGCTTCGAAGTCACGGATCTGCCCGGCCGAGAGATCTTTTTTGGGCGGCATCCGGAGATCGTTGTCTGTCCGGTGAATGGCGCGGACGAGCAGGCTCTTTTCCGGTTGGCCGACGACGACGGCCGGGCCGGAATCGCCTCCTTGCAGCAGGGCCGCGCGGGAATCGAGCAGCAGGCCGCCCTTGCGCGTCTTGTGCTCCGCGCTGTGGCATTCGTAGCAGTGGGCGACGAGGACGGGGCGGATGCGTTTCTCGAAGAACTCCAATCCTTCCGGGGAAAAGCCCTCCGCCGCCCGAAGACTCAGGCCGACAAACAGCAGGGCAATCCAGCAACGCACGGGCGGGAATCTGCCCCAGGCCCGCGTCTCCCGCCAATGCCGGACCGCGGCCGCGAGGCGGGCGGCCGCCGGTGACCGGCTTTCGCCGTGCAAAGCCGTTGCGCTTTCCCCCGCCACAGGGCACAACCGCGCCCCCTGATTTCCGTTATCCGAACCGATGAAACCGAAAGGCATGACCGAAGCGCAGTTTCTGGACCTGCTCCAGAAGGTGCTCCCCAAAGCGACGAACGACTCCCGCCTCGCCTCCGCCATCTTCGAGCGCGTGGCCGAGGAGGTCCGGCTGGTGAACAGCCTCCAGTCCTTCGAGAAGTTCTGCGCCCAGGGCTCGTTGCCCGACCTGGAGCCCGGCACCGTGGCCCAGTATGAGGCGCAGCTCCAGGAGCGCTTCGGCGAGGGCAACGTCACGGTCACGCCCACGGAAAAGGGCGACGCCATCGCGGTGGAGATCGCGCTGCCCGACGACCGCAAGGTGACGAACCGCATCAAGGTCGTGCCGCCCGGCGAAGTGCTGGAAGAGGTCGTCAAGCAGCCCTTCGTCCCGTTCCCCGTCTGCCTGCCGGAAGACCCCGACCTGCTGTGGATCTTGGCGCGGCGCGAGGACTTCGGGCCGGACGAAGCCATGCGTGCGCTGGCCAAGATCGAGGAGGAGTTCTGGGCGACCAAGGGCGGGCAGAAGCTGCTGCGCGACCGCGTGGAGAAGAACTTCGCCGAGTTCATCTCGCGCGTTCCGGCGGCGATGCTGGCGGACAGCGGATTGAAGCGGCACTACAAGGAACCGGAACCGCGCCTGGAGCTGCGCCGGTTGGTGGGCGGTTCCGCGACCCCGCCGGTGGCGGCGGAATCGGAAACCGCGAAGCTGGTCGCCCTGGCCAAGAGGATACCGGTCAGCCACCCGCTGGCCGAGGAGCCCGCGGATGCGCCGTGGGACGAAGAGGCGAAGTAGCGGGGGATCAGCCCGCTCCCGCCAAGGCCTCCAGAGCGCGCAGGGTCGCGGCGTTGCGGGAATCGACGCCGAGCTTCTCGAAGAGGTTCTGCAGGTGTTTCTTCACCGTGTTCTCGGTGGAGCCGAGGATGGTGCCGATCTCGGCGTTGCTCTTGCCCTGCGCGACCCAGAGAAGCACTTCGGCTTCGCGCGGGGTCAGGCCCAAGGCCTCGAGCGGCGCGGCGGAACTGAAGTCGGGCTTGAACGGCGCGGGCGGGCGGGCGGCTTCGCGGGCGAAGCGCGCGGCCACGGCGGCCAGCAGATCGCTCACGCTCGCCGGCTTGGTCAGATAGTCGTCGGCGCCGAGGTTCATGCCGGCGCGGACGGAGGTCTTCTCGCCCTTGGCGGTGAGAAAGATGAACGGAATGCCGGCGGTGGTCCGGTCCGCGCGCAACGCTTCGAGAACTCCGTGGCCGTCGAGCTCCGGCATCATCACGTCGCACAAGACGAGGTCCGGGCGTTCCCGTCGCGCGGTCTCCACGCCCAGGCGGCCGTTCTCGGCGGTGACGACGCGGTAGCCTTCCATCTCCAGGATGGTGGCGAGATTGGCCCGCGTGCGCGGTTCGTCCTCGATGATCAGGATGCTTTTCATGCCCGTTGTTCGGCGGTGGTTTCCCGGAAGAGCGGCAGCGTCACGGTGAAGGTCGTGCCTTCGCCTTCGCGGCTGCGGAACCGCACCGCGCCGCCGTGCAGCGTGGCGCAGCGTTTCACGATGACGAGGCCCAGTCCGGTGCCGGAAATCTGCCGGACGTTCCGGGCCCGGTGGAACGCCTGGAACACCCGGTCCTGGTCCTCCGGCGGTATGCCGCAGCCGATGTCCCGCACGGTGAACGTGCCGTCCGAGCCGGAACGCGTCACGGTGAATTCCACCGGAGCTCCGGGCGGCGAATACTTCACGGCGTTGGCCAGCAGGTTCGAGAAGATGTGCCGCAGGAGGTTCTCGTCCGACCAGGCCGGAGCCTCGACGCCGGTGGCGACGAAGCGGATCTGGTGCGTGTGGTTGGTCGCGGAGAGGATCTCGTCCACGATGCGGCGGCAGACGGCGGCGAGATCGAGCGCTGCGGGCGTGAACGGCATCTTGCCGGCCTCGACGCGGCTCAGCAGCAGCACCTCGCCCATGAGCTGGTCCATGCGGCGGACGGAGTCGTGGATCGCGCGGAGATGCGCCGAGCGCTGCGCGGGTTCCAGCCGGTCGTGGTAGCGGTCCAGGATCTCGCCCGAGGACATGATGATCTCCAGCGGCGTGCGGAACTCGTGGGAAACGGTGGAGACGAAGTCGCCCTTCAACCGGCCGAGCTCGCGTTCGTGGTCCAGCGCCTTCAACAGCTCGGCCTCCACCTGCTTGTGCGCGCTGATGTCGAGGATGGTGCCGATGACCAGCTCGCGGTCCTTGGCGGGCAGCCGCGACAAGCGGATCTCACAGGGAATCTCCGAGCCGTCGGGGCGACGATGCGTCCACTCGAAGCGCGCGGGCTGTCCGCTGCCCACGAGGGCGAACATCTCCGCCGCGATCTCGGCGGAAAGGCGTCCATCGGGCTGGCGTTCCGGGCTGAGATCGACCGGCCCCAGCTCCAGCAGGCGCGCGGGCTCCAGCGCGAAGAAGCGCAGTGCGTTGCGGTTGAAGTCCACGAACCGGCCCGTCCGCGCGTCCATCACCACGATGGCCTCGGGGGCGTTCTCCAGCATGGTGCGCACGCGGGCCTCGCTGGCGCTCAGATCGGCGGTGCGTTCGGCCACGCGGCGTTCCAGCTCCTGGTTCAAGCGGCGGATCTGCTCCTCGGCGCGTTGCCGCTCGGTCACGTCCTCCTGGAGGCAGATGATCTCCTCGATGTCCCCCGCGTCATCGAGCACCGGATAGAGCTTCGCGGCGATCCAGCGCGTCTCCTGGCCGCCGTTCCCGGCGGGCAAAGCGAAGGGCGCGGCGGGCAGCGCGACCGTTTCTCCGGCGAAGGCCCGTTCGATCAGCGGCCCGAAACCCGCCGCCAACCATCGGACATCCGTGCGCAGATCCTCCGTGGTGGCCGATCGGCCCCAGAGCGTTTCGTGGGCGCGATTGGCGCGCAGCAACCGGCCCATCGGACTGAAAACCGCGATGCCGACCGGTGCCTGTTCAAAGAGCAGCCGCCAGCGCCGCTCCGATTCCCGCAAGGCCGCGTCGCGTTCGGCCACGGTGCGGGCCATGCGGTTGAATGCGGTTCCGAGATGGCCCAGCTCGTTGTTCGCCGGGACCGCCACCTGCGTGTCGGTCGCGCCGACGGCCATGCGCTGCGTCACGCGCAGCAGCTCCCGCAGCGGCGCGGCGATCTGGTTGCGGAAGATCACCGCCAGCAACAACAACGCGGGAACGAGGCTGCCGAGCCCGATCCACAACACCCATTGCGCGGAGCGGAACGCCTGCGCGCGCAGCACCGCCCCGGGCAACGTGGTCAGGTAGATCCAGTCCGGCCCGGCGAGGCGCACGGCCGCGAAGTAGTTTTCGCTGACCGCGTCGTAGCCGACGAAGCGCCGCTCCTTCCGCCCCTGCACGGCGGCGAAGAGCGCGGCCAACTCCGGCTCGGCCGGATCGGTCATGCGGTAGGTGCCATTGCTGGCCAGGATCTGCCGCTCGCGTCCGGGGTGCGCGATGAGCGTGCCGTCCTCGCGGAAGATCAGGTGCGTGAGCCCGGCAACCTCGGCCTTGGTCGATGCTCCCATGAGCTGCGAGACGCGGATGTCGTGGGCGAAGGCGGAGACGTGTTCGCCGTCGAACTTCAGCGGCTTGACCACGCTCACGAGATATTCGCGCGACACCGGGTCCTGGAACGTGGGGCCCCAGAAGAGCCGGCCCTCGCGGTGATACGCGGGATCCGACGCCGAGGCATACGACACGGCGTTCATCGGATAATCCGCCGCCGCGTCATAGACCCACTCGGGGATGAGCGGGTCGAAGCCGACATTCGTCAGCTCCGGCGTGAAGGCGTAGAGGCTGCGGAAGCCGTGGGCCCAGCCGGCGATGAACCGCTGGCAGATCTCGAACTGGACCAGCACCCGGCGTTTCAGTTCCGGCGTGAGCACGGTGTCCTTGTGGACCCAGAGCGTGGCGTAGCGGTAGGTGTCGCTGTATTCCCGGCGGCTGCGGACCGCGCCGTCGGGGCAACGCTCGAACCAGCGGTCCCATTGGTCGAGGAAGCCCGGAGGATCGGGCTGGCGCCAGCGTTCGAGGAAGGCGTCCGTGACCGTCTGGAGGTTGGTGGCGATCTCGGTGAAGTAGGCTTCCTCGCGCTTGGCCCGTTCGCCGACGTATTCGTCCATGTGGAGCAGCTCGCGCTCCTCCACCGCGCGCAGCACCAGGTGGTAGGCCGCGCCGGTGGCCACGGCCAGGATCACCCCGACCGCCACTGCGATCTGGAGCAGCGTCCGGCCGGTGAGGGATTGGTGCCATGCGAGGGACATCGCGCCCGGAGTGAACCGGGCGTGGCCGATCCGATCAAGGGCGCTTCCCCGCGTCCCCAGCTTGAACCACGGCGACCTTCTGCCACCGTGCGCGCCATGCAGCGCACCGTTGTCCTGAACGTCGTCGGACTGACCGAAGCCCTCATCGGCGAGCACACGCCCGCCATCGCCGCGTTCCGCCAACGCGGAGCGCTCCGGCACATCGATCCCGCCTTCCCCGCGCTGACCTGCACCGCGCAGTCAAACTACGTCACCGGCCAGCCGCCCACGGCCCACGGCATCGTGGCCAACGGCTGGTTCAACCGCGAACTCAGCGAAGTCCATTTCTGGAAGCAGTCGAACCACGTCGTCACCGCGCCCAAGCTCTGGGACGACCTCCGCGCCCTCGATCCCCAGTTCACCTGCGCGAAGCTCTTCTGGTGGTATAACATGTATGCCGCCGTCGATTACTCGATCACCCCGCGGCCGATGTATCCGGCGGATGGCCGCAAGTTCTTCGACGTGTATTCCTGGCCCTACGGCATCCGGCCCGAGATCAAGCGGGAGCTGGGCGACTTTCCCTTCGCCGGGTTCTGGGGACCCGCCGCCGGCGTGAAGTCGCCCCAAGGCGAACCCGATTGCGCCACCCGCTGGATCGCCGAGTCGGCCAAGTGGACCGAGAAGAAGTATCAACCGACCCTGAGCCTCGTTTACCTCCCGCACTTGGACTACAACCTCCAGCGGCATGGGACGTATGGCCGGATACCGGATGCCAGATCCCAGATGCCGGATCAAAGCCCCTCCAGCGCGGCAGGAATCCGGGATCAGGCATCCGGCATCCGGCATCCGGCTTCGAACCCCGCCATCGTCCCCGATCTGCGCGCCATCGACGCCATCGTCGGCGATCTCATCCAATTTTTCGAGGCGCGCGGGGTGCAGGTCGTGCTGTTGTCCGAATACGGCATCACCAACGTCACGAAGGCCGTTCACCTGAACCGCCTCTTCCGCGAACGGGGCTGGATCACGGCCAAGGAAGAACTCGGGTTGGAGCTGCTCGACGCGGGC
Source organism: uncultured Verrucomicrobiales bacterium (assembly GCA_946480965.1). The sequence continues at coordinate 2,263 of CAMLMI010000028.1, read as the reverse complement.
AATTCCAAGGTCTTCGCCGTGGCCGATCACCAGGTCGCCCATGTCTATGTGAACGACCCGCACCTGCGGAACGAGGTCCGCGCGCTGCTGGAGAACACCGACGGCGTCGCCCAAGTGCTGGACGGCGACGCGAAGAAAGCGGTGGGCATCGACCATATCCGTGCGGGCGACTTCATCGCCGTGGCCCGGGAAGACACGTGGTTCACCTACTACTACTGGCTCGACGACCGGAAGGCGCCCGACTTCGCCCGCTGCGTCGATATCCACCGCAAGCCCGGCTACGACCCGGTGGAGCTCTTCCTCGATCCCACGATCCCGGCGGTGAAGCTCAAGATCGCGTGGCGCCTGCTCCAGAAGAAGCTCGGCTTCCGCATGTTGATGGACGTGATCCCGCTCGACGCCTCGCTGGTGAAGGGTTCCCACGGCTGCCGCCCGGCGAATCGGGCCGATTGGCCGGTGCTGATCACGTCCGGAGTCTCGGCGGACTCCGCCGCGCCTTTGGCTTCGACCGGGGTGTATGAGGTGCTGAAGCGGACCGTAGCCGGACGTTGAGAGCGCGGCGGCGTGGCGCAAACCTCCGGCTTGCTGTGCCGCAACCGTCCCGGTGGCCGTAGCGAGGACGCACCTTCGCCGAAGGACGCCCAAGCAAGCGCGACGCTTGCGATACGGCCGGCTGGATGCCGGCGCCATGGCTCCGAGCCGCATTATTCGCCCTCGGCGCTGGACGCTGCGGGGTCCGCACGCTACCTATGGCCAGTCACATGAGAGACCAGGCTTTTTCCCCCCGCCGATTCCTTCCCGCGTTGTTGGCCGCCGCCGTCCTCGCCGCCGGGTCGCCCGCCTTCGCCCAGAACGAACTCGAAGTGCGCGGCCTCGACCGGCTCGACTTCCGCCAGATCGTGCGCGACGCCAAGGAGAAGGTCTTCCCCACCGTCGTCTTCATCCGCGTGCTGCGCGAGAACTTGGAGGGCGGCAAGAAGGTCTCCCAAGAGGTCTCCGGCAGCGGCGTCGTCATCTCGGCCGATGGCGAAGTGCTCTCCAACTGGCATGTCGTGGACAAGGCGGTCGAGGTCCGCTGCCAGCTCCAGGACGGCACCGCCTGCGCCGCCGAGATCATCGGCGCGGACAAGGACACCGACATCTCCCTGCTCAAGCTCAAGCTCCCCGAGGGCAAGGGTCCGCTCCCCTACGCCAAGCTCGGCAAGTCCGTCGATCTGACCGAGGGCGACTTCGTCATGGCGATGGGCGCGCCCTGGGGCATGTCCCGCTCCGTCTCCATCGGCATCATTTCCTGCACCAAACGCTTCCTCCCCGGCACCAGCGAATACAGCTACTGGCTCCAGACCGACGCCGCGATCAGCCCCGGCAATTCCGGCGGCCCGCTCGTGAACACCGCCGGCGAAGTGGTGGGCATCAACACCCGCGGCATCATGCAGGGTGGCGACACCGGCTTCTCCGTCCCCATCGAGGTGGTGAAACAGGTCGCCGACCGGATGCGGGAGAAAGGCCGCGTGGACTGGAGCTGGACCGGCCTCCAGTTGCAGCCGCTGAAGGATTTCAACCGCAACATCTACTTCGACGCGTCGAACGGCGTGATGATCGCCGACACCGATCCCGGCAGCCCCGCGCGCCACGCCGGCATCCTCGCCGGCGACCGCCTCATCAGCATCAACGGCAACCGCGTCACCGCCATGACCGACGAGGACCTGCCCGTCATCCGGCGCGAGCTCGCCTTCCTGCCCAAGACCGAGCCGTCCACGCTGGAACTCATCCGCAAGGGCGAGACCATGACGCTGAAGTTCACCGCCAAGGACAAGGGCCAGGTGGAGGGCGCCGAGCTGGACTGCCCGCGCTGGGACTTCACGGTCAAGGCGATCAACCAGTTCGACAACCCCGACCTCCATTACGTGCGCGCCAAGGGCGTCTTCATCTTCGGCGTGAAGTATCCGGGCAACGCCGCGAACGTGCTCCAACAGCGCGACATCCTGGTGAAGATCGGCAACCGGGACGTGGAGACGCTGGACGACGTGAAGGCGGCCCACAAAGAGGCGATGGACACCCTGGGCACCAAGGACCGCGTGCTCGTCAGCGTCCTGCGCAACGGCCAGCTCCGCCAAGTGGTTCTGGACTACGCGCGGAACTTCGAGAAGGAGTGAGGGTGCGGATTGACCAAAACTCGTTGCCTTCGTGAAAAACGAGGCGATCCACAAGATGTTTCCTAAGTCCCAGATTGAAGCCTTTCCGGGGGGGGCAAAATCACGAG
>CAMLMI010000027.1 GCA_946480965.1 uncultured Verrucomicrobiales bacterium | reverse complement strand
GCTCCAGCCTGCCGCGCAAGAACCGCGATGGTTGCCTCCGCATCTTCCAGAAGCTCGCCGACTGTTTCCCCGGTCCCATCGTCTTCGCCGGAAAGAAACTCTCCGCCTCGCAGAAGGCCTTGGCCGTCCAGCTCGGCATCGCGGACCGGGTGATCGAGCTGGAAAGCATCTCCAACGAAGTGCTCGAAGCGCTCTACGCCGTCGCCCACGCCATGCTGTTCCCGAGCAAGGCCGAGGGCTTCGGTTGGCCGGTGTTGGAAGCCCAGGTCTGCGGTTGCCCCGTGGTGTGCAGCGACCGCACGTCCATTCCCGAAGTCGCCGGTGGCGCGGCCTTCGTCCACGACATCGCCGATGAAGCCGGCTTCGCGGAAAGCCTGCTCCAGCTTCTCGATCCCGCCGTCCGCCAAGACCTGCGCACGCGCGGTCTCGCCAACGCCGCGAAGCTCACCACCGAGCGCATGATCGACGGCCACGTCGAAGTCTATCGCCGGATTCTCGCCGCCCGATGAAACGCCTCCTCGCCGCCTTCGTCGTCCTGCTGCCCTGGCCGCTCAAGCGCTGGTGCCTGACCACGTTCTGGAAGTTCCAGATCGACCCCACCGCGCGCATCGGCTTGGCGTGGGTCTTCCCGAAGCATCTCGTCATGGGGCCCCGCAGCCGCATCGGGCACCTGACCCTCTGCAAAGGGCTCACTCTGCTGCGGCTCGACGAACGCGCCTCCATCGGTCGCGGCAACTGGATCACCGGCTTTCCCGCCGGACCATCGAAGCACTTCGCCCATCAGCCCGACCGCCGCCCCGAGCTGATCGTCGAACGCCACGCCGCCATCACCAACCGCCACCTCATCGATTGCACGCATTCCGTGACCGTCGGCGAGTTCGCCACCATGGCCGGTTTCGCCACGCAGATCCTCACCCACAGCATCGACCTCGAACACGGCCGCCAATCCTCCGAACCCATCCGCATCGGCGCCCATTCCTTCGTGGGAACCAACTGCGTGCTCCTCGGTGGCAGCAGTCTTCCAGACCGCTCTGTGCTCGGCGCGAAATCGCTGCTCAACAAAGCCCACACCGAGCCGCTCCACCTTTACGCCGGCGTGCCCGCCAAACCGATCAAGCCCTTGCCCGCCGACTGGAAGTATTTCACCCGCACCGACGGCTTCGTTTACTGACCCGTGCGCCTTCTCCGCGTCATCGCTTCGGTCAATCCCACCCACGGCGGTCCCATCGCCGGCATCCGGGCCGTGACGCCCGTGCTCGCGTCGATCGGTGTCGAGACCGAGATCGCCTGCGTGGATGCGCCCGACGCCGCGTGGCTCGGTTCCGTGCCGCAAGCCAAAGTCCACGCGCTCGGTCCCGGACAACGCTTCTGGGCGCGTTCCCCGCAGTTGGTTCCGTGGTTGAATGCCAACGGCGCACGTTTCGACGCCGTGGTCATGCACGGCCTTTGGCTGCATCCCAGCTATGCGGTTTGGCAGGCGTTCCACGCTTCGGCCACGCCCTACTTCGTCTATCCCCACGGGATGCTCGATCCGTGGTTCCAGAAAGCGCGACCAATCAAGGCGCTGAGAAACACGCTTTACTGGAAGCTCATTGAGCACCGCGTCCTGCGCGACGCCACTGGCGTGCTCTTCACCTGCGACGAAGAACGTCGCCTCGCACGCGAACCCTTCCGCCCCTACGCCTGCCGCGAGATCGTGGTCAACTACGGCTCCGCCACGCCGCCCGCCGATGGCGACCGTTGCCAAGCCGTCTTCCTGGAAAAATTCCCTCCGCTGGCCGGAAAGCCCTTCCTGCTTTTCCTCAGCCGCATCCACGAAAAGAAGGGCGTCGATCTACTGCTCAAAGCATGGAGCAGCCGCTTGAAGTCCGGCCAGGCCGCGCCGCATCTCGCCATCGCCGGGCCTTGCGCCGACGCCGCATATCTGGACGGCCTCAAGCGCCTGGCCTCGGAGCTTGGCCTCGCGTCGCACGTGACTTGGCTGCCGATGCTGGAAGGCGACGTGAAGTGGGGCGCGCTCCACGCCTGCGACGCCTTCATCCTTCCGAGCCATCAGGAAAACTTCGGCATCGCCGTGGTCGAAGCGCTCGCCTGCGCTCGCCCCGTCTTGATCAGCGACAAGGTCAACATCTGGCGCGAGATCGAATCCGACGGCTCCGGCCTCGTCGCTCCCGACACGGAAGCCGGCGTCGGCCAATTGCTGGACCACTGGCAGTCGCTGGACGCCACCGCCCGCTCGGCGATGAACCAATCCGCGCGTCGCAGCTTCGAGCAACGCTTCACCATCGCGAAGGCCGCCGAGTCGTTGGTGAACGCCATCCGTTCCGCGAAGAACCCGAGCCCATGCGAACCGGCAACCAAGTAGGACAAGCTTCCAGCCTGTCCCGAAGTCTCGCGGGAGCCTTTCGCCAACCAAGCCTCTCAGGAAACGTCCACGCCTTCCCGGTCAGGCTGGAAGCCCGACCTACTTTGACATGAGCGACTCCTACCGCGCCACCGGCGACGCCCATGCCGGTCCCAGCTTCTCGCTCGGCAACCGTCTCGGCCGCCTGTGCTGGGGCCTCGTCCAAGCCACGCTCTTCCGCTGGAGCCCTCGTCCGCTGCATGGCTGGCGCTGTTTCCTGCTGCGCGCGTTCGGCGCGAAGATCGGGCGCAACTGCCACATCTATCCCGGCGCGATCATCTGGGCTCCGTGGAATCTGGAGTGCGCGGACGACGTCGGCATCGCCAATGGCGCGATCCTCTACACGCAGGCGAAGATCACCTTGGGCAAGCGCGCGGTTGTCTCGCAGGGCGCGCATCTCTGCTCCGGCAGTCACGACTACGAGGACGGCGGTTTCCCCCTATTCGCCAAGCCGATCACCGTGGGTGCCTATGCGTGGCTGGCGGCCGAGTGTTTTGTCCAACCCGGCATCACCGTCGGTGAAGGCGCGGTCGTGGGCGCCCGCTCCGTCGTGACCAAGGATGTCCCGGCCTGGATGGTCTGCGCCGGCCATCCCTGCAAGCCGCTCAAACCCCGCAACTGGCGGCCCTGACCTTGAACCTCCGCGTTCCCACTTCCCCTTTCCGCGTTCCATGAAGGTCCCCGTTTCCCTCCTCATCCCGATCAAGAACGAGGCCAAGAACCTGCCCCGTTGCCTTCAGGCCGTGGCTTGGGCCGACGAGATCTTCGTCGTCGATTCCAACAGCACCGACGGCTCCCAGAAGATCGCCGAGGAACACGGTGCGAAGGTCGTCCAGTTCCAGTTCAACGGCACCTGGCCCAAGAAGAAGAACTGGGCCTTGGAGAACCTCCCCTTCAAGCACGAGTGGGTCTTCATCCTCGACGCCGACGAAGTCATGCCGCCGGAGAGCGCGGAGGAGTTCCGCCGCATTGTCACCACGCCGGGCGGCCCGAACGGCTGGTGGATCAACCGCCGCTTCATGTTCATGGGCCAGTGGCTCAAGCACAGCTACTACCCGAACTGGAACCTCCGCCTCTTCCGCCACCGCCTCGGCCGCTACGAGAAGCTGACCGACGTGGACACCGCCAGCGGCGACAACGAGGTGCATGAGCACGTCATCGTGCAGGGCGAGACCGGCCGCCTGAAATGCGAGATGGACCACTACGCGTTCCCTTCGGTGGACGTCTTCGTGGAGAAGCACAACCGCTACTCGAACTGGGAAGCGCGCGTCGCCCTCGACAAACATCTCAAGGGCAGCAGCGGCCAGCTCCAGAGCAAGGAAGTCGGCCTGCGCCGCAAGCTGAAGCACCTGTCGCAGAAGCTGCCCTTCCGTCCGCTGCAACGCTTTCTCTTCGTCTATGTCTTCCAGAAGGGCTTCCTCGATGGCAGCGCCGGCTTCTACTTCGCGCGGCTGCACGCGATGTATGAATTTCTCTGCGTGGCCAAGACGCACGAGCTGAAGAAGCAGGCCGCCGAGCAGGCCTTGAAGACAAAGTAGGACAGGCTTCGCGATGAGTGCGGACAAACGCAACTTCGGACTCGATCTTGTCCGGGCCGTCGCCATCGCCCTGGTGCTGGTGTCGCACTTGGCCAATCCCCTGCACTTCCTCGGCCCGCTCGGCGTCGATCTGTTCTTCGTCCTCAGCGGCTATCTCATCGGCGGAATTCTCCTGCGGCAGGTCATCAAGCAGGACGGCTTCAGCGTGCCGATGCTCACGCGCTTCTGGCACCGCCGCTGGATGCGGACGGTGCCGAACTACGCGCTCTTCCTCGTCCTCTACGCCGTCTATGCCTACGTGAAATCGGGTTCATTGCCGGGCACGTTCTGGCAATATCCGCTCTTCCTCCAGAACCTCGCTTGGCCCTGTCCGTCGTTCTTCCAGGTCTCGTGGAGCCTCGCGGTGGAGGAATGGTTCTACCTCTCGTTCCCGGTTTTCTTCCTGGTCCTGCATCGCTGCGGCCTGAACTGGCGGACCTCCTTCCAGGCCACGACCGGCCTGTTCCTCGTGGCTCCGATCATGGCCCGCGCGTTCTTCCACAGTTGGAGCGATTGGGACGAGGAGATGCGCAAGGTGGTCGTCTTCCGGTTGGACTCGATGATGATGGGCGTGACCCTCGCCATTCTCCAGGAACGTCGCCCGGCCTTGTGGCAGTGGTGCAAGCGGGTTTGGCCTGTCGGACTGGCGCTCTTCGTCGCGTGCGTCTTCTGGGGCGCGAAGGCCAAGGCGAGCGGTCCCGTCCATCTCCCCGCGTGGCTCTTCCTCGCGCTCGCGCCGCTGGGCTGCATGTTGCTCCTGCCGCGCTGCACCACGCTGCTGCGTCCGCCCGAATGGATCGCCGTCTGGGTCCAGCGCCTCAGCGAATGGTCCTACTCCATCTACCTCAGCCACACGCTCATCATGCTGATCGTCTATGAAAACGCCGCGCCGTGGCTGAAGTCGGCTCCGGCCAAGCTGGCGGGCAAGGCGTTCATCGTCGCGGCCACGCTCGCCGTCTCCGCCGCGCTCTACCGCTGGTTCGAGAAACCCATCATGAACCTCCGCAAGGCATGAAAGTCACCATCTGGGGCATCAACTACGCGCCGGAGCAGACCGGCATCGCGCCCTACAACGTCGCGCTCTGCCGCTACTTGAAGGACCACGGGCACGACGTCCGCATGGTCTCGACCTTCTGCTACTACCCGGCCTGGAAGAAGCTGCCGGAAGACGTCGGTCGCCTCTACCGCACGGACATCATCGACGGCGTGCCGGTGCATCGTTGCTGGCATTACGTCCCGGCCAAGCCCAGCGCGGTGAAACGCATCGTGCACGAAGCCACCTACGTCACGACCTCCTTTCTCCGGCTGCTCTTCCTGCCGCGCGCCGATGTCTATGTCGTCGTTTCCCCGCCGCTTTTCCAAGGCTTCGCGGCGTGGCTGCTCACGCGGATCAAGGGCGCGCCGTTCGTCTTCCACGTTCAGGATCTCCAGCCCGATGCCGCCGTGGGGCTCGGCATGTTGAAGCCCGGCGCGCTGACCAAGGCGCTCTACTGGCTCGAAGGTTTCGCCTATCGGAAGGCCGCCGTCGTCTCCGGCATCACCCAGGGCATGATGCTCGGCTACCGCCGCAAGGGCATTCCTGCGGAGAAGACCTACCTCTTCTACAACGGCGTCAATCTCGCGGGAGAACCACCGAAGCGGACCGGCTGCTTCCGTCAGCGCAACGGCTTTGCCGCAGATGATTTTCTCGCCATCTACTCCGGCAATCTCGGCGTAAAGCAGGGCCTGGGCATCCTGCTCGACGCAGCGCCGCTGGTGAAGAACCCCAAGGTCCGCATCGTGATCTGTGGCGACGGCGCCGACCGCTTGAAGCTGGAGGAACGGGCCCGCGCCGAAAAGCTGAACAACGTCACGCTGCTCCCGCTCCAGCCCAAGGAGCACTACGCCGAGATGCTCGGCGATGCCGACGTCAGCCTCATCACCCAGCAGAAGGGCTCCGGCGGGTTCTTCTTCCCGAGCAAGCTCCTCAGCAGCCTCGCCGCCGCCAAGCCGGTCGTCACCGTGGCCGACGAGGACAGCGAGCTCTTCCTGGCCCTGGCCGAGGGCAAGTTCGGCCACAACACGCTGCCCGATTCGCCCAAGGACTTGGCCGCGACGCTGGACCGGCTCGCCGCCGATCCCAGTGGGTTGGCCGAACTGGGCGCGAACGGTCGCGACTACGTGAAGCAGTTCGAGTTCGACCGCGTGCACGGTGCCTTTGTCGAACGTCTGAAACCGCTCGTGCACTGACTCGCTTCTTACCAATCGACTTCGCCAAAGCCGTCCCGACCGGGACGGCTTTTTCTTTGTCCGCGCCCCTTTCCGCCCCCGTTACAAATCGCCCTCGGATCTACAGTTGTCGAAAAGGTCGTCGGATCGTTTCGTGATCCGCGTGAAGCGGACAACGCTTCCTCAAGAACAACCATGCAAGAATCCTTCAGCGTATTGGGCCCCTTGATCGTCGTGCAGTTGCTGGCGCTCGCCGTCGGCGCCGTCGCCTTCGTCTTCTGGCTCTGGATGCTCATCGAGTGTCTCCGGCGCAAGGATCTCTCGGACGGCGAGAAGATCGCCTGAACCGTCGTGATCGTCCTCGTCAGCTGCCTCGGTTCGATCATCTACTTCTTCGCCAGCCGGCGGAGCCAACGCCGCTTCACATGAACTCCCCGCTCATCATCGGCAGCAACGGTTTTGTCTCCCGCATCGATCCCGCGAGCGGCGAGGAACTTTGGCGCACGCCGCTGCTGCCCGGCCTGCTCAGCAAGACCGCCTACGTGGACGTGTCCGTGCTGCTGCGCGGCGACGTCGTTTTCGCCGGAGCCTGCGGCCATCTGCTTTGCCTGGCGCTCGACGACGGCCGCATCCTCTGGAAGAACGAGCTGAAGGGAATGGGCTACAACGACGTCGCCCTGGCCGCGGAAGGCGTCTCCGTGCAGTTCCTCCAGAAAGTCCAACGCAGTTCCTGATCCCGCCATGCCTCTCCACCGTTCCACCTCCAACCGCTGGCTCGCCGGAGTCTGCGGCGGCCTCGCCGAATGGCTCGGCTGGTCGCCCACGCTGGTCCGCATTCTCTACGTCGTCGTCTCCGTGCTCAGCGCGGCGTTCCCCGGGATCATCGTGTATATCGTGCTGTGGATTCTGATGCCGCGACGCCAAAACTGATCCCGCCATGTTTCCCGAACACGGATTCGGAATACCGCCGTTCTTCAAGCTCGTCTTCTTCGGCGTGTTCGCGCTGATCGTGTTCCGCAGTCCTATACGGACTGGCCACCCAGACGACGGCGCTCGTCCAGAACCGCGCGGCACCGCTTGAATCCTCCCAGGCCACGGTCCGGGCGAAGCGCACCGAGGTCCGGGGAAAGCACGACTCCACCCGCACGCGCTACTTCATCACCTTCGAGCAGAACGACGGTTCCCGCCGCGAATTTCCGGTCACGGGCGAACAGTTCGGCCAATGGATCGAAGGCGACACCGGAACACTCTACTCCCAGGGAACTTGGTTCCAAGGATTCGAGCGCAACCAACCAACGCCTCCAACGCCCGAGCAGCCAACGGTCCATCCACCCACCGCCTGCGTCTATTGCGCCACCCCGTTGCGCCCGGAGACGGTGGAGTGTCCGAATTGCGGTTCCAACCGTCGGAACTGACCGCGATTCATTCGCGGACCAGCACCAGCGGGTCCATCGCCCCTCCGCGCAAAGTGTTGCGCATCACGCGGGAATGCCCTCAATTCTTCCCGCACAACCTCCTCCGCATGGGCAACGTGGAATCCAGCGCCGCCAAAGCCGCCTCCCAGGGCAAGCCGTTCAGCTCCCGCTTCGCCGCCGAGCTGCTCCGCCTCCAGAAGACCGGCCTCATCCGCCGCATGCCCGCCGGGGCCACCATCTTCTCCGAGGGCGATCCCGGCGATGGCCTCTTCCTCGTCGAGCGCGGTGCCGTGGTCCTGACGACCCGCGTGGAACACGGCCAGGGCCGCATCATCAACCGCGTCATGGCCGGCGACTATTTCGGCGAAATGGCCCTGTTGGACGACGAGCCCCGCTCCGCCACCGCCACCGCCGAGATCGAGAGCATCGTCTCCTTCATCCCCAAGTGCGACGTCATCGACTTGTTGCAGAACTCCCCGACCATCGTCTTCGACATGCTCCGGGAATTCAGCCAACGGATGCGCGCCACCAACCGCCAGATCCTCGACGAGGTCATGGAGTCCGAACGCGTCGGCATCCTCGGTCGCTTCAGCCAGTCCTTCGCCCACGACATGAAGAACCCGCTGGCCGGGATCGTCATGGGCGCCGAGCTTCTGGCCGAGGGCGATTTGCTGCCCGATCTGCGCAGGCAAATCTCCGTGCAGCTCGTCCGCCAGGCCCGCCGCGTCGCCATGATGACGGAGGAGATGATGGCCATCAGCCGCGGCCAGCGTCCCGTGCTGGAGATGCAGCCGGTCAACCTCGCCGACTATCTCCAGAAACGGCTCGAGGAATTCCGCGTGGACTTCAAGTCCCGCCGCCTCGTCCTGGAGTTCGAGAACCTCCCGCCCGCCGTCACCCTCCAGCTCGACGGCAACCGTTTCGAGCAGGCGCTGCTGAATCTCCTCCACAACGCCGCCGACGTCCTGCCGCTCGGCGGCCGGGTCGTCTTCCGGTTTGAGACTCTGGACCGCAGCGTGGTGATCGAGATCGAGGACAACGGCCCGGGCATTTCTCCCGAGCGGATCGAACAGATCTTCGAGCCCTTCTTCACCCACGGGAAAACCAAGGGCACCGGCCTCGGCCTTGCCATCTGCCGACGCGTCCTCGCCGCGCATGGCGGCACCATCCGCGCCATCCACCAGCCCGGTCGCGGCGCGATCTTCCGCCTCGAACTCCCTACGGAGCCCCGGCACTAGCCGGAACGACCTGCGGCCACGGCCAGTCGGCGGACTCTTTCCACCGCCCGATCATGTCGCCCGCACCGCCCTCGTCGGTGCCGTTCATTCCCACCGAATGGAGCAACGGCCGACCGTCCTCTCCCAACCGATAGCGGAAGGGTTCTCCGCTCAACGGGTCCACCTCCGCCCCGCTCAAGCCGACGGAAATCTCCGCGAGCGTTTCCGGAAAGCGTCCGTGTTTCAGTCGGAACCGCTCCAGCGCGATCCGGACCAAGGCCATCCGCCGCAGACACTCCAGCCGGATCATCGACTGGATCGCGTTCCCATAGCGTGGGATCGCCATCGCATACAGGCCCAGCTTGTCCTCTTGCGCCATCAGCGCGTCCATGTCCGTCACCAACCCGCGCAATCCTTCTGGCGTCCGCACTCCAGCACGCGCCACTTCGACCTGCTGGTTCACATATCGGATCGCGGCCTCGCCCTGCTTCATCCCGGCTCGATACCCTCCGCTGAGCACGCCCCGAACCTCGTCCTTCCACGTGATGTTCGATCCATGGAGCAGCTTGATCCGTTGCCGCGTGGACATGGCCTGCAACGGTCCAGCCCAAGCAACCATGTTCGCCCGCTCCTTCGCCACGGCCTTCGGAATCTCGACGATCCAGTCAGCGCGCGACAACGCCGTCTGTAATCGCGCCAGCTCCGTGTCGGAAAACCCCGTCGCGCCAACGCTCGAAATCACCGTCTCCAGCGCCAGCCCGGCCATGGCCGCCCGGATCATGGTCTGGACCAGCGCGCCGTCGTCGCGGAATCGCTCCGCTTCCCCCAGCATCAGCTCGATTCGCCCAATCGCTCGTGCGTTCTCCCGCCGACGCAGGTCCGATTGGGCCAAGACCGCCATCCAGCGCACTCGGTTTCGCATATGCGTAAACGAAGGAACCGCCTCGTCCCAGTTCGACAACGTGATCCACGACCGCGCCCGCTCCTGTTCCAACCGTTCGCGGATGCCTGCCACGAACTCCTCGACCAAGAGCCGCTTCCGCTCCAGCTCGTCCCAGTCATACGATCCCGTGCTCCCGAGCCGTAAGCCGGGTGACGACCAGGCAGGCTCGAAGCGATTCGTCCCCAACGGAACCAACGCCTCCATTTTGAGCAACGACTCCGGCAGCACCTCGCCGATCTTGTCTGTCAACCGATCCAGCTCCTCCTGCTCCGCCTTCGTCTCCGGCACCGGCGGACCGATGAGCTGCTCCAACTGCCCAGCCTCTGCCAGTTCCCGGACCGCCGCCCGATACCGCCGCTCGTCGGCGCGGTTCCGTAGATGCAGGCCAAGAAACACCGCCAAGACCAACCCAGCGGCGATGGCAGCAACGATGATCCGGCGGCGTTTCATGCCCGAGGTTGCGCGTTCATGGCGGCGGGAGGATGATCCCGGCACCTGCCATGTTTCCACACATCACTTCGGTCGATGCCGGTGAGTGGCGTCCAGGGCCTTATCCCGGGGTCGAGCTGCTCGAATTGCACACCAACCCCAACACCGGCGGCTCGACCGTGTTGCGGAAATTCCACGCCGGCACGACCGTCCCGGCCCATCTCCATCCCGAAACCAACGAGTCGGTCTATATCCTCTGCGGCGAATGGGAGGAGGACGACGAAGTCTATGGTCCCGGCTCGTTCTTCCACGCGCCGAAGGGCCAGCCGCACGGCCCACACTTCGCCCGCACGGAAGTCGTGAGCCTCACCATCTTCGACGGTCCGCTCACGGTGAAGCCGGTCGGCGGGCGCTGAAGGTGATCAACAACACCGGCCGGCATTGCGGGAGGAAGGTCGAACGCCGGGTTGGGGAACCCGGCCTACAAGCTGTAGGCCCGGTCCCCCGACCGGGCGCGGCCATGAGAGCAGGTGACGATGAGTCGTCCAGATAGGTTCCTGCCGATGATCGCATCGCCTTTTCTGAAACCACCGCCGCCACGGCGTGTCCTGACCAAAGAAGAAGCCCGAAACCCCGCCACTCGCCATGAAACCCCAGACCAAGCTCCCGCGTCGTGATTTCCTCCGACACCTGGCCGTCGGGGCCGGTGCCTTGGCCACGGCTCCCACGCTCTTCGCTGCGGACGGCACTCCGGTTTCTTCCACCGCGTTGCCCGACTACACGGGGCCCAATCTGATCGTCGTCCGGTGGGGCGGCGGCGCGCGCCGGCGGGAATCCATCGAGCCCGCCACCACCTACGCACCGTTCCTCACGCACGAGCTCACGAAGCGCGGCACGCTCTACCCGAAGATGGAGATCACCCAACTGGAGGGCCTGAACACCAGCCATGGCGAAGGCACGCTCAACATCCTCACCGGCCACTACGACAAGTATCAGGACATCGAGAACGGCTTCCTCCGCGCCCGCTTCGAGCCCAAGGTGCCGACGCTCTTCGAATACTTCCGCAAGACCTTCGCCGTGCCCGACCACCAGACGTTGATCATCAACAACGAGAACCGGCCGGACGAGGAGTTCTATAATTTCAGCAACCACATGGGCTTCGGCCTGGACGTGCGTTCCCAGACCCTGAGCCTGCACCGCTACAAGGCCTTCCTCTACGAGCGCCAGATCGCCGAGGCCAAGCTTCCTGAGAAGGTGCTCCGGGAAAAAGCGAAGGAGCTGAAGAAATGGCGCGAGGGCGACAAGCGCGCGACCGGCAACGGCGAGATGCCGCCGCCGGTGGAGGAGTTCTGGACCCGTTGGCGCGCCCAGTATGGCGACACCGGATTCGTCAACGAGCGCGGCGACCGGCTCCTCACCCAGATGACCATCCGCGCCATGAAGGAGCTGCGGCCCAAGATGGTCATGCTCAACTACACGGACTGCGACTACGTCCACTGGGGCTACCTGGACCATTACACGCGCGGCATCGCCGTGATGGACGAAGGCCTGCGCCAGCTCGTCATCGCCGTGGAAGCCGACGAGGCCTATCGCGACAACACGATTTTCGCCGTGATCCCCGATTGCGGCCGCGACAACAACCCCTACGCCGACGTGCCCTGCCAGCACCATTTCAACTCCCGTTCGTCCCACGAGATCTTCGCCCTGCTCTTCGGCCCCGGCATCGCCGCCGGCCAGGTGATCGACAAGCCCGCCGACCAGAGCCAGCTCGTCAGCACGCTGGGCAAGCTGATGAAGTTCGAGACCACCCAGGCCGAAAGCCGCGTGCTGGAGGAGGCCATCGCGTGAAGCGGGAAACGGAGCACGGAGCATCGCTCCGCCGCACGCCGGACGGATCGACTTACATCCTTCAAGCCTTCCGAGCGCGGGCTTCGCTTTCCCATGACGGATCATGCGCCAGCGGAGCGATGCTCCGCGCTCCGGTCCTGGATACGACCCATCGTGCAGCCTGATACCCTCCATGGAAACGCCCCCGCTCCCGCCTCCCCTGCCCCCCGGCTCGGCGCTCCAATCCGGCCCGCCATCGGCAGCCGCCATCCCTCGCTGGAAGCGCCTCGTCTTCGCGCCGATCAAGTTCCTCCTTGGCATGGTTTTCATGCAGAGCCCGCTCGGCGCGGTCATTCTCACCGGATGGACCGGCCGTCTGATGCAGCGGGTGATGCTGCGTAGCTGGTGGAAGGCGGCTCGCCGTCGCGGCTACGCGAAGCCCTTCATCCAGTTCGTCGCCGAAGACGCCGCCACCGCCGGCCACGAACACTGGCCCAACGCTTTCGCCCGTCAGAATTTCTCCCGAACGATCCGCGAACACCCCTTGGCCTCGGGCCGGATGAAGGCCGTGTTCTCCGGCCTCTTCCGTTCGCTCTGGGACAACGGCCGGATCGGCGTGCAGATGGCGCTGAACACCTCGCTCGTGCTCCTGCCCAGCCTGCTGCTGATGTGGAGCGGTTGGTTCACCGGCTGGCAGATCTCCTTCAACAAGGCCTACGAACACTTCGCCGTCGGCGCGTCCGTGAGCTGGCTCGGCATCCTGCTCTTCATCGCCGGGATGTTCTACGCGCCGATGGCCCTGGCCCGGCAGGCGTCCACCGGCGATTGGCGGAGGTTCTACGACTTCCGCCTCGTGCGCACGCTGGTGAAGCGCGCCTGGCTCGGCCACGCCCTCTTGGCCGCCGGTTATTTCGTCGCGTCGGTGCCGGTCATGGTCTTCATCGTGGGACCGTCGTTTTTCGGGCAGCAACTGTCCGGCGACGCCGTGGTCACGCCGGAGCAGGTCCGCGAAGAGCTGATGGGCTACTACTTCCTCTGCGCGCTGTGGGTGATGCCCGCTTTTGTCGGGCTGCGGATATTCACCGCCGCGCTCTACGCCCGCACGCTGCTGAAGGCCGTGCAGAGCGGCGCGCTGCCGCACGACAGCCTGACCGAAACCGAATGGCGCGCGCTCCATCGACTCGACCTGCTGGCGGAAGCGCAGCCCCCCCGGCGTTCGGTCTGGGCGCGGATCGCGCTGTGGTTCGGCACGCGGGCGGGACGTTTGACCGGAGGTTTCTTGACCGCGCTGCTGTGGTTCCTCGTGCTGGCGTTGCCCACCTACATCGGCACGTTCTTCAACTACCGCTTTGCCTTCTCCTGGTTGAACCAGCCGCTGGTGCTGCTCCCGTGGTTCCACCACCTGCCCGCGCATATCGAGAGCCAATGGCATCCCCTCGGCGTGGCGGCGCTGGTCCTCTTCGGCGCGTGGCGCCTTGCCCGACTCGCACGCTGGCTGCAGCTACGCACCCGGGAAGATCGCCCGCCCCCCCGCGCCTCCTCGTAGGAACCGCCCGCATCGTCCGGCTCGATTCGCCGGGGCGAACGGGAATTCACCGGCGAGCCATTTCCAGGACGCCGGCTGGGTTGCGGGCCACGAAGCTACGAAATAGGCAGACTCCAAATCGAAGAACCTCCGGACAAAGGAACTTTGTCGATCAACAGATGATCGGTGTGGACTGACATTGCGTCGACGACCCGTCCCGCGACCCGATCAAACAGATGCCCACCCCCAGACGAAGCGACGAAAACATGCGCTTGTTCCCCATGTTCGACATATCGGACGCACACAAGCTCGCCAGTAGCCGTGTCCCTCAAATCGACGTTGTAGCCGGAGCCTTTCAGGAACTCCGGCCAATCGCGCATTTCAGCCGCGAGATCGGTCGGCTCTGAGAAATACGAAAATACTCGGAGCAGCTTTCCCACGGAATCGATCTTCTTTGCCTGAGGAACTCGCTCACGCCGGAAGCATCTCCCCCACCAGCGTGCTGACCGTCTTGCCGTCGGCGCGGCCGGCAGCCTTGGCTTGGACGGCCTTCACCACGAGTCCCATCTGCTTCTTGCTGGTCGCGCCGGTCTCGGCGATGGCGGCCTGGATGAGCGCCTTGATCTCCTCCACGCTGAGCTGCTTGGGCAGGAACTCTTCGATCACCACCAATTCCTGTTGCTCCTTCGCGGCGAGTTCCGGGCGTCCGCCCTGCTCGAACTGGGTGATGGAGTCTTTGCGCTTCTTCACTTCCTTCTGGGCGACGGCGATGAAGTCGGCGTCCGCCAGCACATCCATCTTTTTCTCCATCGCCACATAGCCGAGCGCGGACTTGAGCAGGCGCAGGGTGTTCAGGCGGTCGGCGTTCTTGGCGATCATGGCCGCCTTGATCTCGGCGGAGAGTTTTTCGTTGAGCGTCATGGTGCCTCACGCTGTCGGGAAGACGCCCAGCGTGTCGAGCACCGCCTTGACCCGCGGCACTTCGTGGGTGCGGAAGAGGTCGGTCTTGCCCAGCGCCGCGAGCACGGCGAAGTAGGGTTCGGCGCAGCGCACTTCCTCGCCGAAGTAGTCGAAGGCGTGGGGCAGCGCGTGGCAGGTGGGGAAGCCGAGCCGGCGCAGGCGAAAGGTGTTCAGGAAGACCCGCATCTGGTGCGCCACGCGGACGGCGCTGTCCTGGAGGTTCCGGTAGTAGAAGCCCAGGCCGGGATCGATGAAGACCTTGGTCACGCCGTTGCGGGTGGCGAGGTCGATCTGCTTGGCGAAGTAATCGAGCATCATCGCGGTGGGATCGGCCCCGAAATCGAAGTCGCCGACGGCCCGCACATGGTCGCCCTGCACGTAGCAGATGATGACCGCACCGTCGTGGTCGGCCACCATGCGGAACATCTCGTCGGTGCGGACGCTGCCGGTGAGGTTGAGCACCTTGGCGCCCGCTTCGAAACAGGCTCGGGTCACGGCCGGTTGATAGGTCTCCACCGAGACGACGAGGCCGGCGGCGGCGAGTTCCTTCACCACGGGGAGGAGCTTCGAGTTCTGCCCCGCTTCATCCACGCGCGCGGCGTGGGCCAGGGAGGATTCGGCTCCGAGATCGATGATCTGCGCGCCCTGGGCGGCCAACACGTGGCCTTTGCGGATGGCGGATTCGGCCGTCAGGCAGACGCTCTCGCGATACCAAGAGTCGGCCGAGAGATTGACCACGCCCATCAGCGCGGGACGCGAGTTCGTGGCGAAGCGGACGGGACCGACGGAGAATTCCGCGACGCGGCGCTTCAGGTCGTCGCGATGCGCGGTGGCCAGTTCGGCCAGGGCTTCCAGAGTCAACATGCCGGCGAAACTGCCAGCCGAAGGACGCGATGCAAGCGGGGCGAGCGAAGGTTCTGGGCGGCGCTCCCGCCGCCCCTTCTCAGGCCTTCAACGGAGTCTCGCCCTTGAGGATGTTGAGGAACTGCTTCATCGCGGGGCTGAGGACCTTGTTCTTTTTGTGGATCGCGCCGAGGGGACGATAGAGTTCGGGGCCCTCGATGTTCACCTGGCAGAGGGTCTTGCCGGCGACTTCCTGGCTGACGGTGCCCTGGGGGACGATGGAGATGCCGGCGTCGATCTCCACGGCACGCTTCACGGTCTCGACGTTGTCGAACTCCATGACGTGCTGGATCTCGACGTCGCCGTCCTTCAGCAGCTTGTCGATGGCCTTCCGCGTGGGGATGTCGGGCTCGAAGCTGATGAACTTGGCCTTGTTCAGTTCCGAGAGCTTGACCGAGGCGAGACCCGCGAAGGGATGGCTCGGGTGGCAGATGAGGACGAGGCGGTCTTTGCGGAGCGGGATGATCTCCAGCTTGGGGTCTTTCACCGGATACGCCACCAGGCCGAGATCGACCACGTTGCCCAACACGTCTTCATAGACCTGGTTGGCGCGGCGATACTCGATGTGGACGTTCACCGTGGGGAACTGCTTGAGGAAGCTCTTCAGGTAGGGTGGCAGGTCATGCAGTCCCACGGAGTAGATGGTGGCGACGCGGATGGTGCCGGAGACGATGTCCTTGATCTCCTGGAGACGGCTCAACAAGGAATCATACGTCTGGATGATCTGCTTGCTGTAGTCGTAGAGGATCTGGCCCTCGCGGGTCAGGCGGAACTTCTTTTTGCTCCGCTCGATGAGGAGCGTCTTGAACTGGCGCTCCAGAGAGCCGATCTGCTGGCTGACGGCGGACTGCGTGACGCCGTTGATGTGGGCGGCTTTGGTGAAGCTTTCCGTTTCCGCGAGGTCGCAGAAGACCTTGAGACTGTCGATCTGCATGGCTCCCGAGGGAACGCCCCGGCGGGGATAAAGTCAACTTATCCGGCCCTCTGTTGGCGCAGTCGTTTAGGAAAACTGGTTTTCAAGGGCCGTCGATTAGATGGCTTTTGATGCTCGGTCAACGAAGCCGGGCTTCAATCGACCCAGACAGCATCTTGGAGCCGCCTGAGCTCCGCCTGCTTGGCCAAGGTGTTGGCCTGCTGGTCGCGAGGCTCGTCTTTCGCGAGGGTCTTCCAGCGCCAGCTTTCCGAATGGCCGTCGGCGAAGGACATCGTCGAGTTGCCACCGTGGCGAACGGCTGGAGCGTTTTGCCATGTGGATCTGTTGCGCCGACTGACCGCAAAAAGACCGTCGTCGATCGATTCCAGGCTCTCGTCGAGGAACGTCAGCGCGGCAGACGGGGAGGGCTGGGTGATGTCCGCAGTCTTCACGAAGGGTTTTGTGTAGCCCAGGTCGTTCACCGAGACCGACTGCTCGCCTCCCATCCGCGCATTGAGGGAGACCGTTCGCACCAAGGACGCGGCACCGGCCGGGCGGGGAATCGCCTTGGGCCACGTCGCCAAGGATGCCGGACACTGGTAGATCTTCTCCGTGGAATTGTAGATGAAGAGCTTTCCGTCGCGGATGAAGGTCAGGTTGGTCGAACCGGTCGCGGTGTTGACGCTGCCCGAGATCCAGGATCGGGAAGAGCCCCCGACCAGATTCGGCACGAGGTAGTCGTTGGAATCGGTCGTATACATGATCCAGCACAGAGCCATCTGCTTCATGTTGCTCAGGCAACTGATGTTCTGGGCGCGCGCCTTGGCCTTGCCCAAGGCGGGCAGCAACATGCCGGCGAGGATCGCGATGATGGCGATGACCACGAGCAGTTCGATGAGCGTGAAGGCGGCTCGGCGGCGGTGGAGGGACGGGGTTTTCATGTTCGGGAAGATGGAGGAACGGGCCGGGCGTGCGTCGCCCGGCCCGTTCGCTTGGTTTCAGCCGCGAACCGGCTTCATTGTTTCTTCAGGCGGTAGAAGCGGAGACCGGTCGAGGTATCGACCGTGACGCTGTTGTTCTGCACGCTCGGCACCGGCTCCCACTGCACGGCGGGGAGGACGGGGCTGCTCTCCAGCGCGTAGCCGGTCAGGCCGGGGTCCCAGGAGAGGATGAGGGACGAACCGTTGCGGGTGTGCAGCAACGTGACGGTGGCCGGGGCGGCGGCGTTCTGCTGGAGCGTCGCGGCGTAGATGTGCGGTCCGTTGCCCGCCACGCCCGCGACCAGCTTCGCCGAGACGTTGGTGGAGGCGGCGGTGAAGGTGTAGTCGAGCGCGTAGGCCCCGCCGAGGTCGATGTCGGTGCGGACGACCTCGTTGGTGCCGTGCCCGTTGAACGTGAACTCCATGGGCCGGTTCACGTCCCAGCGGCGGTAGTAGATGCGGAGCGTGTAGTTCCCGCCGGGGGCGAGGCCGCCGAGGGTGAGCGTGGCGTTGTCGCCAGGAAGCACCGTGCCGCTCAGGTAGGTGAAGTCGGCGAGGAGCGAAGCCATCGTGCCGTCGGCCTGGTCGGTGCCCGCGTTGTGGCTGGCGAAACCGCCGGTGCCGGTGAAGGCGGCGGAGAGCGACCAGGTGCCTCCGTAGGTGGCGTCGGTGCCGCTGTGGAGCGGAGTGTTGCCCGCCGCACCGGTGCCCCGGCCGGAGAGGTTGAGCTGCTGGAAGACCACGCCGTTGACCGTCTGCGGCGCGGTGTCGCTGCCGAAGTCCAGCGCGGCGAGGTAGGTGTTGGTGGCGTCGATGCCCGTGGCCTCGTCGGTGCCGGTGGCGGGCAATTGCAGGATGGCGAGCGTGGGCGAGAGGGTCATCACGCCGTCCGTCTCCACCACGACCTGGGCCACGGCGCTGGTGATCGAGCCGGTGACGTTGGTGACGACCACGTAGTAGGACGCGGCGTCGGCCTCGGACAATCCAGGCAGCGAGAGCGTGGCGGTCGTCGCGCCGCCGATGGCCGTGCCTCCCTTGAACCACTGGTAGTGGAGCGGCAAAGCGCCGTCGGCCTGCACGCTGAGGGTGCTGTTCAACCCGGCCCAGTTGGTCACGCCGGCGGGCTGCGTCACGATGGAGGGCGGCACGGGCGGCGCGGCGGTCTGGTGCAGGGTCACGGCATAGATGTGCGGGCCGTTGTTGACCTGGAGCGCCTCGAAGCGGCCGGTCACGTTCGTGGACGCGGCGGTGAAGCGGTATTCCAGATAGTAGGCCCCGCCGAGGTCGATGTCTGTGGTGACGACCTCGTTGGTGCCGTGGCCGTCGAAGCTGAAGCGGATCGGGCGGTTGCCGGCCCAGCGACGGTAGTAGTAGCGCACGGCGTATTCGCCGCCGGGCACGAGACGGCCGAGCGTGAGCGACGCGGTGTCTCCGGCGATGGTCCCGCCGGTGTAGGAGAAGTCCGCGAGCAGCGAAGCCATCGAGCCGTCGGCTTCCGTGGTGGCCGCGCCGTGGTTGGCGAAGTTCAGGTTATTCGTGCCGCGCCGGGCGGTCATGCTCCACGTGCCGCCATGCGTGGCGTCGGTGCCGCTCGCGTTGGGCGCGCCGGGCAACGAGACCTGCTGGAAAGGCACTTCGTTGACCGTGAGGGCGGCGGTGTCGTTGCCGAAATCGAGGGCGGAAAGGTAGATGTTCGTCGGCCAGATGCCCGAGGCGGCGTCGGTCTCCGCGGCCGGGAGCTGCACGATGCGGAAGGAGGGCCCGAGCTCCATCACGCCGTCGGTCACGACTTCGACACGGGTCACGGCGCTGGTCACGGCCCCGTAGTTGTTCGTCACCACGACCATGTAGTTGCCCGTCTCGTCGCCGAGCAGGCTGGCGAAGGAAATGGCGGGGCCGGTGGCATCGTCGATCTTCGCGCCGTTGCGGAACCACTGGAAACTGAGCGGCAAGCTGCCGCTGGCGGAGACGTTCACGGAACCCGACAGGCCGACCCAGTTGGTGAAGCCCGCGGGCTGCGCGGTGATGGAGGGCGGCACGGGCGGCGCGGAGGTCTGCTGGAGGGTCAAGCCATAGAGGATGGGGCTCTTGCCCGAGGCGTTGGCAGTGAGCGTCATCTGCATGGCGCTGGCGACGGCGGTGAAGTTGTAGCGGAGATAATAGGCCCCGCCGGTGTCGAGGTCCGTGCGGAGGGTTTCGTTGGTGCCGTGGCCGTCGAAGGTGAAGGTCACGGGGCGGCCGGGCTCCAGGTCACGCTGGCGGTAGTAGTAGCGCAGCGAGTATTGGGCCCCGGGCGTCAGGCCGCCGAGCTTGGCGGTGATGAAGTCGAGCGGCACGACGCTGGTGTCGTAGGACGCGTCGCTCAGCAGCAGGAAAACGCCTCCGGACGGATCGCTCACGCCGCCGGCATCGCCGAGATCGGAACCGAAGGCCGTCGCGGCCGAACCGATGCCGGAATGCGACTCGATCTCCCAAGTGCCGCCATGCACCGGGTCCACGCCCGTCACCTTGATCTGGCCGGCGGGGTCGATGCGCTGGAACGGCACGCCCCCGATCTCGATCGGCGTGGGCTCCAGGCCGAAGTCGAGGGCCGCGAGATACAGGTTGGTTACGGCGATGCCCGAGGCGGCGTCGGACTCGGTCGGCGGGAGCTGCACCAGCGCGAGGGACGGGGAGTATTGCAGCGTGGTGCCGGTCTCCACGTAGGCCACGGCCACCTGGCTGGTGACGGCCCCGAGATCGTTGGCCACGACGACCGTGTAGTTGCCGGAATCGGCGCCCGTGAGCGCGGGGAACACCAGCGTATCGTTCACCTCGCCGGACAGATCCGCGCCGTTCTTGCGCCACTGGTAGGTGATGGGCTGGGCACCGGAAGCCGCGACGGTCATCTCGGCGGCCTTGCCCGCCCAGTTGGTGAGGCCCACGGGCTGGATGGAGATCTCGGGCGCGGTCGGCTGGATGGCCGTCAGGCTGAGCGCGGTGTTCGTGGCGCCGAGCTGGTTGCCGCCGCTGTAGTGGCCGAGGACGATCCCGGCGATGGCGGGCTGGCCGACGAAGGTGCGGGAGGCGCGCTGCGTGCCGTTCACCAGGAGGCGCATCGACCAGTTGTTGCCCGTGGTGTCGAGGACCATCTGCATCAGGTTGTTCGTGCCGCCGCGATTGGCCGTGCCGGGCGGCAGGCTGGCGATGGTGGTGCCGGTGCCGTTGAAGAAGCATTCGACCGCGCCGGAGGGCTTCACGAGCGACCAGGGGCCGGACAACCCGGCGGGCGAACCGGCCCCGGTGTTGCCGTTGTCGAAGCCGAAGTTCATCCACATGTCCTGCGCCGTGGCCGCGATGTTGATCGTGACGCCGAGCGTATAGACGTAGCCGGGCTGCGGGGCGAAGGGCAGCCGGGTGATCCCGGCGGTGGTGCCGCTATAGACCAGGCGACCGCCGCCATCCGTCGAGGTGTTCCAGAAGTCCGAACCGTCCGGAACGGACCAGTTGCCCGGCGCGTTGGCGTCGGCGGTGTCGGGCGCGCTGTCGGCGATGGGGCCGGTGCGGTTGAAGGAATCGGCGATGATCGTCGTCTGGGCCTGGGCCTGGGTCGCCAAGGCGGCGAGGAGGCCAAGGACCGTCGCGAACGGACGGGTGAATGCTTTCATGTCTGGTCTGGTGTCGTTGGGGTTCCCCGGAAACCCCCGCCACGCCGCCCGGGTCGAAAAACCAAAGACAAGGTGGTCGGTGCGCATCTCATGGGATGTCCCCAGTGTAGGGGACGCGAAGAAGCGGCGGCCATGCCCCCAATCGGGTCCGGGCATTAGCCCCAAATGGGGGTAATCGCTTTCGTCCTTCTCCTTCTCGTTCTCACCCTCCTTCTCGCTCTCGAAACGCTCCGAAAACGAACGGGCCGGACGGGACGGAGAGAAGGAGAAGGAGAACGAACGGAACGAAAGCCCCTACGGTGCCTTCGACGCCATGTATTTCGCCACGGCTTCGGCGCGGGAACGCACGTGCATCTTCTCATACACGCGCTTGAGGTAGCCGTGGATGGTCTCGACGCTGAGGCCGAGCTTCTCCGCGATCTCCTTGTTCGAGTAGCCGCCGGAGAGCAGCACGAGCACTTCCTTTTCCCGCGCGCTCAGGCGCACCAGTTCGTCGCGCTGCTTGGCGCGGTCGCGGAAGTAGGCCGCGATGCGCCGGGCGATGCCGCTGGTGATGGGCACCCCGCCCTGGAGCACGTCCAGCAGGCCTTCGCGCAGATCCTCCGGCCGGGCCTGCTTGAGCAGATAGCCGTCGGCCCCGGCTTCCAGCGCGGGGAAGACCATCTCCTCGTCGTCGGATGCGGTGAGGATGAGGATGCGCGTCTCGGGCATCAGCTCCTTGAGCTTGGCGGTGCATTCGATGCCCGACATGCGCGGCAGGAAGATGTCCATCAGGATCACGTCGGGACGCACGATCGGGATCTCGCGCAGCGCGTCCTCGCCGGTGGGACAGGCGCAGACGCACTTGAAGTCGCCGAAGGTCTCCAGCAGCCGCGTCCAGCGTTCGCGGATGTCCTTCTGGTCCTCGACCAGGGCGACGCGGCGGACCTGGGCGGAAGTGGCGACGGAAGCGGGCATGGAATCGGCGGGCATGATGTTGACGCCGCCATTCAACCACGGTTTCCGGCCGGGGTGGAATCCTTCTTTGCGGTTGCCTCGCCGGACAACGACCGCGCGAAGCGCCGCCACGCCGGAGGATTGAGCGGCAACTGGAACTCCACCCGGCAACCCCGGCCCGGGCGGCTGAAGATCTCGCAATGGCCGCCCACCTCGACCGCGCGCTGCTGCATGTTCGAGAGGCCGTTGCGGTGCGGGTCGGCCTCGGCGGGATCGAAGCCCAGCCCGTTGTCCTCGACCACGACGACCAGCACGTCGTCGTCCCAGCGGCAGCGCAGATGGACCTCGGTGGCGCCGGAGTGGCGGACCACGTTGTTCAACGCCTCCTTCACCGCGAGGAAAAGGTTGCGGCGCGTGCCGACGTCACAGGGCACGGCGGGCGGTTCGCGTTCGATGTCGAACCGGCAACGGATGGGCGTCGAGCGCAGGAAGGTCTCGGCGTATTTGCTCACGTAGGAGACGAGGTCGCGCACCGTGTCGCGCTGGGAATTGATCACCCAGATGGTCTCGTTCATCGAGCCGAGGAGCCCGCGCGCCTGTTCGCAGAGCTGCGTGATCTGGGTGCGGATGGCGGAGTTGCGCGGCAGGTCGGTCTGCGTGGTCTCGCCGAGAAGCACGAGCTTGGTCAGGCCGGCGGTGAGATCGTCGTGGATGTCGCGGGCGATGCGGGCGCGTTCGCGCCGGACCACCTGCTGCTCGCGCGACTGGATGACGAGACGGCTGCCGAGATAGAGGCAGATGAGGATGACCACGCCGCAGACCGTGGCCAGCGAGGCCTGGAACCAGCCCCTTTGCCAGAAGTAGATCTCCACCGGGAAGAGCTGCGGGGCCAGCTTCGCCGAGGAGAAGCCCGAGCTCTTCCAAGGCGCGCCGCCGAAAGGAGCGACCACCACCGCCCTCCGCCACGACGGGTCCGGCTGTGCGCGTTTTTCCCACCCCGGCTCATCGGCCGAAACGACCCGCCATTCCGTGTCGGAGCCGAACTCCAGCAGCGAGCCGTCCGCATACTCGATCCGCAGCCCCAGCAGCAGGCCCGCCCAGTCGAAGTCGTTCACTCCCGTCACCGCCAGCACATGCCGCCCGGGCGGCAGCAGCAGCGAGACGTCGTATTCCGTCAGGATGCGCCAATCCGCCCCCTGGCCCAACCGGCGGCCATCGAGGTGCAGGCGGTAGAAATTGTCCGCGGCGATCCGCAGGCGGGCGTTCGTCACCGAGGCGCCGGACGGGATCTCGAACGCTCGCCAGAACCCGATCTCCTGCTGCGGCTTCATCTCGGCGGACCAGATCCAGCTCCCCACCCCGAACACCGGGTCCCCTTCCGCCACCCGGACGGGCGAAATCTCCACCCCGTCGAGCAGGCTCAGGTTCGTCTGCGCCCGCGCCGCCCCCGCCGCGAGCCAGGCGAGGACGAGAGCCGTCCACACGCACCACGCCGCTCGGCGGAACGACGCGCTTGGTCTTTGGTGAATGATCCGACCCATGGACACAACCGGGTGAACTGGATGGACGATGAAACACCTCCGTCTATTGAGGCAATGTTTGTCCTCCGCCGGAATGCCGCTACCC
>CAMLMI010000026.1 GCA_946480965.1 uncultured Verrucomicrobiales bacterium | reverse complement strand
CGAAGAGCCGGAGAGTTTTCTTCATCCTTCCGCCCAAGCGGAGTTCGGTCGAATTCTTCAAGACCTATCTGAGGAGTTCCAAGTGCAAGTATTGGTGACGACTCACAGCCCATACATGCTGAGTCGGGAGATGCCCACTGCGAACCTGCTCCTCAAGCGTAACACCTCTCATGGACAGATTCGAGAAACCACGCTGGTAGATACCTCTGGCGACCGTTGGATGGAGCCGTTCAGCTTAATTCTTGGCCTGACCAGCGAGGAATTCGCGCCTTGGAAAAGTTTGTTTTTTAGCAAAGGAGAGTCCGTGCTTTTTGTGGAAGGCGAGTCTGACCGGGAGTATTTTGAAATGCTTCGTGACCCTGCACATGGTCCTAATCAACTCAGATTCAGCGGGGGCGATCGTTTCATACGATGGATGTGGCAACATCCAAAATTCGGTTCTCCTTAGGTTCGTCAGAAACGCATACCGAAAGATTTTCGTCACTGCCGATTTGGATGCTGAATCGAAGCTCGAAAAAGTCTTTACCGGCCTAGAGTTTCACAAAAACAAGGAATACGCATGGGTGGGCATCGACGTTCCAGGCAAGAAGAACATCGAGGGGCTACTTCCAGAATCCATCGTTACCAAAGTCTTCACCTCAAATTCAGCATTGGCCCAAGCGGCCATCAACGGAACTGCTGAGGAAAAGAACACCGCTTCGAAACAACTCAAGAAGCTGATGTTGAGCGAATTCAAGAAGCTGGCAAAGCCGGGAGACGAGTATTTCAAAGGCTTTTACCCAATCGTTCGCATGATCAACAAGGCCCTCGGCGAGTAGTCATCATGCCCAATCTTGCTCACACAAACGTCCCGCTCAGCAGGCTCTGGGTGATCTCGCTCCGGACGCGTTCGAGGAGCTTCTTGGTTTGGCGGATGCCGCTGGATTCGAGCAGCACTTCGCCCTCGTATTCGATGCCGACCCAGCCCCGGTAGCCGGCGCGGTAGGCCATCGTCAGCATGTGGGAGAAGTCGGTCTTTTTCTCGTTCCCGTTGAAGTCGAAGTCGTGGCTCTTCGCGCTGAGGCCCTTGGCGTAGGGGAGCATTTCCCGCACGCCGAGGTAGCGGTCGTAGTCGGTGAAGTTGCCGAAGTCGGGCAGCGTCCCGGCGTTGGCCATGCCGGTGCCGCGGATGACGGCGGCGAGCCAGTTGCCCTGGGAGGAATAGCCGCCGTGGTTCTCCACCAGGACGTTCAGGCCGAGGGGCTGCGCGATCTCGCAGAGGCGGCGGAGTCCGTCGATGGCCAGCCGGGCCTGTTCCTCGCGGGGGCCGCTGGAGTAGGCGTTCACGCGGATGGAATGGCAGCCGAGGAATTTGGCGGCTTCGAGCCACTTGCGGTGGTTCTCGATGGCTTCGGCGCGGGCGGCGTTGTCGGGATCACCGAGGCGGCCTTCGTCGTCGCACATGATGAGCACGCTGGTGACGCCCTCGCCGTCACAGCGGTTCCGCAGTTCGGTCAGGTAGGCGCGGTCCTGGGCCTTGTCCTTGAAGAACTGGTTCACGTATTCCACGCCCTCGATCTCGTAGTCGCGCCGGGCGACGAGCGGGAAATCGAGGTTGGTCAGTTCGCCTTTCTGGAGGGTGCGATGCAGGGACCATTGGGCGAGGGAAATGCGGAAGAGCGGGCCGTCGAGCACGACGGGTTTGGGCTCCTGCAGGGAGCTGCACGCGGAAAGACCTCCGGTCGCCAGGGCGGCGAGCGCGGAGGTCTTGAGGAACTGGCGGCGATTCATGGGATGGATTTGGGCCGGATCGCCGCGATTTTCCAGCCCGGAGTGCCGTCCGTGCGGAGGCGGGCTCCGCACGGACGGCGCGATCCCTGGCTCAATGGGCCGGAGCAGCTCCGCCTTTGGCCTCGGGCGATGGGGCGTTCGGCGGGCGGAAGAACAGGCCCAACGCGATGGCCGCGATGACCGACAGCGCCATCGGGACGAGGAACAGGCCCTTGAAGTCCGTCAGGCCGTTCTGGGTGTAAACCGTTTGGAGGAGCCAGGGGCAAATTGAGTTCGCCACCAAGGCGCCGAGGCCGAGGATCTGGAGGTTGAAGAGTCCCTGGGCGCTGGTGCGGATGTCCTTGGGCAGGTAGGCGTCCACGAAGATGTAAACCGTGGCGAAGTAGAAGGCGTAGCAGATGCCGTGGATGACCTGCACGGAGATGATGGCCGCCGCGCTGTGGGGCATGAAGGCGTAGATACCGAACCGGGCGGCGTGGCCGAGGACGCCGATGATGAGCGTGGTGCGCCAGCCGAGCTTCTTCAGCGTGGAGCCGAGGATGAACATGGTGAAGATCTCCGCGATCTGCCCGATGCTCATGATCGGCATGATCCAGTTGCCCGGAATGCCAACGCCGCCGGCTTCGCGGGCGGTTCCGAGGAAGGTGCCAGTCCAGTTGAAGTAGCAGTTGTGGACGAAGGCATCGACAAAGGTCACCAGCCAGAGCACGAGGATGAAGGGGTGCTTGAGCAGAGAGAACGCCTGGACCCACGCCTGTTTTTCACCCGCGCCCTTCGGGGCCGTCTTGGGCGGCGTATGTGGCAGCAGGAGGCTGAAGCCCGCGAGGATCAACGACGCGACCCCGGCCACGATGAAGGTCCACTTGGTCGCGGCCTTCGCCACGTCGCCGGTCAGGGGATTGGCCAACGCCTTGCCGATCCAGTCGGCGATGCCCGCGGGATTCGCCGCCTTCACGGCTTCCCAATCCACAAAGATGAAGGTGAACGGCCACGCGGCGAGTATCCACCCGATGGTGCCGCCCATGCGGACGATGCCGAATTCCTTGGTCGCGTCCTTCATGTTGGCGAAGGCGATGGAATTGGTGATCGAGATCGTGGGCACGTAGAGCAGGCAGTGCACGAGCATCAAGAGGAAGAAAGGCCAGAAGCTCTTGGTGAAGCCGCAGCCCAGAATGGCGAGACCACCGACGAGATGCGAGAAGGCGAGGAACTTCTCCGCCGCAAATTTCCGGTCGGCGAACTGGTTGCTGAAGAACATGCCGACGATGGAGGCGACCGGGAAGGCATTGAGGATGGCGGCCTGTTCGCCGGGCGTGAATCCGAGGCTGGGCAGGTAGCCGAAGATGAGCGGCAGCCAAGCGCCCCAGATGAAGAACTGGAGCACCATCATGAAGAAGAGCTTGTAGCGGGGGGAGGCGTTCATGGATTGGGAGGTGCCGCGCACGGTAGCGGCGCGCCGGAGGCTGGGGCAAGGACTCGCCGGGGAGCAACTGCCCCGAATGGGGGAGCCGCCGCCGTTGGTGGCGGCGTTTCGGGACGGTTCCTGTCCCGACCCGGATCGGTCCTAAAAAGAGGCTTCGCCGGACCGGAAATTTCCGTGGACCTGGGCAAACGCCCAAACCTAGTTTCAGCGGAATTCAATGGATCGAAACGTCGTAGCCAAGTGGTGTCAGTGGGGGATTCTGGGACTCGTGCTGGGGGTGTTGGTGTTCGCACCGTTGGCCTTCGGCGCGGTGGAGGACTGGGCCCAGGCCGTGGTGCAATGGATGGTGACGATCGCCCTCGGGCTCTGGGTGGTCCGATTGGCGGTGGAACGGCGGCCCAAGCTGCTCGTGCCCCCGGCGTTCTGGGCGGCGCTGGCCTTCATGGGCTACGCGATTTTCCGGTATTGGACGGCGGATGTGGAATACGTCGCCCGCCAGGAGGTGCTGCGGATCGGCGTCTATTTCGCCGTCTTCACCCTGGTGGTCATGAATCTGCACGGCCAGAACGCCGTGCGGGCCATCGTCTTCACCCTGATCGGCATGGCGACGATCGAGAGCGTCTATGGCATCTACCAATGGGCGGCCAAGTCCGACACGGTGTTCGGGTTCGCGCGTCCGGATGCCTATGACGGGCGAGGGTCTGGCAGCTTCATCAACCCGAACCACATGGCGGGTTTCGTCGAGATGGTGATCCCACTGGCGTTGGCCATCGCCTTGATGAGCCGGGAGCCGCACTGGGTGCGGATTCTGGTCGGGTATCTTGGCGGCGTGATGTTCGTCGGGGTGCTGGCCACGGTGTCGAAGGGCGGCTACATCGCGACGCTGGGTTCCTTGACGGTGCTGGGTGCGATCCTGATGGCGCGAAGGCGCACCTGGTGGTCCTTGGCGGCGGGCGGGGTGGTTTTGTTGGCGGTCTTCATCGCCTACCAGGCGATGCCAGAAAAGCTGAAGCAGCGGTTCCAGGAGGTGGAGAAATATGTCGGAGAAGCCCCCAAGGACACCCGCGAACTGGTTTGGGAAGCGGCCTTGGGCGTCTGGAAGGAGGACAAATGGCTGGGGGCAGGTCCGAACCATTTCGACGTGAAATACCGCAAATACCGCGATGTCTGGCTCCAAACGCGCCCGCAGCGGACCCACAGCGACCATCTCCAGATCCTGGTGGATTTCGGGCTGATCGGAGCCGGTTTGGTCGTGGTGTTTCTCGGCGCGGTGGGGTGGGGCATCTGGCGTTCATGGCCGTTCCTGTCCCGGGGCGGCGGAATTTCCGACAACTCGAACAGCACCCGCTTGGCCACGGTCGTGGGTGGAGCAGTCGGCCTCTTGGCCCTCGCGATCCACGGGGTGGTTGAATTCAACCTCTCCATCCCGGCCATCGCCGCGTCCGCTGCCGTGGTTGCCGCGCTGGTCGTCCTGCACCTCCGCTTCGCGACCGAGGGTTTCTGGCTGTCGCTGGGAATCCCCCTGCGCTTTGTGACCGGCCTGGCCGTGGCCGCAGCCGTCGGGGTTTTGGGTTGGCAGGCGACCCGTCGGACTGCCGAGTCGCTCGCGTTGGGGCGGGCCGATCGCCAACGCGGGGAAACAGCGGAGAAGGAGGTGTTCCTCCGCCGCGCCTTGGCCGTGGAACCGGCCAATTCCGCGACCTGGCTCGCGCTCGGCGAGAATCTCCGCTATCGCAGCTTCGATGGTGGGGACGACTTCGAGAAACTCGCGCTCTCGGCCATCGAGGCCTTCCAAAAAGTCGTCGTGCTCGATCCTTTCGACCCCTACGGCTACGCCCGCCAAGGCATGTGCCTGAGTTGGATCGGACGGCACGACGAAGCCTCACCCCTCATGGTCAAGGCCAGCGAACTCGATCCGAACGGCAAGCACATCAGGGCCGCGCGCGGCTGGCAGCAGTTCCAGGCGGGCAACGTCGAGGAAGCCTCTGTCTGGATCACGAAAGCCATCCGCACTCCCCATAAACCGGACCCGTTGGCCACGATGATGGAGCCCATCGTCGCCCGAGAACTCGCCCGCCAACGCGCCGCGCAGAAACCCGCCCGGTAAATCCTTTGACACCGGCTCGCTCCGTGGGCCAAGACCTTCGAGCCTAATCAGCGCTTCGCCCGATGAAAGTCGTCATTCTCTGCGGTGGTAAAGGAACTCGCCTGCGCGAGGAGACGGAGTATCGCCCCAAACCCATGGTGCCCATCGGCGACCGGCCGATCCTCTGGCACATCATGAAGACCTACGCCGCGCACGGGCACAAGGAGTTCATCCTTTGCCTCGGCTACAAGGGCGACGTCATCAAGGACTTCTTCCGCAACTATCTCTGGATGACCAGCGACGTGACGCTGAAGCTCGGCCGTCAGCCGCAGTTGAAGATCCACAACCGCCACGAGGAGGAGGACTGGACCGTCACCCTCGCCGACACCGGCCAGGAGACGATGACCGCCGGACGCATCGCCAGGATCGAGCGCTACCTCGGCGACGACGATTCCTTCCTGTTCACCTATGGTGACGGCGTGGGCGATGTGGACATCACCAAGTCCATCGAGTTTCACCGTTCCCACGGCAAGCTGCTGACCCTGACCTCCGTCCATCCCCCGGGCCGTTTCGGCGAACTCGGCATGGAGGCCGATGGTTCGGTGACGCAGTTCAACGAAAAGCCCCAGGCCGAAGGCGGCTGGATCAACGGCGGCTACTTCGTCGCCTCGCGGAAGGTCTTCTCCTACATCCAGAACTCTGACCATCTGATGTTCGAGCAGGATCCCATCCGCAAGATCGCGGCCGAGGACCAGTTGATGGCCTACAAGCACTCGGGCTTCTGGCAGCCGATGGACACCTATCAGGAGTTTCTCCTGCTCAACCGCCTCTGGGATTCCGGCAAAGCCCCCTGGAAAATCTGGTGACCATGTTCGGCGGCGTCTTCCACGGAAAAACGGTCTGGCTCTCCGGCATCACCGGCTTCAAAGGCACGTGGCTGGCCGAATGGCTCCTCGCCCTCGGGGCGAATGTCCGCGGCTTCGCCCTCACCCCGCCGACCGATCCCTCCATCTTCGAGCAGACCGGCCTGGGTTCTCGCGTCCACTGGGACAATGCCGATCTGCGCGATCCCGCCGCCGTCCGTAAGTCGCTGTTGGACGCCCAACCCGACTTCGTTCTGCACCTCGCGGCCCAGCCGTTGGTCCGCTTGTCCTACGACCAGCCGGTCGAGACCTACGCCACCAACGTCATGGGCACCATCCACGTGATGGAAGCCCTGCGCGCGCTGACCAAACCCTGCGCCGCCGTGCTCATCACCACGGACAAGTGCTACGAGAACCGCGAATGGGTCCACGGCTACCGCGAGGAAGATCCCGTCGGCGGCCATGATCCCTACAGCTCCAGCAAGGCCGCCTGCGAAGTGGCCATCGCTTCGTGGCGCCGCTCGTTCTTCAAGCATCACCCGGCGAAGATCGCCAGCGCCCGCGCCGGCAACGTCATCGGTGGCGGCGATTGGGCGAAGGACCGCATCATTCCCGACTGCGTCCGCGCTTTGGCCCAGGGCGAGGCCATCCCGGTCCGCAATCGCACCGCGACGCGTCCGTGGCAGCACGTTCTGGAACCGCTCAGCGGCTACCTCTGGCTGGCGGCCGTCCTGGCAAAGCCCGAGCTGCGGCCCTACGCCGAGGGTCTCTTTCCTTCCGCCTTCAACTTCGGTCCCGGCCACGACGCCAACCGCACCGTGGCGGAACTGGTCGCCGAAGTGCTGAAGACCTGGCCCGGCAAGTGGGAGGACCGTTCGGATCCGAACGCCGTCCACGAAGCCAGCCTGCTCCAGCTCACGACCGACAAGGCCAATGCGCTGCTCGGTTGGTTCCCCGTCTGGCACTTCCCCGACGCCGTCCGCGAAACGATCACGTGGTATCGCGACAACCCTCCGACCGGCGACCGCGCCGCCGCCCACGCCTTCACCACCCGCCAGATCGAAGTCTACACTCGCCGCGCCGCCGAACTCGGTGTGCCGTGGGCGTCATGAATTTCGAACCGCAGATGAACGCCGACGAACGCAGATCCTGGAACTCGGTAGGGCGAAGGCTCCTGCCGAGCCTGCGTAGCGCCGACGTCCCGTCGGCCGTATCGCAAGCGTCGCGCTTGCCGGGGCGTCCTGCGTCGCATTGCGTCCTCGCAGGCGGGACGCCTGCGCCACGGCAACCGGGACGGTTGCGGCACGGCAAGCCGGAGGCTTGCGCTACAAAGCTCCGCCCTTTCCCCCATCTGCGTTTTTCTGCGTCCATCTGCGGTTAACCAAGTGCCATGCCGACCCCCGCCGAACTCAAAGCCGAAATCCTTCGCCTCTCCCGCGAGTATTCCCAGCTCGTCCACCAACAGAACGGGCCCGGCTACGATCCCGCCTCCACCCATCAGCCGAAATTCGTCCCCGGCCAGACGACCGTGCCCTATGCCGGCCGCGTCTTCGATGCGAACGAGGTTGAAGCCGCCGTCGGCAGCACGCTGGATTTCTGGTTGACCCTCGGACCCGAGGGCGACGCCTTCGAGAGCGAGCTGGCCCAGTTCCTCGGCGTGAAGAAGTCGCTGCTGGTCAATTCCGGCTCCTCCGCGAACCTCGTCGCCTTCTCCGCCCTCACCAGCGCCAAGCTCGGCGACCGCCAGATTAAGCCCGGTGACGAAGTCATCACCGTCGCCGCCGGTTTCCCCACGACCGTCGCGCCCATCCTCCAGAACGGCGTCGTGCCCGTCTTCATCGACAACGATCCCGTCACGCTCAACGGCCGGGTGGACATGCTCGAAGAAGCCTTCGTCCCCGGGAAAACCAAGGCCGTGATGATGGCCCACACCCTGGGTAATCCGTTCAATCTCTCCGCCGTCACCGAGTTCTGCCGCAAGCACGGCCTCTGGTTGATCGAGGACAATTGCGACGCCCTCGGTTGCCGTTACGACGGCCAGCTCACCGGCACCTTCGGCGATCTCTCCACCCAGTCCTTCTACCCGCCGCACCATCTCACCATGGGCGAAGGCGGCGCGGTCAATGTGGTGAAAGAAATGCGGTTGAAGGTCCTCGCCGAGAGCTTCCGCGACTGGGGCCGCGACTGCTGGTGCGCCTCCGGCAAGGACAACACCTGCAACAAACGCTTCGGCTGGCAGCTCGGCGAACTCCCCGAAGGCTACGACCACAAATACATCTACAGCCACCTCGGCTATAACCTGAAGCCGCTCGATCCCCAGGCCGCCATCGGCCGCCAGCAGTTGAAGAAGCTGCCGCAGTTCGTTCAGGCCCGGATCGACAACTGGAACCACCTCCGCGCCGGTCTCGCGCCGCTGGAGGAGTTCCTCGACTTCATGCTGCCCACCCACGCCACCGGTTGGAACCCCGACGGCACCTTCACCTGGGACGCTTCGGGCCACTTCACCCTCTGCTCGTGGTTCGGCTTCATGGTCCTGGTCAAGCCCACCGCCCCCTTCACCCGGCGCGACCTGGCCAAGGCGCTCGACGCCGCCAAGATCGGCAACCGGATGCTCTTCGGCGGCAACCTCGTCCGCCAGCCCGCCTTCGTGCAGCTCCGCAAAGACCGCCCCGAAGCCCTCCGCCTTGTCGGCGATCTGAAAGGCGCCGACCGCATCATGAACGAGTCCCTCTTCGTCGGCACCTACCCCGGCCTGACCCGGGGCATGCTCGACTACATCGTGGAAACCGTGACGAAGGTGGCCAAGGGATCATGATCCGACTGCATGAACAGTTGCTGCATCAAGCCGTGGCCCACTCGGCTTCTTGGAGCGAACGGTTGAGGGATAAGTCGATCCTCGTCACCGGTGCGTCCGGCTTCCTCGCCTCCAGTTTGCTGGTCTTTCTCGACCGCATGGACCGGCACTATCGCTTGGGCATCGATCTCCACGCGACGGCTCGGCGCTCGGCCGATCAGATTGATCTGTTTCAGTTTCTAGGGGTGGAACCGCCCGGCCGATGGGTTCGGGCGTCCGTTGAAGACACCGAAGTGCCAGCAATTCCCGGGATCATCGTGGTGCATACCGCTTCGTTCGGTTCGCCCAAGGACTATCAACGCCAGCCCATGGAAACGTTCGAGGCCAACACACGTGGTTTGTTGGGCTTGTTTGCGGAAGCGGCCCAGGCAAAAGCCTCCCAGATAGTCTATTTGAGCACGGCGGAAATCTATGGGCAGCCGCCGGACGATCATATCCCAACCGGAGAAGACTATATTGGCGGACTTCCCACGCTTTCTCCTCGATCAATCTATGGCGAATCGAAGCGGATGGCGGAAGTCTTGGGGGCCTGCCAGTCCCAGCTGACCGGCATCCCCTTCACGGCTATCCGCCCATGGAACATCTATGGTCCCGGCCAGAGGCTTGCGGACGGACGGGTTCCGATGGAGTTCATGCGCCAAGCTCTGGCCGATCGGAAGATCACGCTTCTGAGCAACGGTTCGCCCCGGCGTTCGTTCTGCCACGCTTGGACCGGCGTCCGACAGATGGCCGGGTTGCTGGGCGCGGCTCATTTGGCGGGTGCTTGGAATGTTGGGTTCGGGCTGGGCGAAACGAGCATGCTGGAAACGGCTCGGAGCTGCGCCCGAGTCTGCGGCCTGGCCGATGCCGCCGTGGCCTACAATCCCGAAGCCGTCGCCCCGGGCATGCAGCGCAGCTCGCCCGACACGACCAAAATCGACCGCGAGCTGGGAACGATCCCGCCCGTCCCGCTGGACAAGGGGCTGAAGACCCTGCGTGAATGGATTGAGTTCTTGAACCCATCATGATGCAACTGCCATTGGCCGAATCGTGCCGCATTTCCGGGGAGTCGCTGCGGGATGCTCGGGGGCTTTTCGAAGTGGAACATTGTCCCTTGCCCGGAATCTATCCCGAGGATCCCGAGCAGGCGTTGGCGATGACCTCCCCGTTGCGGGTGGTCCAAGCGCGACGAAGCGGCTTTGTGCAGCTGGCCCACCGGTTCGACGGAGGGCTCTATCGGCAGTATGCGTTCGCCGGAGGCGGAGCGGGGGCCTATCGAAGACATCTCGACTGGTTTGCCGGCGAGATTGCCGCTCGTTTTCCCCATTCGGCTTCGATTCTGGAGGTCGGGTGTGGCGATGGTTGGCTTCTCCGGGAACTGAAAAGTCGCGGTTGCTCCGATGTTCTCGGCATCGATCCATCGAGAGCCGCTTCCAAGGAATCCTGCGATTGGCTGTTGAGCGGCTACTTCCCCGACGATTTGCCGGCCGACCAGCGAAATCGGGGCCGGGACCTGGTGATCTGTCGGCACGTGCTCGAACACATCGAATCCCCGGTGCCTTTCATGAAGGCCCTGGCCGAGGCCCTGCTGCCGAACGGGGAACTGTGGATCGAGGTCCCGGATCTGGATTGCACGGTCGAGAGGGGGATCTGGAGCAATTTCTACCAGCTCCATTGCAATTATTTTTCGGCGACCACGCTGGACCGCTTGGCCGCTGCGGCCGGTCTTCGCTGCGTGGGAGGCCAGGTCGTGGAGGTGTTCGGAGGCTCCATCCTGCGCCGCTATGTGCGGGGCTCGAGCGAGGCGATTCCTGAGCCGCCCGTTCTCGAAGGGATCGCCGCCCGGGTAGCGGACTACCAAGGGTCAATGGTTCGGCTGGCTGAAGCGCTTCCGGCCGGGGCCGTGGGCTATGGTGCCGCCGAGCGCACGGCGGTCATGCTCGGGCTTGCTCCGGTCTTCGGCGAACGCCTCTCCGGTTTGTATGACGGCAACCCGTTGTTGGCGGGACGGCACTTGGCGGGGACACGTCTGCTCATCGAGGGCAAAGACGCGCTCTTCCGGCGGAATCCGCCGGTGATCGTCCTCTTCGCCATATCCAATGTGACGGAGATTCTCGCCGATTGGAAACGCGGGCTGGATGGCAATACGCTGGTCGGCGTTGCTGGCGGCGATTTTCCGCTGAAACCCCTGAAAGCCTTTCCTTGACCATGAACTCGACCGAGATGGCCCGGCACATCCGGGGGGAATCGCTCAAGATGGTCGCGCGGGCCAAGGCGTCCCATATCGGCGGCGCCCTCTCGATGGCCGATCTCCTCGGTGTTCTCTACACGGACGTGCTGCGGGTGAAGCCCGAGGAGCCTCGGTGGGAAGGACGCGATCGGTTCATCCTCTCCAAAGGCCACTCGACCGTCGCGGTGTATGCGGCGCTGGCGTTGAAGGGCTTCTTCCCGTTGAATGAACTCGAGACCTATGGCCAGGACGGTTCCCGGTTGATGGCCCACGTCAGCCACAAGGTTCCCGGCGTTGAGTTCTCCACCGGCTCCCTCGGCCACGGCCTGCCGTGCGGGGCCGGGCGAGCCTTGGCGGCCAAGCGACTGAAGCGGGACTGGCGGACCTTTGTGATGCTGAGCGACGGTGAACTGGACGAAGGTTCGAACTGGGAGGCCATCCTCTTCGCCCCCCAGCACCGCCTCGACAACCTCGTGGCGATCATTGACTACAACAAGATCCAGAGCCTCGGCTCGGTGGCGGAAGTCATGGAACTGCACCCCTTAGCCGACAAGTTCCGAGCGTTCCGCTGGGCCGTTCGCGAGATTGACGGTCACGACCATGCCCAGATACGCGACGCTCTCGGCACCGCGCCTTGGGAACCGGGGCGTCCCAGCGTGGTCATTGCCCACACGGTGAAAGGAAAGGGAGTGGACTTCATGGAGGACAAGCTCCAGTGGCATTACGCCTCGCCCAAGCCCGAGCAACTCGAATCCGCCTTGGCCCAATTGGAGGCAAAACCTTGAGAACCGCGTTCATCGAGCAGCTCATCGTTGAGGCCCGGACCAACCCCAGGATTTTTCTCGTGGTGGGTGATCTGGGGTTCTCGGTGGTGGAACCCTTCGCAAGAGAGTTTCCCGATCGGTTCCTCAATGCCGGCGTGGCCGAGCAGAACATGACCGGTGTGGCCGCCGGATTGGCGGCCGAGGGCTACCACGTCTTCACCTACTCGATCGCCAATTTCCCCACCCTGCGCTGCCTGGAGCAGATCAGAAATGACGTGGTCTATCATGGCCTCCCGGTCACTGTGGTGGCGGTTGGAGCGGGATTGGCCTATGGCTCGCTCGGCCATTCCCATCATGCGGTCCAGGACATTGCCGTGATGCGCTCGCTGGGTGAAATTGGGATTTGGACGCCCTCCGATCCGGGAGAAACCCGTGCCTGTGTCCGGCATTTGTCGGCGCATCCAGGGCCGTCTTATCTGCGGGTGGGCAAGGCCGGTGAACCCCGGCTCCATGATGTGGGCTGGCGGTCCGGTGCCCCGTTGAAGGTGCGCGAGGGCGGCTCCGATCTGGCCGTCGTGACCTGTGGTTCGATCCTGGAAAACGTCCTTAAAGCGGCCGATTTGCTCCAAAAATCCGGAATCGCGGCGTCGGTTTTCTCCGTTCCGCGCGTCCATCCATTGTCCGCGACCGACCTCGTAGAATTGTCCTCTTTCTGCAGGATCGCGGTGGTGGAAGAACACCTAGAAACCGGAGGGCTGTTTTCCGCCTTGCGGGAAAAGTTGCCGGACGTGCCGCGAATGATGTCGATCGCACTTTCCACCGGTGCTCTGGGCCGGGTCGGGGGACAGTCGTTTCTGCGCGAGTTGGGCGGGATCGGAGCCGATGCGGTCGCCGAAAAGATCGTCGGCTGGATAGCGAGGCCATGAAGCGGCTCCTCGGATTGGCCACCGGGGTCCTTTCGGATCGCACCGCACTATGGTCCGCGATGGTGAAGCTCTGGCCCATGCTGGGGGGCGTGCTGACCCTGCCGCTGGTGGCGGCGGGTCTCAGCGAAGAGGAACAAGGTGTCTATTATTCCTTCGTCTACCTCGCCCAGGCGTCGGTGTTTCTGGAACTCGGCTTTTGCCAGACCTTCGTCCAATACTCCGCCCGTGAATTCTCCGGACTCCGTTTCTCCGGCGATGGTCGGTTGGAGGGCGAAGCCGCGCGCCTCGTGCGGATGTCCGGATTGACCAAATTTGCCGTGAAGTGGTTCGCAACCGGGGCCGGAGTGTTTGCTTTGGCTCTCCTGATCGGCGGGTGGGTCTTTTTTTCGCGCACGGTTCCGGGCGGGATTGCTTGGAAAGCACCGTGGTGCTGCTTTGTGGTCTTTTCCGCCCTCAATCTCCTGTGGCTCCCGTTGTGGGCGTTGATGGAGGGATGTCAACGAGTGCTGGAGATCACTAGACTCCGGTTGAAAGCCAGTGTCTTGGCCTTGTCGGCGCTCTGGTTGGTGTTGTGGGCGGGAGGAGGGCTATGGGCCCAGGCTGCCTTTCAAGGGGGGATTTTTTTGGTGGCCGGCATCTATTGGCTCCACATACGGCGCCCTTTTGTGCTCGCCCTGTTGAGTCTTCGTGATGGCCAGTCGTCGGGTTGGTTCCGCGAGATGCTTCCGTTTCAATGGCGAATCGCGGTGAGTTTTGTTTGCGGCTTCCTGCTGTTCTCGCTGTTGGTGCCATTGGCACAGACAATACTTGGTCCGGCAGCGGCGGGACGGCTGGGCATGACTCTCCAAGCCAGCAACGCGATCATGGCGATGGCTGCGGCCTGGGTTCAGACCAAGGCCCCGGCACTGGGCTTGTTGGCCGCGAAAAACGAGATAGTCGAACTCCGTCGTATTCTCGCCGTTGCTCTTCGGTCTGCTTTTGCCGTGGCCGCTGCCGGATCGGGCGCCTTTCTGATCGGACTGGCGGTCCTTCAGAGGACCACCCCGTTCGGCCATCGCTTTCTCGCGGTTCCAGAAGCTGCCTTGCTGCTGGTAGCCGGAATGGCCAATGTGTTGATCGGCGGCTTGGCGGTGGGACTCAGGGCTCGCATCCGTGAACCCTTCATGCCTCTGTCTGTCGGTCTCGCGGTCGTGGTTTTGGTTGCCACCTCGTTCGGCGGTAGGATGGCTGGATTGGGTGGATTCATTCTTGGCTATAGTGCGGCGATGTCGCTGGTGGGCCTTCCCTTCGCAATCTTGATCTATCGCCGGGAAATCAAGAAAATCTAAGCTCATAGATGACTCCGGTCCTCTCCATTCTGGTTCCCACATTCAATCGCATGGCCGATCTGGCCCGGTTGATGCCACGGTTGTTGGAGGTGCTCGACCTTCATTCTGAGGTCGATCTGATCATCTCCAACAACGCATCGACCGACGGCACCGCAGATTTTCTGGAGTCACTCCCAGTGCATGAACGGCTAAGGACCGTCCATCAGCCCGTCAATTATGGTCCCAATCTGCATCTGGCTTGGCTTTACGGTCAGTCGCGGGGAACTCACTTGTGGATGCTTTGCGACGACGATGTGTTTGTCCCCGGGACGGTAGAGAGGATTCTCACTGTTCTACGGGAACGTCCGGACCTCGGTTGGATTCACCTCCCCCATGTCTATCTCAAGACCATGCAACCGGAAACGGCGCAGGCTGAATCTGAAAGCCCCGCGACCGACCAATATTACGCGGCTGGTCGTGAGCTGTCGTCTGCGATGGCCCAATGGGTCACATTTATCTCTTCGAACATCATCCGCGCCGAATTTGTTCGTCCAGAGATTGGGCGGTTACGTTTCGATACGTTGTATTGGCCCTTCAGGTTGCTGGTGATTGCCACTTTGAATAGTCCTGCTGTCGTTCTTTCTGGCAGATGGATCAAAGGGGGGCCCGATATTTCGTGGAAGGACTCGATCCATGAAGTCACCAATGTTCACCTGCCCAAAACGGTCCTCGGTTTGGATTGCTGGACTCGATCAGAAAAGAAAGCCGCTTTGAGCCAAATTTTCCGAGTCGAGCCGGATCGTTTGGAGCGTCTGATGGTGATCTCTCCCGAGGTGTTTGTCCGCGTCGTTTGCTTTCATCCGCGACTGTTGGCGGGATTCTGCTCGAGCCGGTTCTTTGGAAAGCTGTTCAAAAACTGCGTCTGGCGACGCCTTGTAAATGGTTTCAAGACCGGAATGTTGTCTTTTGGTGCGGCCGGTCCTCCTCGATGATCAGTTTTACGAAGCCGCCACCCTCTGCGGTTCTCAATAAACCGACAGATCTCGACCAGTTCGCGGACGAGGCGTTCGACGTCGTGGCCATCCACATCTTTTTCCAGCGCATCTTTCCGCAGTTCGTGCCGGGCCGTATGCGGGAGTTTGGCTGCATCTGCCGATCGGAGGGGGCCGTCGCCTTTCAGTTGCCGATGCGCTATTTGCGGCTCGCCCGCATGTCCCTAGTGAAATGTTGGATCGTGGAACACCTGTCGTTCGGGTTGGGGGATGCACATCGCCGCTGGAAGCAAGGCACCGCCGCGCGATTTGACATCTATGTGACGCCGCAGGAGACGGCAAAGGACGCCGCCATCGCCGATGGACTGGTGTTCCGGTGTCAAGAGCCGGACGGGTCGGCAGGCTAGGACGTCGAAACCTTCCTCTGCCCTCTTACCGGCTTTGTGAAGGCGTGAGAGGGGAAGTTTCTGTCCCATATCCGGCAGGTTTTGCCCCAAGGCGGTGCGTTTTTTGCCGGTCGCCGCCGAGTTTGGGACGATCATCGGCAATGGTTCGAGGGTTGTCGTTCGCGTTCGCGGGGCCGTGGACGGGTGGCTGATAGGGCTCGGCAAGCAGGGCATGACCTTGGACCGGCTGCCGACGGGCGTGGGCAGGGAGAGCGGGATGCTCGGCTTCGCCCGGTAGACCGTGAGCCAGCCTCGGAAGATCGTGAACGAGCCAAAGCGGACCATCCGCCGAACCCGGAAAACGCGCTGTGGATCTCCAACGACCGTGGGTAACAAGGAGAAGGACGGAAAATTCTTGCCGAAGCGCGTGGCGGCCTCGGCAAGGATCGTTTTCGGACCGGCTGTGCCCCTCGATTTATCCGGCAGTGGGGTTCCTTTTTCCGGTTGGGCTGAGGGCAGACTGGGAGGAGAGCACCGGGTGGGCACCCGGCCTACAGGCCGTGGGCGATGGGGGCAGGGCTTCCTGCCCGTCCCAGATGCTGGGGCTCTGCCGCCCTGCGGCGTTGGGGTTCCGCGAATCCGCACCACAGGAGGAACGCATTGCTCGTTGGAGCGAGCCTCAATAATGCCTCTCCTTGTATTGTTCCGGCGCGTAGATGCTTCGGTGCGCTCGAGGTGGCCTTGGCCGCTTGGCATCCGCTTTGCTGAGCAAAAGCTGTCCCAGAAGAGGTTGTTCCCGTTCCATCTTGGGGATCGGAGCGGGAGTCTTCACCCACAACAACTGTCGGTATAAAGAAAGATACAAGGAACGGTTATGCCCAATTACAGAGTCTCGCTGGCCTTTGCCAAACTGTCCGATGCCAGTCTCTGTGAATTCGTCCTCACGGTCGTCGATTCGATAACCGGAAATCCCGCCTACCCCACGCCAACGGCGCCCGTGGCCGATCTGGCCGCGTCGCGAGCGGCCTTCTTGTCGACGCTGTCCGCGTCGGAAACCGGGGGCGTCCAGGCCACGGCGGCGAAGAACGACGCACGGGAAGCGCTGCTCAAGCTCCTGCGCAAACAGGCGGCCTATGTGCAGGGGGAGATGAACGACGACCTGGCCACGCTGCTCTCCTCCGGGTTCGTAAACGTCAGCCGGAACCGGACGCGGGTGCAGTTGCCACCACCCCGGGTGGAGCGCATCCGCAATGAGCGCTGCACGCAACTTGTGGTGGACCTGGCCCCGGTGGCCAATGCCAAAGCCTATGAGGTGCAGAAGATGAACGGCACCGGTGGCTGGATGCCGGTGGGCATCTTCACCCAGGCGCGGCGCATCGTGCTGGAGGGGTTGACTCCGGGATCGACCTACACGGTGCAGGCCCGGGCCATCGGCGGAGCTACCGGTTACAGCGATTGGTGCGATCCCGTGTCGCACATGTCCCTGTAGGCCGGGGCCCCCCGGCGTTCTCCCGCCCGGACGGCGCTGTGCGCGTCCGGGCGGGTAGATGGGGTGGGCCAGCAGGTCCGCCCTACCGGGCGATGATTCACGCTTGTTTCGGCTCCCGACGTCACCCTACGTTTTGGCCTTTGATTCCAGCGCGTTCGTAACCATGCATCTCGTCACCGGAGGACTCGGCTTCATCGGCAATGAACTGGT
This sequence comes from uncultured Verrucomicrobiales bacterium, assembly GCA_946480965.1. The sequence continues at coordinate 6,396 of CAMLMI010000026.1, read as the reverse complement.
CCGGCAACTGAAACAGGAAACCGAGGTCGCCATCCTCGACAACCGCAACCGCGTCGCCCCGCGGATAGAGGATCTGTCGGCCGTGCCGGTGCATGAGGTCGATCTGACGGACCATGTCCGCGTGCGTGCGCTGATCGCCGAGTTGAAACCCGAGGTGGTCTACCATTTGGCCGCCATCCACTTCATCCCCGAGTGCAACGGCGATCCCGAACGCACCCTGCGGATCAACGTGGAAGCAACCCAGGGCCTGCTGCGGGCCTGTGCGGCCTCCGGGGTGAAGCATGTCCTCGTGGCCTCCAGCGGCGCCGTCTATGCCGACGCGCCGGGCGCCCTGGCCGAGAGCGCCGAAGTGGCACCGGTGGACATTTACGGCTGGAGCAAACTCTTCTGCGAACAGCTCTGCCGGTGGCACGCGGCCCAGAGCGGGTTGAAGATCACGGCCCTGCGCCTCTTCAACAACTACGGCCCGCGCGAGACCAATGCCCACATCATCCCCGAGATCATCGGCCAACTCCGGCAAACCGACGTGCTCCGTCTGGGCAACTGCAAGCCGCGCCGTGACTACATCCACACCGCCGACACGGCCAAGGCCCTGCGCAAACTGGCGGCCCGGGTGCCGGAGACGATCCGAACGGTCAACGTGGCCAGCGGCCACCACGCGTCCGTCGAGGAACTGATCGCGCTGATGGGCGAGCTGCTGGGCCGCAAGATCACGGTGGAGACGGACCCTGCGCGCTTTCGCAAGGCCGACAAGCTTGTTCAGGTGGCGGACATGCGGGCTCTGGAGGCAGCCACCGGCTGGAAGCCGGAGATCGGGTTGCGCGAAGGGTTGGCGGATCTGCTGCGGTTCGAAGGACTGTTGAAATGAATACGAGCGGTCAGATGAAAGGGCGACGTTCATGAGCAACGCAAGTTTGATGATCCAAAAGGTGTTTCTGGGCGTTGCTGTAGTGGCGATCGCGATTACGGCGGGTGTCTTTTTGTCCGATCCCATGTCGCGGGACAGCATGGCAGCCATTATGTTGGGTTTGCTGGTATTGGTTTCCCCGTTGGTTCTTCGCTACAGCCATCTGGCACTCATAGCATTGTGGAATGCGTCTGTGATTTTCTTTTTCCTTCCTGGTCAGCCGACTGCATGGATGCCTGTAGCCGTGGGTGCCCTCGGGGTGGTGATTCTCCAGCGAATCATGAACAAAAGAACGGGGTTCTTGGAAACAGATCCATTAAAGCTGCCGGTGATTTTATTCTCACTGATCGTGATCTTCACGCTTTGGTATCGAGGCGGCGGAATGCGAATCTTTGGGTCGGAAACCCAAGGGGGTAAAAGGGACATCATGGTGCTGCTGGCTGTCATTGGTTTTTTCGCCATTGCTAGCCAAGCTGTCCCACGTGAAAGGCGATGGATGTATTTGGCTTTGTTTCTGCTAGGGCCATGCACCTCGGCCATTGGAACCATCGCTACTTATGTGGGTGGATCGGCTGAGATGTTGAATCTGATTTTTCCGGCGGATCGTTTGGTGGCAATGGGGGACTCCAGCGGTTTCATGGGATTCAAGCGACTCGGCGGATTTGCGGTGGCGGCCATCGCGTGCTGCGCGTTCATCCAAGCACGGTTCGGGGTGGCTGGATTGCTCAATCTACAGCATCCATGGCGGCTGGTTTCATTTTTAGGATTCGCCGCGTTAGGGGCCTTGGGGGGCTTTCGCTCGTCGATTATCCTGACAGGAATGATGTTCGTAGTTCAATTCTGGTTGGAGGGGCTGTGGCGCACCAAATGGCTTCCGATCTTCTTTGGAATAACCCTCCTTGGAGGAATCCTGTTGGTTGGGTTTGTCGAAAAAATGCCTCTGCCGGTGCAACGTAGCCTCGCGTTTCTTCCCGTGGAGATTGATCCCGCCGCGCGGATCGATGCAGAAGCCTCAAGTCTCTGGCGCATCGCCATTTGGCGAGCGGTTCTTCCAGAGGTGCCTCAATATTTATGGATTGGCAAAGGGCATGGGTTGGATGCATCCGATTTGGAACTGGCTCGATACCAAGTGGGGCGATATTTCGAGTCCGACATCCAACCCGCAATCATCGCCGGTGACTATCATCAGGGCATTTTGACGACGATCATTCCCTATTCCGTCTTTGGACTGGGGGCATTTTTGTGGTTCACGATTGCGGGCTGGAAGATCCTTCATCGGGCTTTTCGGCATGGAGATGAAGAATTGCGGTCGATCAACACTTTCCTCTATGCTTACTATATCGTCCGGTTGACGTATTTCGTATTCGTCTATGGCCATCTTTACGCCGACTTTTACGTTTTTTGCGGAATTCTCGCATTTAGCATCAGCCTAAATCGTGGTCCGGTTCGGATCAAAAAGGCCGAGAACGTTCGGTCTGAAGCAAGCGACCCCGTCGCTCTGCCCAGCTTTTCGGTGCGAACATCTTGAGGGTCCATGCAACGGACCGGTCGGGGAGGCTTGGCCCAGCCTAATCGGCCAGTTTCATGGGATTTTGGGAGTGCACTCCGACAAACCGAAGAAGCAATTGTTCGTTTTGACCGGGTTTTGAAAGCGAAGCAGCGCCGGTCGATTTCACATGCTTCAACGGAAATGGCGTCGGCGGGGCGGGGCGATCCGTGAACCGAGATCGCTGCAATGGGCTACCATTTCCAGATCGCCGTCGGATGATCCACGCGCTGGAGCATACGGCAGTCCGGGCTTTTCAAGGAAAATGCCGCAAAGGTGAACGGCTTCTGGCGGTAGTGGCCATTGAATGCGCGTCGGAGGCGATGTTGGGCGGCAACCAAAGGTTTGAGGCGACGAATCCACCTTGGCAGGGACGAACGGAGGATCTCGCTTTCCCGCACGGCTTCTGGATTCAGGCTTAGATTTTTGCCGGAGTTGACAAATACGGAAGCAAACCTGCGCATGGAACCCATCCTGACTCCGGCATCCAGGACTCGAAGCATCCATTCGGCGTCGCCAGCACAGCGGAACGTGGGATCGAGAAAAAGGTGTCGGTCATGAATGACCTCCCGCCGGATGAACATCGCGCAACTCAAGGACGCCAAGTGACACAGGCGGGTGTGGAGTGAACGGGGGGGGGCGATCTTCCGGTGAAACAAATAGCGACCTGCCGCGTCGACGATGATCGCGTCCGCGAACAGCATTTCGGTATCAGGGTGGGCGCGGAACCAGTCCTCGACGGCTGAGAGAGTCCCCGGGAGATACTGCTCATCGCAGTTGAGCCATGCCAAGATGTCGCCCTTCGCCCGCTTGAATCCTCGATTGATGGCATCATACATACCGCCGTCTTTTTCGATCCGAGCGTCGACTCGGGTATCCGACGGGAGCCAGTCGAGCGTGCCATCATCCGATTCGGCATCATGGACCAAGTGCTCGTGATCGACTGCTTGATCCGCCACGGAAGCGACACAAAGTCTTAGCCAGTCCGAGTTCCGGAAACTGGGGGTGATGATGGAGAAACGCATCGCGCAGCGGTTATTCAGGTGGGACTACGCCGAGGGTTTTCGTTCTCCCAAAACCGTGCGGTAGAGATCTAGGGTGCGCTCGACCACCGATGATTGGCGAAACTGGGTTTCCGCGAATGCACGGGCCTTCGCCGCCTTTTCAAGGACTGGCCCCGGCGATGAGGCGTAGTCCTGAAGAACCGAGGCCAGATGGGCCGGGTCCGATCCGTTGAAGAGCGTTCCCCAACGTCCCTGCTCAAGAAGGAGGGGGGTTCCGGCGGCATCCGCGCCAAAGGCCGGTCGGCCTGCCGCCATCGCTTGGATGATCGAGAGAGGAGCGGTCTCCTCCTTGGATGGAAGAAGAACTGCATTGGCCCAAGTGTAAGACTCGAAAACGCGGTCCTTGCTGACTGGTCCCGTCAGCTCCACGGACGCCGCCAAACCATGGTCGGCGATCCGTTGCACGATGATGGACCTGACCGAAGGTTCCACGACGCCGACGATCCGGCACTGGAAGTTGATTTGGGTTCTTTTCAGAATCGAACAGGCCTCGACGATCAGCTGCTGGTTTTTCCTGATGGAGACGGTGCCGATGCACAGCAAACGGAGCGGCGTGGCTGCGGGCAGCATCGGCGGGAGGTTGAAGAAGGTGTCGTCGATGGGATTGGGAATGCTCCAGATCTGGGCTTGGGTTCGTCCCTTGAGGTAATGGTCGACGTAGGGGGAGATCGAGACGATATGGTTCGTTTTACGCGCGGCCCTAAGCTGCATCCACTCGCGTATCTGGCCTTGCCAGAAGGCGGCTGAGGCCAGATGCCGGACCTTCGCTTCGCGGCCAAGGAGTCCATGGATGGTAAGGAGATTGGGAAGTCCTGAGGTTGAGGCTGCGGTTAGGTTGTAAACTGTCGGCTGTCCATGGGCCAGGTCGCAACGAAGGTCGCGCAACAGGCGATGGAGGAGCCGCACTTCGGACCGAAAAAAAGTGGCGGTCTTCCAACGGCTTTTGCAAGGCAGGTGCCGGTAGGTGACTGCCCCCCGGGTTTTAATAACCGGAGCTGGAAGATCGTTGACCAAATTGATGGCTTCGATGCGGACCTGTGATTGGCCCTCCAACTGGCGCAGGAACGATTCTGCGACCTTGGGAACTCCGGATAGGGCTGGCTGACCGGGGGCGGGAAGATCGCTGAGATAGCCGATGATCATGTCTTTTAAGAAGGTTAACGCTTGTCATTCCGTGCGTTAAAGGATGAATTCCGGGACGTTTCGTTCCATTCTCGATCATGAATTCGCTTTCTCCCCTTCTGGGATCCGAACCAACACTCGACCAGTTCTTGGCTGAGGGGCGGAAACTCAGCGATGAAGCCGGTGTTTTGGACACTCTTCATGGCTACTTTACCATGCATGCGGAACGATTGCATCGCTGCTGCGCAGAGTTTGGCTTGTTCCGAGGCTCTCTAGGAAACGTGCTGGAGGTAGGCCCCTTTTTTGGCCACACGCCATTTCTTCTGGCGCCACTCGCCTCGGACTATGTGGTGCTGGAGGGCGATGATCCTGCTGCCTATTCCCTCAAAGCGCTTTACGCACGCCGGGGCATCCGGGCGGATTTTGTCGATCTGTTCGAGATGTTTGGGCCTACCCGGGAAGCGGTCTTTCAGCTCGATTTTCCGGCCGAAACTTTCGACACCATCTTGTGTTGGGAAACCATGGAACACTTCAACTTCAACCCCGTAAAGTTCGTTCGCGAGATGCACCGGGTGCTCAAGCCGGGTGGGCGCGTGTGTGTGACCGTGCCTAATCGAGCATCCTTTCAAAAGCTCGTCGGTTTGGCGACCGGGCGCCGCGATCGGGAAGCCATCGACAAGTATTTCGAGTTCGAAGACTATGTCAGCAATGGGAAGAAGGCGTTCTACGGGTTCCACTGGCATGAATACACCATCGGCGAAGTGGACCATCTATTCCGCAGGGCGGGTTTTCACATCGACCGATGCGATACTTTTGTGGCGTTCATGAACCAAGGGCGGCCGTCTGCTGTTCGATTGATCGCGCGAGGGCTCAGTCGAAGCGCCGCCACACTCCTTAAACGTTTCGGGACCAATGTTCTGATTTCGGCGATCAAGCCTCGCTAAACGAAGTGAGGATTCGCGTCGTCGCGCATGTAGTCAGGATTTTGATGCGACCAAGGCGGACCAGCAAAAGACAGGAAACACCTCAATTTGGCAGTTCTGTCTTGATTCTCGAATATTGGGGGGTGGGGGATCTCGCGTTGGCGCTTCCATTTTTGCGGGCGGCGGGCCAGCGATATCGAATCACGGTGGTGGTCCGGACCGGAAATGGCGCGGCGGTGCGGCGGTTGGCGCCCGGGGTGGAGGTGGTGGAGGCACCGGTGCCGTGGACGGCGTTTCATGGCAAGTATCGATTCTGGCGATGGCCGTGGTGGAGGATGTTCCGGGTTTGGCGCGCAATGCGGGCTCGGCGCTTCGCGGTGGGGGCCTCGGCTCGGTGGGACCCGCGCGATCCGGCGGTGCTTTGGCTGATGGGGGCCAAACTGCGGATTGGTTACCCGCGACGGGGCAGCGAGCGGTGGCTTCATGTCGTGCCGAGGGATCGCCCAAAAGTGCTGCATCGCCGGGAAGAATGGCTGGGGATGGCCAAGGTCTTCGGGGTGGAGATCCAAGCCGCCGACCGGTTTTCTGGGACCGAGTCTGGCCGGATTTTGGTGCATTCCGGCGCGGCGCATCCGATCCGGGTGTGGCCCTTGGAACGGTGGCTCGAGGTCGTTCGCCGCCTACGCGCTTTGGGAAGGGATGTCCGCGTCTTGTGTGACCGGGCTCAAGAGGATTGGTGGCGGGCGCAAGGCGAGGACGCGGTTGCGCCGGGCGCGGTGGACGGGTTGCTCGACGAGATTTTGGCGGGCGACGTGTTTTTGGGGAACGATTCCG
>CAMLMI010000025.1 GCA_946480965.1 uncultured Verrucomicrobiales bacterium | reverse complement strand
GTTTCGTGGACGACGAACTGCGCGGGGAGTTCGCCAAGGTGCTGCTCCGCTCCGGTCGCGTGATCCAACAGGCTCCGGCACCGTGGAAGCAGTGGGGCGACGGCCTGGACCCGGAAGCCATCAACCAGCTCGGTCGCGCCTGCCAGTTGCCGATCTCCGTCGCGGGCGCGCTCATGCCGGATGCGCACGTCGGCTACGGCCTGCCGATCGGCGGCGTGCTCGCCACGGAAGGCGCGGTCATTCCCTACGCCGTCGGTGTGGACATCGCCTGCCGCATGAAGCTCACCGTGCTGGACCTGCACGTGCGCGATCTCGACAAGAAGCGCGAACGGTTGATCGCAGCCATCGAGGCGGAGACGCGCTTCGGCGTGGGCGCGAAGTTCACGGATCGTCGCCAGCACGACGTGATGGATGCGGACTGGACCGTGAGCAAGATCACCCGCGGCAACAAAGATCGCGCCTGGGCGCAGCTCGGAACGAGCGGGAGCGGCAACCATTTCGTGGAGTTCGGCACGTTGACCGTTCGGGAAGATTCAGCCGGCGCCTCGGGCGTTCCCGGATTGGCACCCGGCGAATACGTCGCGCTCCTGTCCCACAGCGGCAGCCGCGGAACCGGCGCGGCGGTGTGCGACCACTACTCGAAGCTCGCGATGGCGCTGCACCCGGACCTGCCGAAGGAGCACAAGCACCTGGCCTGGCTGTCGCTCGATTCCGAGGAAGGCGTCGAATACTGGGCGGCCATGGAGTTGATGGGCCGTTACGCGGCGGCGAACCACGCCTTGATCCATCGGCACATCGCCGAACATCTCGGCACGCCGGTGCTGGCGGACATCGAGAACCACCACAACTTCGCCTGGAAGGAACGCCACGTCGTCCAGGGCGTGGAGCGCGACGTCGTGATCCATCGCAAGGGCGCGACGCCGGCCGGTGCGGGCGTGCTGGGGATCATTCCCGGATCGATGGCCACGCCGGGCTTCGTCGTGCGCGGCAAGGGCAATGCCGAGTCGCTGCATTCGGCGTCGCACGGGGCGGGCCGTGTGATGAGCCGGACCAAGGCGAACGAGACCTTCGAGTGGAGCAAGGTAAACCGCGTGCTGAAGGACCGGCACGTCCACCTCATCTCCGCCGGCCTCGACGAGGTGCCGGGCGTCTACAAGGACATTCACCAGGTCATGGCCGCGCAGAGCGATCTGGTGGAGGTGCTGGCCGAGTTCATGCCGCGCATCGTGAAGATGGCGCCGCACGGCGAGCGGGCGGAGGATTGAGGCCGGCGGGTCACCTACATCAGCTCCAACTGCCTTGCCACTCCATCAGCGCCACGACGTTTCACCTGTTCCCAAAAGCCGAAGTAGCCGCTCCGGGCCAACGGCCAATGCTCGGCGTCGAAGCTGCGGCGCAGGAGCAGCAGGCGGACGCCGTCGGCTTCGAGCGCGGCTTGGAGGCACGGTAAGGCGTCACGCAGAGGGCCGACCGTCGGCTGGAATGCGACCACGGCATCGAGCCGATCCGCGCGGGCCCAATTCGTCGCCGCCTCGGCGAGATCCTCGATCCGCTCCAACAGGACGGGAGCGGCGAGCGCCTGGCCGGCACGTTCCACGGCATCAGCCAGAGCACGCTCCAGATAGGCTTCGCGCAGAGGGCTGAGCCGGTGGCGCTCGACGAGGTTCCGGCTTAGGAACGCACGGCCGCTGATCGGCTGGAGTTCGGCGAGCGGGGAACATTCAGGCAACAGATCATCGCCATGGATCCAGATCCCGACACGCCCCAATCCTTCGGGCAACCGGGTCGGCAACGGCTCCAACGGCACCACGGCGAGATCGGCGGTCTCGGGAACCTCTGCCGGGGCGGCCAAAGCGTCGTCGAGCCGGTCCAGCCCAGCGGTATCGGTTAGCCACTCGGGGTCGGCGTATTTCTCCATGTTGGACCGCCGGACAAGGTAGGTTTTGCCCTTTGTCTGCAAGCCGGCGACCCAGCGCCAAGACAGGGTGTTGCTGGCCGGATCGGCGTCAAGGAGATGGCGATAGAAGAAGTCCGCACCCAGTTCCCACGGCAACCGTTCGACATGGACCCAAAAGGCCGCGAACCACATGCGGGCGTGGTTGTGGAGATAGCCCGTCTCAACGAGTTCGCGGGCGAAACGGTCCATGATCGCCACACCGCTGTTCCCGGCGGCCACGGCGGCGGCGCGGGGGTGGGACGGAATTGAGGTCAGTTCTGCCAGCCGCTGACGGTAGGCGCGCCAGACTCCGGGCCGCAGTTCCAGCCAGCCTTTCCAATAGGTTCTCCAGAAAACTTCCTGCACGAACTTCTCCACCGCCGCGAACGGGTGCCGGGCCAGGGCGGCTTCGATCACTTCCTGCTCCAGCACGAGCCGATGCCGGACCGCGGGCGACAGGCGTGAGACGTGCGGGTGACCGGCCAACACGTGGTTTCGCCTCGCGGCATACTGGGGCGCGAGCGGCAGAAAGGTTTCCAGACGCTCCAGCGCTTCAGCGCGCGTGCCGGGAAACAAGGAGGGCAGTTCCGTCATTGGCGGAAACTACGGAGACGCGCTTCTCGTGCAACCGGCGCAGGCCCTGCGAATTCCACGGTGAATCTGTAATCGACCCGCCGCGCCGCCGGGCGTATCACGCCTCCGCTATGGGCCTTCTCGACTTTCTCAAGGGTCAGGCGCTCGAGGTCATCGAGTGGACTGACGATTCGCGCGACACGTTGGCGTTCCGCTTCCCGGACGACGACAAGGCGATCAAACGCGGCGCCCAGCTCATCGTCCGCGAGAGCCAAGTGGCCCAGTTCGTCTATCTCGGCCAGTTCGGCGACACCTTCGGTCCGGGCAAACACAGCCTCGTCACGGACAACATCCCCATCCTGACCAAGCTGGCGTCGTGGAAATACGCCTTCGACGTGCCGTTCAAGGCGGACGTCTATTACGTCGTCACCCGCACCTTCACCGGCAACAAGTGGGGCACGGCCAATCCCGTGATGATGCGCGACCCGGACTTCGGCATCGTGCGCGCCCGGGCCTACGGCATCTACGACTTCAAGATCGTAGACCCGCGCATTTTCCTGAAGGAGGTCGCCGGCACGGACCACCATTTCCGGCTGGACGAATTCCAGGAGACGATGCGGTCCAAGATCATCTCGGTCTTCAGCGAAGCCCTGGCGCAGTCGAACGTGCCGGTGCTCGACATCGCCACGCGCTACAGCGAACTGGGCGCGGCGCTGCTCCCGGCGATCAATCCGATCACGCAGGCGAAATACGGTTTGGAGATCACGAACTTCGTCGTCGAGAACGTCTCCGTCCCGCCCGAGGTCGAGACCGCCATCGACAAGCGCTCCAGCATGGGCGCGATCGGCGACATGAACCAATACGTGAAGTTCCAGCTCGCGCAGGGGCTGGAGAAGGGCGGCGGCGCAGGCGGGGCCGGCGTGGCGGCGGAACTGGCCGTCGGTCTCGGCATGGCCCGGCAGTTGATGAAGGACGACGCCTTCGCCGGCAAAACCAATCCGCCCCCTCTCCCCGGCTCTCCGGCTCCTGCCGCCGCTCCGGTCGGGCTCGATCTGCTGAGCCCAGGCGAAGCCGCCCAGCTCCTCGGCGTGAGCGAAGGCGACGTGCTGGCGACGATCCAGGACGGCAGCCTCAAGGCGAAGAAGATCGGCAGCACCTACCGGATCACCCGGAGCGCGCTGGAGGAGTTTCTGAAAGGGTAATCACCGATGGAACCTTCAGCCATCGTTGGTGCCGGAATAGCGGTCCTCGGCTCGAAAGACCTGCTCAACAAGCTCCTCGGGCCTACTGCTGACTATGTTGGCGGGGAAATCAGGGGCTTGGTTGAAAAATGCAACGTAAACCTTGATAACATTTTTCGGAACGCTGCGGAAAAAGCTGGCAAGAGGCTAAATGATCCAGGGGTCGTCAATCCGAGAGTTCTGAAGTCCGTGATAAATGAGGGAAGATTCCGAGAGGACACACTGTCTGCCGAATACTTTGGGGGCATACTAGCGGCTTCAAGAACATCTGATGGGCGGGATGATCGGGGCGCCGTGTTGCTCGAGACAGTGAACCACTTGTCTTGTTATCAGCTTCGATTTCACTTCGTGGTGTATCTGGCTTTCAATCGGCTTTTCCAACGAGAGCCAATCAATTTGGGTGACGCCCACGAACTTCGAACAATGAAGCTCTTTGTCCCTTTGAGAACGTTCTCCGATGTGATGCGATTCGAAGAGGGAGAGGTTCCTGGGACGATACTTAGCCATTGTCTCGCCGGGCTCTCAAAAGAGTGCCTGATCGGCGAGGACTGCATATCCGGAACTAAGGAGTTTTTGGAAAAGCACAAGTATCCGGCAGCCGAGGATGGGATTGTGGTCTCCCCTACTCTCCACGGATCAGAGCTGTTCGTGTGGGCAGTTGGAATGCAGGGTGCCAGTGGCCGTGAATTGCTTACCATCACCATCAACGGGGACGTCGATGGCGTTCCTTTCCCTTCTGAAGCGGCACGAATTCAGCGTTCCGCATAGTATGCAAGCATTCATTCGATCGCCTCGCATCCCATCTGGTCATGAAACAGGTCAACGTCACAAAAGTGGTCTGAAGCTTGATGGTATGCCCGGAATGAAATCCACTATCGCGATTTTGCCGCTGCTCATGGCGCTGCTGGTTTCGTCGTGCGCCACGCGCCCGGTCGCGCCGCAACCGGGCGAGACGGCGATGGTCGATTGGACCAGCCCGAGCGCGAACCTGTGCGTGAAGCTCGCCTTCGAGGACGGAGAGGAGGTCCTCTGCGAGATCGACACGGGCGGTCCGATGATGGCGCTCGACCGTTCGCTGGAACCGAGGCTGGGCCAGAAGACCGGCACGGGGACGATGACCTGGGCCTTTCGCGAACCGCACGAGGTCCGCGTCTTCCCGGCTCCGAAACTTTTTCTCAACGGCACGCGGATCTGGTCGTCGCCAGAAGCATTCACGGAGGAGTTGACCACGCTACACGGGGACGACTACGAGGCGCGATGCGTCGTGGGGATGGACACGCTCCGGCACTACTGCATGCAGTTGGACTTCGCCGAAAAGAAGGTGCGGATGCTCGACCCGGAGCAACTGGACGTGGCACGCCTGGGCCGCTCGTTGGCACTGGACCTCCGGAGCCCCCGCTCGTTCTTCGGAGCGTTTCCGTGGAACCGGGCCAAGGGCGCGGTCGCCTTCGCCGACGCCGGCTTTTTCCCGGGCGAGGAGGAACGGTTCCTGATCGATACCGGTTTCACGGGCGGCAACATGGAGGTGATGCTGACCTCGAAGCTTTTCCGGAGAACGATTTCTCTACAACGCCCCGACTGGATTCTGACGCCGACCAATTCGCCGCTCTACTCGCGGGTGGCGGGATTCTCGCAGTTGCCGTTCATGGGCCATATCCACCGCGACGTGGTGGTCGGGGAGCTCCGAGAACCGCAGGGCGCATTCGAGGGCTGGATCGGGGCGAGGTTTCTCTCGCGCTATCTGGTGACGCTGAACTTTCCGAAGAAGACGCTGTATCTCAAACCACGGACGGACATGGCCGACTGGCCCACATCCGGCTAGCCATGAGCGAACTCCTCGCCCGCGACAAATACCACTGCCCGGCCTGCGGCGCCGACGCCCATTGGGACCCGGCCAAGCAGGCGCTGGTCTGCCCGTTCTGCGGCACGGTCTCGCCCGCCGAGATCACCGCCGACGGCAAGATCCGCGAGCACGACCTCGTGGCGGCGCTGCGCGGCATTCCCCAGGACCAGCGCGGCTACAACACCGCGCGCGTCTCGGTGAAGTGCCAGAGTTGCCAAGCCATTTCGTCGTTCGATCCGAACCGCGTGGGGCAGAACTGCGAGTTCTGCGGCTCCGCCCAACTGGTGCCGCACGAGCAGACGCTGGCTCCGATCCGGCCGGAAAGCTTGCTGGCCTTCACCGTCACCCAGACGGCAGTGCGGGACACCGTCCGGCAATGGTATGCCAGCCGGTGGTTCGCCCCGAGCGCGCTGAAGAAGCGGGCTTTGACCGACACGGTGAAGGGCGTCTATCTGCCCTACTGGACCTTCGACGCGAAGGTCCACGCCGACTGGACGGCCGAGTCCGGCGACTACTACTGGGAGACCGAGAGCTATCGCGACGCGCAGGGCAACCGCCAGACGCGGCAGGTGCGGAAGATCCGCTGGTATTGGTCCAGCGGTTCGCTGAACCACTTCTTCGACGACCATCTGGTTCCCGGCACCAAGGGCGTCCACGCCGCCTTGCTGGAGAAGGTGGAGCCATTTCCGACCAAGGAGCTGAAGCCGTATGACGCGGGCTATCTCGCCGGCTGGATCGTGGAGCAATACCAGGTGGACCTCTCGGCCGCCGCGAAGCGTTCCCGCGAGGAGATGGACGCGGCGGTGCGTTCCCTTTGCGCGTCGCAGGTGCCCGGCGACACGCACCGGCACCTCAGCGTCTCGGCCCAATACTCGGCGCTCACCTTCAAGCACGTGCTCGTGCCGGTCTGGCTGCTGACCTACGACTACGGGCGCAAGAGCTACCAGGTGCTGGTCAACGGCTACACCGGCCAGATCGCCGGGGAGCGGCCCTACAGCTTCTGGAAGATCACCTTCCTCGTGCTCGCCATCCTGGCGGCGGTGGGCATCGGGCTGCTGGTGGCGAACCGCTGAACGGGCGGCCACGTTCCAGAAACTCGGCATTGTTCCCGGCTCTCGCCCTGTGATTCAGTCTCGCGCGTGGAATCCACGCCCATGTTGTTGATCGTCGATGACGAGCGCCCGACCCGCGAGGGGTTGCGCGCCGCGCTCGAGGATCATTACGACGTGTATGTGGCCGAGGACGCGGCGGCGGCGATGACGCTGCTGGAGTCCGAACCCTTCCAGGTGCTCCTGACCGACCTCAAGCTGCCCAACGAGGACGGCATGAAGCTCATCGCCCGGGCCAAATCCCTGCCCAAGCCGCCCATCTGCATTCTCATGACCGCCTACGGGTCGGAGGAGGTGGCGGTGGAGGCGATGAAGCGCGGGGCCGACGACTACATCGCCAAGGGCCGGATGCAGATCGACGAGCTGGAGATGCGGATCGCCCGCGCCTTGCGGCAGCAGAGGCTGGAGACGGAGAACGTGCAGCTCCGCCAGCAGCTCGACGACAAGTTCGGCCTGGAGAACGTCGTGGGCGAAACGCCCTCCATGCGGGAGATCTTCGACATCGTGCGGCAGGTCGCGCCGATGAAGACCACCGTGCTGATCCAGGGCGAGAGCGGCACCGGCAAGGAAGTCATCGCGAAGGCGATCCACCGCCTCAGCCCGCGCGCCAAGGCCCCGCTGGTCTCGGTCAATTGCGCGGCGCTTTCCCCCACCCTGCTGGAGAGCGAGCTCTTCGGCCACGAGCGCGGCGCGTTCACCGGCGCGAACGAGCGGCGCATCGGCCGCTTCGAGCAGGCGCAGGGCGGCACGCTCTTCCTCGACGAGATCGGCGAGATCGATCCCGCCATCCAGGTGAAGCTGCTGCGGTTCCTCGGCGAACGGACCTTTGAGCGCGTCGGTTCCGGCAAGACGTTGACGGCCGATGTCCGCCTGATCGCCGCGACGAACAAGCGGCTGGAGGATCTGGTGAAGGCCGGGACGTTCCGCGAGGACCTCTATTACCGGCTCAAGGTGGTGGAGATCTTCATGCCGCCGCTGCGCGAGCGCTCGGCGGACATTCCGCTGCTGGCCCAGGCCTTCCTCAAGGAGCTGGCGAAGGAGAACGGGAAGGCGATCAAGGATTTCACCGTCGATGCGCTGGAAGGGCTGATGCGCCATCCGTGGCCGGGCAACGTGCGCGAGCTGCGCACGGCCATCGAGCACGCGATCGTCTTCGCGCGCGGCGAACGCATCACCCTGCGCGACCTGCCGGCGGCGGTGCGCGCTCCTTCGACCGAGACCGTTCCGGCCGCGCTGGGAGCCGGACAGGCGGAGGGCGCGGCGGCCGCCGCCGCCCCGGCGCTCTCGGTCAAGGAAGCCGAAAAGCAGCTCATCATCCGTGCGTTGCAGGAGACGGGCGGGAACCGCACGCTCGCCGCCCACAAGCTGGGCATGAGCCGCCGGACACTGCACCGCAAGCTGCACACCTATCACCTCGAAGAATACTGACATGGTCCAACTGCAAGAACTGATCCACAAACTGGAGGAGGGCTCGGGCGTCAAGGGCATCCGCGTGGTGCTGGCCTTCATCGCCCTGGCGGCGCTGGCGGTCGTCTATGATCTGCGCTGCTACCGCAACTTCGGTTCCGAGGAGGCGATGGACACCGCCCAGTTGGCCCGCAACATCTCCGAGGGCCGCGGCTTCGCCACCGACACCGTCCGGCCGTTCAGCCTGCACCTCGTCCAGAGCCACCGCGAAGACGGCAGCCCGCTGCTCAAGCCGACGCAGGAACACCCCGACCTTTCCCACGCGCCCGTCTATCCCGTCTTCCTCGCCGGGCTGATGAAGGTGCTGCCCTTCGACTACGAGGTCACGAACCCGAGGAAGTCCGAATTCAGCCGCTACCAGCCCGAGGTGCTGATCACGATCGTCAACCAGGTGCTGCTGCTCGTGGTGATTCTCCAGACCTTCTTCCTCGCCCGGCGGCTCTTCGATTCGCAGGTGGCCTGGCTCGCGGCCGCCGTGCTGGGGCTGAACAGCGTGCTGTGGAAGTTCAGCGTGTCCGGCACCTCCACGCTGCTGGTGATCGTCATTTTCCTCGCGCTCGCCTGGGTGCTGACGTCGATGGACGAAGGCGAAATGTCGCCCGACGCCCAGGCCTCGCCGCTCAAGCTGGTGGCCTTGGCGGCCGTCGCCGGGCTCATCATCGGCGTCGGCGCGCTCACGCGGTATTCGTTCGGCCTCCTGATCCTGCCCGCGCTGCTCTTCGTCATCCTCTGGTCGCCGCGCATCCGTCTGGCGGGTTCGCTGGCCATGTTGATCGCCTTCCTCGCGGTGCTGACGCCGTGGTGCGTGCGCAATGTCGGCCTCAGCGGAAATCCCTTCGGCCTCGCCGGCTACGCGCCGCTGGCCGCCACGTCGGCCTTCCCCGGCGACACGCTCAGCCGCTCGCTGGAGTTCCGCCTGGTCAAGGGCGAGGAAGGCGACAAGCCCGAGTTCAACCGCGAGTTCTCCGCCGGCTTCTCCGCCGTCACCCGCAAGCTCGTCGTCAACCTGCGCGAGGTCGTCTCCTCGGAGCTGCCGCGCCTAGGCGCGACCTGGGCCGCCGCGTTCTTCCTGCCCGGATTGCTGTTGCCGTTCCAGAACTCGACCCGCCGCCGCCTCCGCTGGTTCGTGGTCATGGCCATCATTCCCCTCTCCATCGCCCAGGCCGTGGGCCGGACGCACTTGTCCGAAGCGAACCCCGACATCAACACGGAGAACTACCTCGTCTTCCTCCTCCCGCTCGTCGTCATCTTCGGTGCCGTGCTCTTCAACGTGCTGCTCGACCAGATCGACATCAGCTTCCCGCCGCTCCGTACCGGGGCGCTCGTGGGCTTCGTGGCCGTGTCCGGACTGTCGCTCGGCTTCCAGCTCCTGCCCCCGACCACCAATCCCGTCGCGTATCCACCCTACTACCCGCCGGTCGTCTCGCAGGTCGGGAAATGGATGGGCGAAAAGGAGCTCACCATGACCGACGTGCCGTGGGCCCTGGCGTGGTATGGCCAGCGCCGCGCGGTGGGCCTGACGCTCGATTCCAAGGACGAGTTCTACACCATCAACGACGAGATGCAGACCATCTCCGGCCTCTACCTAACGCCCGCGACCATCGATCGTCCGTTCCAGACCGAGATGGCCAAGGCCGGACGCGCCACCTGGGGCAAATTCGTCGCCGAAAGCATCATCAAGCAGGAGGTCCCCACCGGCTTCCCGCTCAAGCAACTGCCGCCCGGCTTCCTGCCCGAACAGCTCTTCCTGACCGACTCGGCCCGTTGGCTGAAACCCAGCGACGAGTGACCCTGGTGGCATGAACCCTCACCCCAGCGGATGGGGTGAGGGTGGCCACAGACCGGGGGGAGCGGACGCCTTGCTTCCACCGTTTCCGTCTTGGTTTTCCGCAAGACAGCTCCGGCCCGGCCTACCTCGCCCGCTTGCCGTGGAGTTTCGGCCAAGCGGCCAGGGAGAACGGGGTCAACTGGTAGTCCGACTTCAACCGCTGCTCCACCGACAGCGCGCGCATCGCCCGGTTGATGGCCTCATGGCGGGTGGCGAGCATCGGACCCGATTGCGCCGTGTGATACTGCGTGACCAGCACCAGTTGGTCGCGGAGGAGCAGGCGCACGGGCAACGACGAATCGCCGCCCCGCACCCGCACGTTCCAATTGGTCCCGGCCCCGAACGGCACGGCCTTCTCCAGGTTCCACCAAACCGACTGCCGGTCGTCCAGCATCAGGGAATGGGTGAAGACGCAGAGATCCTGGTTCTGGCCGATGCCTTGGACCGGCGTGTGGGGGTGGCGCGGCAGGTAGTCGTTGAAGTCGGGCGGAAGCACGGGCAGGAAGCCCACGCTGGGCGGCAGATCCTGGTCGAGGATGCCCACCGAGACGTCGTCGTTCAGCGCCGTTTCCTTCAGGATGCGCCGCCAATGCAGCCGGTTGTCCCGATCGAGAAACGCCAGCGTCACCCCGCGATGGCCGACGCCGATGTGGGTTGCGGACACATAGTGGCGGGGCGAAACCATCGTCAGCATCGTCTGCCCGGCCAAGTTGTTGCTCATCGAGATCGGCGTGGCCGTCAGTCCCTGCACCCCGCTCAACCAACAGTTGGTGGACCACCGGACGCCAGACAGCAGATGCAGGTTCGTGGCGGTGTAGAACTGGTAGCCCCAGCCAGTGACGAGTCGCATGTCGGCCAAGCTGCCGCTCCGGCCCCGGGTCCGGGCCGCGAGGTTGGTCGCGATTTCGTAGGACAGGGTGTTGAACCTCACGCGAACCTTCCATTCATTGGAGACGCTTCCGGCCGCGTTGGACACCACCAGCGAATAGGTGCTGTCCGCATTGGCCGGAAAGGTGTGGGTGGGCGGATTCGGCGCGGGCAGGTTGTAGATCGTCAGATTGGTGCCGTTGTGGCTCCAGCGGTAGTGCAGGGGAAACCCGTTCGTCTGTCCCGGAGCCTCGACGACCACGCCCAGGCTCACGTCGCTCTGATACGGAACCTCCAGTTCCGGCTCGGGAAACTTGGAAACCAGCGTGGGCGGCGGCAACAGCCGGAAGCGCGACTCGGCGCTCGTCACCGTTCCAAGGTCGTTGGCCACGACCACGCGATAGCGGCCCTCGTGGCGGGTGGTCACGTTGGTCAGCCCGAGAACGGCGTTGGTCGCCCCGGGAATGTCCTGGCCGTCGCATTGCCACTGAAAACGGGCTCCCGTGGGAGATTCCCCTCTGGAGCCGAAGTGAACCGTTCCACCCGCCACTTGGAACCGGTCCCAAGGACGAAACCATACCTTCAACCCTCCCTCGCCGACCGTAACAGTTGGCGGAATCGCCGCCGCCGCAACCGGCGCATTGGTCGCCGGGGCAGGAATCACGGAAGCGGCCGCTTCCATCGGCTTCAGGGCCGCAGCCCGCTTCGGCGAGTCCGGATAGATGATCGTCTGCTCGACCGGATGGGAGCAGCCGACAACGAGGGACATCCAAGCCAGGACCGGCGCGAGCATCTTCATGGGCGGAGAACTTCTACCCCCGCGCCGGGACCAATCCAACTGTTCGCTCCATCGCTCCGCACGGGCGGCCTCGAAAAACCCGCTTTCCAAAACGGCGGGATTTCCTGATTTTCTCCGCCCTTATGATGCTTACCGGCACCTACACCGCCATTGTCACGCCGTTCAAGAACGGCCAGCTCGATGTCCCCGCTCTGGAGCGGTTGGTCAAAGCGCAGATCAAGGGCGGCGTGGACGGCATCGTGCCCGTCGGCACCACCGGCGAATCCCCCACAGTCACCGTCGAGGAGCACATCGAGATCATCCGCCTCGCGGTCAAGTTCGCGAAGGGCAAGATCAAGGTCATGGCCGGCACCGGCGGCAACGCCACCGACGAGGCCATCCACCTGACCAAGGCCGCCGAGGAAGCCGGTGCCGACGCCTCGCTCCAGGTTGCCCCCTACTACAACCGCCCCACGCAGGAAGGCCTCTTCCAGCACTTCCACGCCGTGGCCCGCGCCACCAAGCTGCCCATCGTCCTCTACAGCATCCCCGGCCGTTGCGGCGTGGAGATCGCGGTGGAGACCGTGGACCGCCTGGTGCACGACAGCACCAACATCGTCGCGATCAAAGAAGCCGGCGGCAACGTGGACCGCGTGAGCCAGCTCCGCGCCGCGCTGGGCAAGAACTTCACCATCCTGAGCGGCGACGACGGCCTGACCCTGCCCTTCATGAGCTGCGGCGCGCACGGCGTCGTCAGCGTGGCGTCCAACGTTGCGCCCAAGGAAGTCGTCCACCTCGTGCAGGCCTGCGCCAAGGGCAAGTTCGACGTCGCGCAGAAGCTCCACTACAAGCTCTACCCCCTTTTCAAGGACCTCTTCATCGAGAGCAACCCCGCGCCGGTGAAGGCCGCGCTGAACATGATGGGCCTCTGCGAAGAGGAGATCCGCCTGCCGCTCGTGCCCATCACCTCCAAGAGCCGCGAGAAGCTCGCCGCCACGCTGAAGGCGGTGGGGTTGGTGAAGTGATCTGAGCCTATGGAGGAAAGCGCGAGCACGTGGATGGTGTGGGTTCCAATACTTGGTCCCATAGCCACTTTCATTGTTGGACTGATGGTAGCATCCATCGCTTACCAACAATGGCGCGTAGCTCGAAACAAACTCCGACTGGATCTGTTTGATCGGCGCTACAAAGTCTATGAATCCACCCGCAAGTTTCTCTCAGTCATTTTTAGAGAAGCTCGTTTTGAAGATTCAGACTTGTTCACTTTTTTGCAGGAACTTCTGACGCAGAGTTTTTGTTCGATTCGTCGGTGGTCAAATATCTCGACCAAATCCGCAACAGAGCCCTCGATATGCGGACGCATCAGAAGAAATATGAACTGATGCCGGTGGGTGAAGAACGATCCAAACATATCGAAGCTGAGCTCATTGAGCTAAATTGGCTCACATCACAGCTACGGGAGATGTCCAAAGTCTTCGTTCCTTATTTGGGGTTCGCCCATGTTAGATGAATCAGTTTTCGCGCTTTGCTGAGCGAAACTCAGGCTAGCCCAAACGACGCAGCAGCTGCGCTTGCCACCGAGCACTCTCTCCATAGCTTCCTTCTATGACTCTGCTGGACCAGATGACGGATCTCGCGCGGCGCGCCAAAGCGGCGGCGCGCGCCTTGGCCCGTTTGACCACCGACGAGAAGAACCGCGTGCTCCTCGCCATGGCCGACGCCCTGGAGAAGGCCAAGCCCGCCATCCAGCAGGCCAACGCCATCGACATGGAAGCCGGCGCCAAGGCCGGCCTCAGCAAGGCCATGCTGGATCGCCTCCGCCTCGACGACGCCCGCATCGTCGGCATGGCCCAAGGCCTGCGCGAGGTCGCGGCGCTGGTCGATCCCGTCGGCCGCGTGCTGGATGAGCGCACCCGGCCCAACGGCCTGAAGCTCCAGAAGGTTTCCGTCCCCATCGGCGTCATCGTCATCATCTACGAGTCCCGTCCCAACGTGACGGCCGACGCCGCCAGCCTCTGTTTCAAGACCGGCAACGCGACGATCCTGCGCGGCGGCAAGGAGGCCTTGAACTCCAACACCGCCATCGCCCAGGTCATGCTCGCCGCCGCCGCCAAGGCGTTCCCCGGCTTTCCGACCGACGCCATCCAGGTGGTGCCCACGACCGACCGCGAGGCCATTCCCGCGCTGCTGTCGCTCACCCAATACGTGGATCTCTGCATGCCGCGCGGCGGCGAGAGCCTGATCCGCGCAGTCACGGAGTGCAGCAAGGTGCCGGTGATCAAACACTACAAGGGCGTCTGCCACGTCTTCGTGGACCGCGAGGCCGATCTGGCCATGGCGTCGGCCATCGCCGTGAACGCCAAGTGCCACCGCCCCGCCGTCTGCAACGCGATGGAGACGCTGCTGGTGGATGCGCCGATCGCCGCCAAGTTCCTGCCGGAGGTGGCGGCAAAGATGGCGGAGAAGGACGTGGAGTTCCGCTGCGACCCACGCGCACTGGCCATTCTCGACGGGCATTTCAACGGCCAGGTTTCCAAGCTGAAGTCCGCCCACGACACTGACTTCTTCACCGAATACAACGACTACGTCCTGAACGTGCGCGTGGTGGACGGCGTGGACGCGG
The DNA here is from genome assembly GCA_946480965.1 of uncultured Verrucomicrobiales bacterium. The sequence continues at coordinate 9,509 of CAMLMI010000025.1, read as the reverse complement.
CCACCGACCACATCGCGACCTACGGGTCGGCCCACTCGGACAGCATCGTGACGGCGAACGAGGCAACCGCGCGGAAGTTCCTGGCGGAGGTCGATTCCGCGGCGGTGTATTGGAACGCCTCGACGCGCTTCACCGACGGCGGCGAATTCGGCATGGGCGCCGAGATCGGCATCAGCACCGACAAGATCGGCGCGCGCGGCCCGATGGGTCTCGACGAGCTGACCAGCTACAAGTGGCTGGGCTTCGGCACCGGGCAGGTGAGGGGATGAAACTCGAGGAGATCGTCGATCCGAGCCGACCACACGTCGTCCATCGGATGATCAAGGAGGCCTCGTTCGATGAATGGCTGGCCTACCTTTTCGATCGGCCAGAAAGTGACGGAAGCAACCATTGGGTTTTTGGGAACGATTCGGGGCCGGCATGGGATGTTCCCGGAGCGGAAACGGTCCAGTTCATGGCCAAGACCTATGAAGATCCCGACTACTGGATGCGGAGATACTCCAAAACACAGATTGCCGATGGGCTTTCCTACACCTGGAATTCTTCATTGAGCGACCTGGGTTTTCTGATGCGGGATGATCCGATCCCATGGGAACTCCGCCGGCGTGCGATCCGGGCCTTGGTCCCTCTTTATGAAAAGTGCTTTCGCAATCTGTGCACGGAGGGCTTGAGCCACTTGGGTGAGTGTTTGGACAATCCGGTAAACGGGGTTTGCTACATGTTGTGGGACGTGTGCCCGTTCCACGGCAAGCCGGAGAATCCAGAACAGCAAGGAACCGACAGCGCATGTTTGGCGGTCATGGCCGCAGCCCTGCGGATAGATCATGAAGCGTGCCTGGAAAGCGCACTGCACGGGCTTGGACACTGGAACAACAAATACCCGGTGCAGTCGGCCTCGATCATCGAACAGTGGCTGAAGAGCAATGGGGCTGCATCCCGGCTCGAGCTCCGGCGCTACGCGTCCGCGGCGGCACAGGGCGGCGTGCAATGAGCGGGCCGATACCCGAGGCTTGATGTGCTCGGGCCGCCGTCTTGCGCGAAACTGGGAACGCCGCCATCGTCCGTTCCATGTCTGCGGCGGAACAATACGAAGTGGTCAGCGTGGCCGAGTATCTGACCACGGAGGAGAAGGCCCAGTCGCGCCACGAATACGTCGGCGGCGTGGTCCACGCGATGGCGGGCGAGACGCGGGCTCACAACGAAATCGCCGGAAACCTCTTCGGGTTGATCCAGCAGCGGGTTCGGAACAGCAAGGGCCACCTCTACTTCGCAGACGTGAAGCTCCACCTGACCCCGGCTTCCGGCGACATCTTCTACTACCCCGACCTGATGGTGACCTGCGATCCGCGCGACACGCATCCGTTGTGGGTGGAACATCCCAAGCTGATCATCGAAGTGTTGTCGCCCAGCACCGAGTCGGTGGATCGACGCGAAAAGCTCTTCGCCTACCGCTTCATCGATACGTTGGAGGAATATGTCCTGGTGGAGCAGGACAAGGCGCGGGTCCGGGTCCATCGCCGGGCCGATCCGCTCTGGACCTGCGAAACGTTCGAAGGGGTGGAGGCGGCGGCTGTGTTCCGTTCCATCGAGCTGACTTGCCCGTTGCGCGAGATCTACGAAGGCGTTCTGTGACTTCATCCCCCGCCGACCGCGCCCAAGCCATCCGTGACGCCCTGCCCGCCGGGGGGCTGTTCACCGACCAGCATTGGCGGATTTCGCCGGAGCCGTTCGCCTTGGACGCGAAGCTGGCCAAAGAGATCGAGTCGCTCGGCCGCGTGCTGCTCCAATTCTACCGCGCGGTGAACCTGCTCTATCGCCGCAGCGTGGAAGGGAAACAGCCGGCGTGGATCGCGGCGCTGCTCGACCAGGGCAAACCCGACTGGCTGGTCGCCCTTCAGCGCCAGGCCGCCTTCAAGAGCGAGGTTCCAAGGGTCATCCGGCCCGACATTCTCCTGACGGAAGACGGCTTCCACATCACCGAGCTGGACAGCGTGCCGGGCGGCATCGGTCTGACCGCGTGGTTGAACCAGACCTACCATCGGCTCGGAATGGGCGAGCGACTGCTCGGCGGCGAACGCGGGATGCACGACGGATTCGCCGGGATCTTCGGCGCGGCGGAGCGGGTCCACTTGGTCGTCTCGGAAGAAGCCGGCGGTTATCGGCCGGAGATGGCGTGGTTGGCGGAGGAGCTGAACCAATCTGGAAGTTCGGAGTTCGGAGTTCGGAGTTCGGAGTTCACGGACTTCGCCGATGGGGACGCGGTCTATCGGTTTTTCGAGCTGTTCGACACGGCGAACGTGGCCAATGCCCAAGCAATCTTCGCCCGCGCGGCGGAGAAGCGGCTGCGGTTGACGCCGCCGCCCAAGCCGATCTTCGAGGAGAAGCTGCTCTTCGCGCTGCTGTGGAACCGCAACCTGCGCGAGCACTGGCGACAGGAGCTGGGCGAGGCGTTTCTCAACCGGCTGCTGAAGCACATCCCCTACACCTGGGTGGTGGACCCCGCGCCGTTGCCGCCGCACGCGGCTTATCCGGAGCTAGGACTGACCGATTGGCGGCAGCTCAAGACGCTGTCGCAGCGGGAGCGGGAGCTGATCCTGAAGGTGTCCGGCTATTCCGAAGAGGCTTGGGGTTCGCGCGGCGTGTATCTTGGCAGCGATCTGTCGGCGGGCGAATGGTCTGTGGCGGTGGACAAGGCGCTGGAGGCGTTCCCCCGTTCACCGTATGTGCTGCAAAGATTCCACAAGACGCGCGTGGTGGATTCGGCCTGGTTCAATTTCGCGACTGGCACGGTGGAACCGATGCCGGCCCGGGCGCGGCTCTGCCCCTACTACTTTGTCCACGGCGAGATTGACTCGGCGAAACCGCAGCTCGGCGGCGTGTTGGCGACGCTCTGCCCGGCGGACAAGAAGATCATCCACGGGATGAAGGACGCGGTGCTGGCTCCGTGCGTGGCGGCAGCGGCGTGAGCCGGAGCGCGGAGCATCGCTCCGCCAAGGCGTCCTGTTGCGCAGAAGTTGCCCGCAGCGGAGCGGATGCTCCGCGCTCCGAAAGCAAAAAGAGCCGCCGTGAACCACGGCGGCTCTGTTCGTTTGAACCGCAGGAGCGGTCCGGTCCGGCTTACTTGAGCGGGACGGTCGCGATCGTCTGGAGGATGCGGCCGGCGATGGCGTAGGGATCGCCCTGGGAGTTCGGACGGCGGTCTTCCAGGTAGCCCTTGTAGCCGTTGTTCACGAAGCTGTGGGGCACGCGGATGGAGGCGCCGCGGTTGGCCACGCCGTAGTTGAACTTGTCGATGGACTGGGTCTCGTGGAGTCCGGTCAGACGGAGGTGGTTGTCCGGTCCATACACGGCGATGTGCTCGTTCTTGTATTTGTCGAACGCCGCCATGAGGGCCTCGAAGTATTCCTTGCCGCCCACTTCGCGCATGTGGGTGGTGGAGAAGTTGGAGTGCATGCCGGAGCCGTTCCAATCCACGTCCTTGCCGAGGGGCTTGCAGTGCCAGTTCACGTCCACGCCATACTTTTCGCAGAGGCGCATCATCAGGTAGCGGGCCACCCAGACCTGGTCGGCGGCGTTCTTGGAACCCTTGCCGAAGATCTGGAATTCCCACTGGCCCTTGGCCACTTCGGCGTTGATGCCCTCGTGGTTGATGCCGGCGTCCAAGCAGAGGTCGAGGTGCTTCTCGACGATCTCGCGGGCGATGTCACCCACGGCGTCGTAGCCGACACCGGTGTAGTAGAGGCCCTGCGGATAGGGGAAACCGGATTCCGGGAAGCCGAGGGGCTTGCCGTTCTTGTAGAGGAAATACTCCTGCTCGAAGCCGAACCAGGCGCCCGGATCATCGGGGATGTTCGCGCGGGTGTTGCTGGGATGCGGGGTCTTGCCGTCCGGCATCATGACTTCGCACATGACGAGCACGCCGTTCTTGCGGGTGGAGTCGGGATAGACCGCCACGGGCTTGAGCATGCAGTCGGAGCTGCGGCCTTCGGCCTGACGGGTGGAGCTGCCGTCGAAGCCCCACATGGGGAGTTCTTCCAGCTTGGGGAAGCTGGCAAATTCCTTGATCTGGGTCTTGCCGCGGAGGTTCGGGACGGGCTCGTAACCGTCGAGCCACAGGTATTCCAATTTGTATTTCGCCATGGAAGTGGAATGAAGGATTCTATTGTTAAGTTCCTAACGCAGAAATTTGGTTCAGCACTTAGGATGCCGTGACGGCGCGACACGATGCCGGTCCGCCTTCAAGAAGCAAGGCCGCGGTGGCTTCTCCGCTTGGAATACGCGGTTTCGCGTTCCGCCGCCTCAAGCCGACCTTCTCCGCCCGTCGTTCCCGTCGCCTTCGACCGGATGATCCGGTTTGGCCAGCCTGTTCCAAACTGGCCAGCGTGGACAACTTGCGGGGTTGCCGCCGTTCGTGCGGCTAATGGCAACCGTGAACAAAACTAGGGATTGCCTCCCCGCAAGATCCGGTTAGCTCATCCCCATGCTCAAAGTGAAGGACACCCTGCGCGCGACCGTGCATCTCACCTTCGACGGTCGCGTGGTCAAGGCCTATCACGGACCCGATGCCCGGGCGCGCTACGACAAGGAGGTGAAGGTGCTTCAGCTGCTGGAGGCCAAGGGCTGCGACTTCGTGCCGCGCCTGCTGGAGGCCGATCCGGAAAAACTCCGCATCGTCACCACCAACTGCGGCCGCCGGGTCGAGCGCATGGACGAAGCCCGTATCCGAGAGATCTTCGCCGGCCTGGAACACTACGGCGTGCGGCACGACGACGCCGAACTGCGGAACATCACCTACCGCCATTCCGACGGTCGTTTTTGCGTGATCGACTTCGAGTTCGCCACGATCCTCCCCGATTCCGAATGATGCCCGAACCCATGGATTCCACTGTCTCGAACGGCGGTTCCCCCGGCCTGAAATGGTCCGGCAGCACCGACCGCGGCAAAGTCCGCCAGAACAACGAGGACGCCTTCCTCGCCGTCACCTTCGACGGCCGCGAGGTGCATCGCCTCGGCAAATACGGCCAAGCCTCCCTCCAGCAGGCCGACTACGCCTTCGCCGTGAGCGACGGCATGGGCGGGGCCAAGGCGGGCGAACTGGCCAGCCGCATCACCGTGGAGAAGATCACCTCGCTGTTGCCCCGTTCCTTCCAGCAACGCGCCAAGGGCTTGGCTCCGGGATTCACCGACGTTCTGCCGGAGCTCTTCACCCAGATCCACAAGGCGCTGGTCTATGTCGGTGGGGCCTACGACGAATGCCGGGGCATGGAGGCCACCCTGAGCCTCTGCTGGTTCACGCCTGGCTGGATGTATTTCGGCCACGTGGGCGACAGCCGCATCTATTATCTCCCGGCGAATGGCGGACCGATCAAGCAGCTCTCCCACGACGACACCTACGTGGGCTGGCTCTTCCGCAACGGCAAGATCAACGAACGCGAAGCCCGGACCCATCCCCGCCGCAGCGTGCTCCAGAAATCCCTCGGCGGCGGCAACCAGTTCGTCGATCCCCAGGTCGGCGCCGTGGGCTACGAGCGCGGCGACCGTTTCCTGATCTGCTCCGACGGCCTGGTGGACGGCCTCTACGACCACAACATCGCGGATCTGCTCCGGCTCGACGCCCCGTCAGAGATCGAGACCGGCCCGGCCGCGCGCCTGGTGGCGTCGTCCGTGCAGAGTTCCGGCCGGGACAACACCACCGCCCTGATCATCGAGGCGATCTGAGCCGGAACCGCGTTCTGAGGAGCGAACAGCCAATTGGCCATTGACCCCGGCAAACGGCGGCGTCTGATAGCGAGCCATGAAAACGCCTCTTGGCCGCCGTCTTTCCCGCGCCTCGCTTCCCACCCTTGCCCTGGCCCTCGGCTGGATGGCGCTGCCTCTCGTCGCGGCGGAGCCGCCCGCTGCACCGGCGGCGGAAGCCTCCGCCAAGTCCGAAGCCGACAAGGAGCACGACGCGCTGTGGGCCGGTTACCGGGAAAAGCTCCCTGATGGCACCACGCCCCAGAAGCGCGAGTATTGGGAGCTGATCAACAAGAAGTTCTCGAACTTCGCCGAGCAGGGCCTGGCCTTCGCCAAGAAGCACCCCAAGGACCCGCGCCGCTGGGAAGCCATCGTGCAGATGGGCTACACCGCCCCGATCTACTTCAAGGGCTTCAAGCCCGGCTTCGACGAGGCTCCGGGCTACGCCAACGTGGAGCTGGACACCGAGGCCACGGAGAACTTCCGCAAGGAACACACCCCGCGCATGGCAGAAGCGGCCGAAGCAGCCGACGCCAGCACCCGCCAACGCCTCGGCGCCTACCAGTGGCTCTGCATCCAGGCCAGCCACAGCGCGGGCGCGCCCGACGCCAAACCCGACTTGTCCGTGCTGGCCCCGTTGACCGACCGCTTGCTGGAAAAGTTCCCCGACGACACCGGCGCCAAGATCGCCGAGATCTACATCGACTTCCTCCAACGCGCCGATCCCTCCGGAGCCGAGGCCTTCCTCGCCAAGATCAAGACCACGCCCGTCGGTGCCGCCATCGTGGCTGAAAAGGAAAAGGAAGCCGCCGAGGAGAAGCGCATCCAGACCCTCCGCGAAACCGAACTCGCCAAGATCAAGTTCACCGCCGTGGACGGCACCGAGGTGGACCTCGCCAAGATGCGCGGCAAGGTGGTGCTCATCGATTTCTGGGCCACATGGTGCGGCCCCTGCATCGCCGAGATCCCGAACATCGTGGAGAACTACAAGAAGTATCACGACAAGGGCTTCGAGATCGTCGGCATCTCCCTGGAGTCCGATCCCGGCGACAAGAAGAAGATGATCGCCTTCACCGAGAAGCAAGGCATGACCTGGCCGCAATACTTCGACGGCAAGGGCTGGGAAAACGACCTCGGCCAGAAGTTCGGCATCCAGGCCATCCCCGCCATGTTCCTCTTGGACAAGGAGGGCAAGATCGCCTCGTCCGAAGCCCGGGGCGAGAAGCTGGAATCCGAGATCAAGCGCCTGCTCGGTCTCTGATTCTCCAGTTGGAAAATGAAAACGCCGGCCGCAGTCGCTGCGGCCGGCGTTTTCCGTAGGCTTCTTGAGCGGGAGGTCTCAAACCGCGTTCTCGCCCGTCTCTTCGGTGCGGATGCGGATGGCGTTTTCGACCGGGCTGACGAAGACCTTGCCGTCGCCGATCTTGCCGGTCTTGGCCGCCTTGACGATGGCTTCCACGGCGGCGGCCACGTTCGCGTCGGCCACCACCAGCTCGATCTTGAGCTTGGGCAGGAAGTCCACGGTGTATTCGCTGCCGCGGTAGATCTCGGTGTGGCCCTTCTGCCGGCCGAAGCCCTTCACCTCGGTCACGGTCAGCCCTTCGACGCCGACGGAGGTCAGGCTTTCCTTCACTTCGTCGAGCTTGAACGGCTTGATGATGGCTTCGATTTTCTTCATTTGGGAGTCCTTGCCGCAGGACAGTAACGGGGGTCTTCGGCCTGTAAACAGCGAAGTTTTTCGCGCCTGTCCAAGCGGGCGTTGACACGTCTAGGACCGCTGTTAGCGTCGCCCGCGAACCCAATATCAACGGCCCAGGACCCCGGTCCGTGGCCATTTATCGGGGCGAATTTTGTCCCACACCATGAGCGACGCCTTATCGACCGCCGAGTCTTCCAGCGGTTCCCCCAAGATCACCCACATCCAGGAAGCAGTCATCCGCATCGCCGGCAATTCCCAGGACGGCATCCAGGCCATCGGCGGTTTCCTCGCGCGGCTCGCCGGGCGCAGCGAGCAGGAGGTCATGACCTTCATGACCATTCCCGCCACCATCTCCGGCGGCCCCTCCATCTTCCAGGTCCGCATCGGTTCCGGCGAGGTGCTCAGCGCCGGCGACGAGGCGGACATGCTCGTGGCCTTCTATCAGCACAGCTACGAGGGCCACCTCAATTCCGTGAAGCTCGGCGGCATCGTTCTCTACGACTCCGACCACGTCACCGAGTTCAAGCCCGAGAACCTGGAGAAATACCGCCACGTGGGCGTGCCCATTTCCTCCCTCACCGTCGAGGCCATCGGCGGCACCGGCCGCGACAAGGGCAAGAACGTCTATACCCTCGGCCTCCTCGCCCGCATCTACGACCTGAACCTCGACAAGCTGAAGAAGCTGATCAACGAGCGCTTCGCCGGGAAGGACCCCAAGGTGGCCGAGACCGCCATCACCTGCTTCATGGCCGGCTACAGCCACCAGCTGCAGAATCTGCTCAAGACCTACCAGTTCCAGCACGCCGACCTGAAGGGCCACCAGCAGGTGGTGATGAACGGCAACGAAGCCCTCGCCTACGGCCTGATCACCGCCGGCGTCCGCTTCGGCGCGGGTTATCCGATCACCCCTTGGTCCGACATCATGGAGCTGCTCCGCAAAGAGCTTCCGAAATACGGCGGCACCTTCATGCAGTGCGAGGACGAGATCGCCTCCGTCTCCATGGCCATCGGCGCGAGCTGGGGCGGCCGCGTGGCCGTGACCGGTTCCTCCGGCCCCGGCATCTCGCTCAAGACCGAGGCCATCGGCTGGGCGTCGATGGCGGAAATGCCCTTGGTGATCGTGGACGTGCAGCGCGGCGGTCCCTCAACTGGAATGCCGACGAACGTCGAGCAATCGGACCTCAACATCGCCTGCTTCGGCGGCCACGGCGACAGCCCGCGCGTGGTGCTCGCTCCGGCCAGCGTGGAGGACTGCTTCTACACCGCGATCGAAGCGGTGAACATCGCGCGCAAATACAGCACGCCGGTCTTCATCCTGACCGACCAGGGCATCGCCACCCGCATCGAGGCGTTCGTCGAGCCGAACCTGAAGGAGCTCTTCCAGGACATCTCGCCCGACTACAGCGCCGTGGCCGACCACAAGCCCTACGACCTCTCCGCGCCGGACGGCGTCACCCGCCATTTGGCTCCGGGCACGCGCGTCGCCAGCGGCAAATATCCCGTCGTCACCGGACTGGAACACGACGAACTGGGCCATCCGACCGGTTCTCCCAAGCTGCACGTGCAGATGACGGCCAAGCGCCGCAACAAGCTCAAGAAGCTCGCCTCCGAGCTCCCCACGCCCAAGACCTACGGCCCGAACGAAGGCCAGATCCTGCTCGTCGGTTGGGGCAGCACCCAAGGCCCGATCCGCGAAGCCGTGGACAAGTTCCGCGCGATGGGCGACGCCGTCTCCTCGCTCCACTTCAAGCACATCAATCCGCTGCCCAACGGCGTGGAGGAGATCTTCAAGGGCTTCCGCCACGTCTTAGTGGTGGAGATGAACGACGAGGGTTTCTACGGCTACGGCCAGTTCGCCGCCGTCCTCCGCGCCCGCTACGCCGATCCCAAGATCAAGGGCATCACCAAGGTCGATGGCCTCACCTGGAAGGTGAAGGAGATCATCGACCGCACCCGCGCCACCGTGGCCGCCAGCCAGTCCTGAACCGCAACTCCGCAGCCCCAATTTCTCCGACCATGAGCGAAATCAGTCTCCCCTTCGCCGTCCTGCCCCGCACGACCAAGACCGACGGCC
>CAMLMI010000024.1 GCA_946480965.1 uncultured Verrucomicrobiales bacterium | reverse complement strand
AAAATCTTTGCCGGTTGCCCGCAGCGGCAACGGCAGACTACAAAGCCCGTCCTGACCGGACGGGCTTTTTGTTTATGCCGAACGACGACCTCTTCTCGCCTCCGCCCGCCGCTCCCGCCGCGCCGTCGGCGGTGCGTTCGGCCACGGCGGCGCAGCCGCTGGCGGCGCGGATGCGGCCGAGCACGCTGGAGGAATACGTCGGCCAACAGCACATCCTCGCCCACGGCATGTTGCTGCGGCGCGCCATCGAGGCGGACCGTATCCAGTCGCTGCTTTTCTACGGGCCGCCAGGCGTGGGCAAGACTTCGTTGGCCCAGATCATCGCCGCGCGCACGAAGTGCCGCTTTGAGCGGTTGAGCGGCGTGGAATCGACCGTGGCGGACATGCGCCGCGTGTTGGCCGCTGCCGGCAACCGCCTGGAGAACTCGGGCCAGCCGACTATCCTTTTCATCGACGAGATCCACCGCTTCAACAAAGCCCAGCAGGACGTCCTGTTGCCCGACGTGGAGTCGGGCGTGGTCCGGCTGATCGGCGCGACGACGCACAATCCGTTTTTCTTCGTCAACGCACCGCTCGTCTCGCGCTCCCAGATCTTCGAGCTGAAACCCATTTCCGAGGAGGATCTGCTCGGCTTGCTCCGGCGCGCGGTGGCCCTGCCGGAGCGGGGGCTGGGTCACATGCCGTTGGACGTGGCCGAGGAGGCGTTGGCGCATTTGGCGAGGGTTTCGGACGGCGACGCGCGGAAGGCGCTGGGGTCATTGGAAATCGCCGCGTTGACCACGGCGCCGTCGGCCGATGGAAAAATCCGCATCGACCTCGCGGTGGCCGAGCAGTGCATCCAGAAGAAGGCCGTGGTCTATGACGGCGACGGGGACGGCCACTACGACACGATCTCGGCCTTCATCAAATCCATTCGCGGCAGCGATCCCGACGCGGCCCTCTATTGGTTGGCGAAGATGATCTACGCCGGGGAAGACCCGCGCTTCATCACGCGGCGCATGTTGATTTCGGCGGCGGAGGACATCGGCTTGGGCGATCCGATGGGGCTGGTCCTGGCGGTGGCGGCGCACGAGGCGGCGGCGTTCGTCGGCTGGCCCGAGGCGCGCATCCCCATCGCGGAGGCGACGATCTATCTGGCGACGGCCAACAAGAGCAACTCCGCCATCGTGGCCATCGACAAGGCGCTGGCCGACGTGAAGAACGGCCGCACGCTGCCGGTTCCAGATCATCTGCGCGACGGCCATTACAAGGGTTCGAAAACCCTTGGTCACGGCGTCGGCTACCAATACGCGCACGACTTCCCGGACCATTTCGTGCCCCAGGATTACCTGGGCGCGAAGCTGCGCTACTACGAGCCGACGGAGCAGGGGACGGAGAAGAAGATCAAGGACCGGGTGGATCGCTGGCGGGCGTTGGCGGAAGAGGCGTGGAAGAAGAAGGAATGAAAACGCTGAATGCCCAACGTCGAACGCTGAACGTCGCAGCAGGGGGCGGCGGCGCTTGCCTTCGACGCTCAGCGTTCAGCGTTCAGCGTTCAGCGTTTCTCCGCTTCCCATGACATTGCTCGAACAGAAACGCGCCCTGCGCGCGGAGCAGCGTCACCGGTTGGCGGCGATGACGCCGGAGGAACGCGCGGCGGATTCCGAGATGTTGTGTCGCGTGTTGGCCGGGCTGCCGCTTTGGCAAGGGGCGCGGGGCATTCTGGCCTTCGCGGCGCGCGCGGATGAACCGGACCTTGCGCCGTTGCTGCGACGGGCGATCCGCGAAGGCAAGACCGTGGCTTTGCCGCGATTTTCCGCTGCGACCGGTCTCTACGAAGCTGCGGCGGTGCGGGATTGGGAACGGGATTTGGTGCGGGGCGAATTCGGCATCTGGGAACCGTCGGCCGCCGCTCCAGTGGTTCCGTTAAAGCCTCTGGACTTGGTTTTGGTGCCGGGGCTAGCGTTCAGCGCGAAAGGTGCCCGGCTGGGGAGAGGGAAGGGGTTCTACGACCGCCTGTTGGCGGACGTTTCCGGTCATCGCTGTGGAGTGCTGTTTGAATGGCAGCTGGTCGGGGAGGTTCCGCTGGAGCCTCACGACCGGTTGATGAACTCGATCCTGACACCGGTGCAATGGCGGCTGGCCGCCGGTTGACGCCGGTTTTGACGAATGACGTTATCCGAAGGTCTCATCGGCGGCACGACGGTGTTTTTTGTCGGGGCAGCCGCCGGTTATTGGCTGGTCCGCTGGAAGCAGCGCAGCCTCAAGGTTGCCCATGACATGGAGCGGCAGTCTCTGCTCGACGCCGCCCGGCGCGAGGCCGACGCGCTCATCCGCGAGGCGCGGCTGGCGTCCAGCGAGGAGGCCATGCAGGCCCGGCGCAAAGCCGAGGCGGAGATCGCCGAACGTGTCAAACAGGCTTCCTTGGTGGAGCAGGCCGCCACCGACCGGATGGCCCTTTCCGAACGCAACGCCGCCGACGTGGCGCGGCGCGAGGAACTCGTGCAGGCGGAGGCCCGCAAGCTCGACCAGCGCGCGGCCTTGCTGGAGGCGAGGGAGAAGGAAGCCCGCGAACTGGCCGAGCAGAACAAGCAGGCGCTCAGCCGCATCTCCGGCCTCAATCCCGCCGAGGCCCGCGAGCAGTTGCTCAAGCAGATCGAGGACGAGTCGATGAGCGACGCCGCCCGGCTGGCGCGCAACGTCCTGGAGGAAGCCAAGGTCCGCGCCGAGGAAACCGCCCGGAAGATCCTCACCGTGGCTATCCAGCGCTACGCCGGCACCCACACCTCCGACATCTCCACCGCGACCGTCGCGCTCACCGGCGACGACATCAAGGGCCGCATCATCGGCCGCGAGGGCCGGAACATCCGCGCCTTCGAACAGGCCACGGGAGTGACCGTGTTGATCGACGACACGCCGAACGCCGTCGTCCTTTCCGGCTTCGATCCCGTCCGCCGCGCCGTGGCCCGCGAGGCGATGGAGCGGTTGATCCTGGATGGGCGCATCCATCCGACCCGCATCGAGGAGGTCGTGGCCAAGGTCAAGGAGGAGATGGACGAGACGATCCTGCGCGCGGGCGAAGACGCGGTCGTCAAAGCCGGCGTCGGCCCGATGCATTCGGAGCTGGTGAAGCTGCTCGGACGGCTCCGGTTCCGCCATTCCTTCTCCCAGAACATCCTCGACCACTCGGTGGAGGTCGCGCAGTTGTGCGGATTGATGGCCTCCGAGATCGGCATCCCGCTGATCGCGGCCAAACGTGCCGGGCTGCTCCACGACATCGGCAAGGCGGTCAACCACGAGGTCGAAGGGGCCCACGCCCTCGTCGGCGCGGACATCGCCAAGCGCTGCGGGGAGCCGGACGACATCGTCAACGGCATCGCCTCCCATCACGAAGAGGTCCCGCACGTTGGGCTGCTCGGCATCCTGGTCAGCGCCGCCGACGCCATTAGCGCGTCGCGGCCCGGAGCGCGGTCAGAAACGATGACGACCTATCTTCGGCGCGTGGAGAATCTGGAGCGGATCGGCCTGTCGTTTCCGGGCGTCGAGAAATGCTACGCGGTTCAAGCGGGTCGCGAAGTGCGCGTGCTGGTCCGACCAGAGCATGTCACCGACGACGAGAGCCTCATGCTGGCCCGGAACATCGCCCGGCGCATCGAGGACGAGCTCCAGTATCCCGGCCAGATCCGCGTCACCGTGCTTCGGGAAACCCGCTGCGTAGAATTCGCCAAGTGAAGGGCGCAGACCGAAAACCAAAGGCCGAATAAGGTTGCGGGTGCTTTTTCCGGAAGCGCCGGGGCAAAAAAAAGCCGCTCCAAAAGAGCGGCTTTGTCGTGGAACGGAATTCGATCAGCGGCCTTCGAACATTTCCTGAGGGAGCCCGTTTTCCCAGCCTTGGGTGCGGGTCCAAGGGCGTTCGGACACCCGTGGATCGTCGTCGCTTTGGCAGCCGGTTGCCCCGAGGGCCAGAGCGGCGAGCAGGAGCAGATGGACGAAGCGGAGTTTCATCGGGCCGGATCAGGGAAGAACCTTGTCGCCTTCGAGCACTTCCTCGTTGGCAGCCTTCCACTCGGGAAGGATGTTGGCGATGGAGTGGGTGGGGCTGACGCTGGAAACACGCAGCTTGGCGATCAATTGGCCGTTGCGGTTCACCAGCAGCTCTCCGCGTTCCTTCACGCCGGCGTCGCCGCCGATGTTGAGGACCACGAAGTCGAACTTGGGATCGACGGCCACGATCTCGCCGCGGAGATTTTCGGGGAGTTCGACGGGGCGGTTCTTGCCGAGAATGCCGTCGAGTTTGTCCTGCACCATCACGAGGTTTTTGTTCAGAACCTTGTTCTCGGTGATCAGCGCGTCCTTCTCCTCCAGGATCTTCTTGCGCTCGGCGATGAATCCACGCAGCGCATCGATGGAATAGCCCAAACCGTTCCAGCGATTGATCTCCTGCTGGAGGCTGTCGCGGCTCTGCTTATACTCGTCGCGCGATTTGGTGAGGCTCAGGTTTGCTTGGGTGAGCTGATCTTTCTCGCCTTGGAGAGCGTCGCGTTGCCCGGTCACGTCGGCCAGATCTTTCTGGGTCTTCTCCAGCGTGGCGGTCGTGTCGGAAAGGGTCTTCTTGGTCTTCGTGTGGGCCACCCGTTCCTGGTCGCGTTCCTGCATGTAGGTGTCGCGGTCCGTGATCGTGGTGGTGAGCCGCGATTTCAGCTCGGTGAAACCGATGATCGCGGTCGCCAAGCCCGCGACGATGGCCACGATCAAACTAATACGAATCAGCATGGTAGGAGCAGCTATGGGTTAGAAACAGGGCGGAGCCTAAGGGCCTCAGTTTGCGGGTGTCAACGTCCCGCTTGTGGCGGGCGGGTGTTGGGAGGCCCGATTTTCGGGGGATCACAGTTTGGAGATCTTTTCGAGCAGCCCGGTCGTGGACTTGCCGGGGACGAAGGGGATGAAGACAAACCGTCCGCCGCATTGCTCGACCACGCGGCGTTCTTCGGCGTTCAGGGTTTCGAGCGTGTAGTCGCCGCCCTTCACGTAGATGTCCGGTTGGGCCAGCGACAGAAAACGTATGGCGCGGCTTTCCGGGAAAATGCTGACGGCGGAGACAGCTTCGAGCGACGCCAAGATGCCGGCGCGGTCCTGCTCGGTGTTGACCGGGCGGCTGGGGCCTTTGAGTTCCTTGACGCCAGCGTCGCCGTTGCAGCCGATGAGCAGGGCGTCGCCCTGGTTTCGCGCCGCTTCCAAGTAGGTGACATGGCCCAAATGGAGAATGTCGAAGCAGCCATTGGTCACGACCAACTTGCGGCCGGTGCGGCGAAACGCTTCGCGCCAAGCCGGGAGCTGGTCCAACGGAACAATTTTCGCCCGGAAGTTCATGGGCAGAAGATTGGAGGCGAAAGGGTGGAAATGTCTAGAAACCAGCTGGATTCCCGCTGCGGATGTTGGCGCTGGCATCCGTAGAATCGACAGGCGAACCCAAGCGAACCAGAATCCTGCTTGCCATTGATCCGCGAATGGATTCAAGATTTACCTACTTAACATTGGTAACTAACTAAAGATTTATGTCCGCAGCTCCCGCATCGACGTCCACCGAAGGCAAGCCGCTCGTGAAGAACGAGCATTTGAAGATCGCCGTTCCGACCCTCGCCGGAAACATCGCCGCCACCTTGGCCGACAATTCGCAGGCGTGCTTCTCCGGCGACGACGAGCAGTTCCTCAAGTTCCACGGCATCTACCAGCAGGACGACCGCGATCTCCGCAAGACCGGCAAGCTCTACATCTGGATGATCCGCGGCCGCATTCCCGGCGGCGTGCTCAGCGCCAAGCAGTGGATCGCGATGGACGATCTGGCCACGACCAAGGCCAACAACACCCTCCGTGTCACTACCCGCCAGAGCATCCAGTTCCACGGCGTGGTGAAGGATCGGCTCGGTCCCCTGATGAAGGAGATCAACCAGGCGATGATCGACACCTTGGCCGCGTGCGGCGACGTGAACCGCAACGTCATGGCCTCTCCCGCGCCCGCCATCACCACCGCGCGCCAGCAGGTTTACGAAGATTCCAAGGCTGTCTCCGAGGCGCTCTTGCCGAAGACCAAGGCCTACCACTCCATCTGGGTGGACGGCGTGCAGCTCAATCTCGACGATCCGGCCAACAAGGACTTCGTCGATCCGCTCTACGGCAAACAATATCTGCCGCGTAAGTTCAAGGTCGCCTTCGTCATTCCGCCGGTGAACGACATGGACATCTTCACGAACTGCATGGGCTTCGTCGCCATCGTTGAGAACGACAAGCTCGTGGGCTACAACCTCACGGCCGGCGGCGGCATGGGACGCAGCCATGGCAACACGATGACCTATCCGCGCTTGGCCGATATCGTCGGTTTCTTCAAGCGTGAGCAGCTGGTCGACGTCGCCAAGGCGGTTCTCACCATTCATCGCGACTTCGGTGATCGCACCGACCGCAAGCACGCCCGCCTCAAGTATGTGCTGGAGGAGAAGGGTGCCGCGTGGTTCCGCGGCGAAGTCGAGCAGCGCATCGGCGCCAAGCTGGAAGATCCAAAGCCGGTCAAGTTTACCACCACCTCCGACACTTACGGCTGGCAGAAGGGCCTCGATGGTCGTTGGTTCCTGACCCTCTTCGTCGCGTCCGGCCGCATCAAGGACACCGAGAAGGCCAAGCAGAAGACCGCGCTGCGCCGTGTGGCCGAACGCTTCGGCAACGTCGAGTTCCGCCTCTCCGCCAACCAGAACGTCCTCATCGCAAACGTCACCGACGCCGAGAAGGACAGCATCACCGCGTTGCTCCACGAGCACGGCGTGAAGACCGAGAAGCAGGCGAGCCTGCTGCACGCCGCGGCGATGTCCTGCCCGTCCATGCCGACCTGCGGCCTGGGCCTGGCCGAGTCCGAACGCTTCCTGCCGACGTTGATCGACCGCATCGAAGCCGTCTGCGCCGACGTGGGAATCAGCGACCAGGAGATCATCATCCGCATGACCGGCTGCCCCAACGGCTGCGCGCGTCCTTACATGGCCGAGATCGGGTTCGTGGGCAAAGGCCCCGGCCGCTACCAGGTCTGGCTCGGCGGCAACCAGAACGGCACCCGGTTGAACAAGGTCTGGAAGGATCTGCTCAAGGAAGCTGACACCGAAGCCGAACTGCGCCCGCTGCTCGTCCGCTACAAGGCCGAGCGTCTCGCCGGAGAACGCTTCGGCGACTGGGTCGAGCGTGTTTATTGGAAGGAACAGCCGGCGGAAGCGGCGGCAGCCAACTAGTTCAACTCTGCAATCCGACGCGGAGAATCCCCTTGGTTCTCCGCGTCGTTTGCTAAACCGACGAACTTCCATGACTCCCGACCAAATCGCCCAGGCCAACGCTGATCTGCGGAACAAATCCGCCCTAGACATCGTGAAGTGGGGCTTCGCCCAAGCCGGTGGCCGTGCCATCGTCTCGACCAATTTCCGTCCCTACGAGGCCGTGATTCTGCACTTGGTCACGCAGGTGCAGCCGGACATCCCGGTGCTGTGGGTAGACCACGGCTACAACCGTCCGGCCACCTACAAACACGCCGAGGATCTCAAGGCCCGCCTCAAGCTGAACATCAAGCCCTACCTGCCGAAGCTTACCGCCGCGCACTACGACGCCGTCTTCGGCGGCATGCCCGAGCCCACGCCGGAGAACGAAGAGCGAATCAAAGCCTTCAGCACCGCCATGAAGCTGGAGCCCTTTCAGCGCGGAATGAAGGAGCTGGCGCCCACGGTCTGGATCACCGCCCTGCGCAAGGTGCAGAACCCGAACCGCGCCGGCCTCGACATCGTTTCGCCCGACGGGAATTTCAATTCGCTCAAGCTCAGCCCCGTCTTCCATTGGAGCGACGCCGAGATGGAGGCCTACCTGAAGCAGCACAACCTGCCCAACGAGTGGGACTACTTCGATCCCGCCAAAGCCGACGAGAAGCGCGAATGCGGCCTGCACGCCGCCTGGGGCGGCAAAGCCGTGGCCCAAGCCTGATTTTTTCCAACCACAGATGGACACAGATGAACACAAATCCCGAAGCCGCCGAGGCGACGAGGCGGTTCCTGATCTTCTGTCCCTATCTGTGTGAATCTGTGTCCATCTGTGGTTAAGAGTTTTTCCCCATGAGCAGCTACCATCTCGATCATCTCCAGTATTTGGAGACCGAAGCGATTCACATCATGCGTGAAGTCGCGGCGGAATTTGAGCGGCCCGCCCTTTTGTTCTCCGGAGGCAAGGATTCCATCTGCCTCCTCCGTCTCGCCGAGAAGGCGTTCCGCCCTTCGGACATTCCGATGCCGTTCCTCAACGTCGAGACCGGCCACGAGTTTCCCGAGCTCATTGAGTTCCGCGACCGCCGCGCCAAGCAGCTCGGCGCGAAGCTCATCGTCCGCACCGTGGACGAAGGCATCGCCAAGGGCTTTGTCACGCCCACGCCCGGCCAGATCAGCCGCAACCAGCTCCAGATTCCCGTCCTGCTGAACGCCATCGAGGAGTTCCGCTTCGATTGCGCCATCGGCGGCGCGCGGCGCGACGAGGAAAAGGCCCGCGCCAAGGAACGCTTCTTCAGCTTCCGCGACGCCTTCGGCCAATGGGACCCGAAGAATCAGCGTCCCGAGATCTGGAACCTCTACAACGCGCGCCTCAACCAGGGCGAAAACATGCGCGTCTTCCCGCTCTCCAACTGGACCGAGATGGATGTCTGGGAATACATCCGGCAGGAGAAGCTGGAGGTGCCGAACATCTATTTTAGCCACACCCGCGACGTCTTCCGACGCGGCGGCCAATGGTTGCCGGTGCCCCCGCCGCACACCGATTCGACCAAGCCCGATCCTTTCGTCGGCGGCCGTCCGAAGCCGAACGAGCCGATCCAGTCGATGGTCTGCCGCGTCCGCACCATCGCCGACATGATCAGCACCGGCATGATCGACAGCCCGGCCACCACTGTGGACGACATCATCGGCGAAGTCGCCGCCGCCCGCGTGACCGAACGCGGCACCCGCGCCGACGACAAGGCCAGCGAAGCCGCGATGGAGGACCGCAAGAAGGCCGGATACTTCTAAGCGGCGGAGATTGGGAATCGAAGATCGGAGATCGGAAAGCATGGCCTCACCGGACTCATTTGAAGACTTGGACGCATGGAAGTTGGCGCGCGAGCTGACCAACGAAATCTATGCGTTCTGCCGTCGTGATCCGTTGTGCCGGGATTTCGGTCTTGCTGATCAGCTTCGCCGAGCCGCCGTTTCCGTGATGAACAACATCGCCGAAGGTTGGGAAAGCATGAGTCTGGGCGAAAAACGGCAACTCTACGGCTACGCCCGCCGGTCTTGCGGCGAAGTCCGCTCCATGAGCTATGTGCTGCTCGACAATCATTTTATATCCCAAGAAGAACAGTCGGGGCTTCTTGGTCGATGCATCCGAACCGGCAAGCTCGTCAGCGGATTGATCCGCTCGCTGGACAGGCGCGACTAGTCCCCAACTCCGATCTCCGATTTTCCATCTCCGATCATGCCCACCCGATCTCCGATCTCCGATTCCCGATCTTCGAGTTCGCACCCCATCGAACTGCTTCGCTTTAACACCTGCGGCAGCGTTGACGACGGCAAGTCCACGCTCATCGGCCGGCTCCTCTACGACTCCAAGTCGATCATGGAGGACCAGATGGAGACGTTGGAGCGTTCCGCCGACATCACCGGCGGCGGTCAGATCAACTTGGCCAACCTGACCGACGGCCTCCGCGCCGAACGCGAGCAGGGCATCACCATCGACGTCGCCTACCGCTACTTCGCCACGCCGCGCCGGAAGTTCATCGTCGCGGACACGCCGGGGCACGTCCAATACACCCGCAACATGGTCACGGGCGCCTCCACGGCGAACCTCTCCATCGTGCTGGTGGACGCGCGCCAGGGCGTGATCGAGCAGACCCGCCGCCACACCTACATCGCCGCGCTGCTCGGCATTCCCCACCTCGTCATTGCGGTGAACAAGATGGACCTCGTCGACTGGAGCGAGGCGCGTTTCACCGAGATCCGCGACGAGATCGAGGGCTTCCTGCCCAAGCTCGACGTGTTCAAGGACGTGAAGTTCATCCCCATGAGCGCGCTCAACGGCGACAACGTCGTGACCCTCTCGGACAAGACGCCGTGGTATGTCGGGCCGTCGTTGCTCGGCCATCTGGAGACCGTCCACATCGCCAGCGACTGGAATCTCAGCGCGCTTCGTTTCCCCGTTCAGTGGGTGAACCGTCCGAACAACCCGACCGACAAGGCGCTCCATGATTTCCGCGGCCTCAGCGGCCAGCTCGCCGGTGGCATCGTGAAGAAGGGCCAGAAGATCATGGTCCTCCCCAGCGGCGTGAAGACGACGGTGAAGGAGATCTGGACCTACGACGGCACGCTGGAAGAAGCCTTCTCGCCGCAGTCTGTCACGCTGTGCTTGGAGCACGACGTGGATGTGAGCCGCGGCGATTTCATCGTGGGATTGGAGAACCTGCCCGGCATGGCCTCAGACCTGCGTGCCCGAGTCTCCTGGATGGCTCCGCGCCCTTTGCAGGCGGGGAAGAAATACTTCCTCAAGCATGGCACCCAGACCTTGCAGGCGATGGTCACGAAGCTGGAAAGCCGCATCAACTTCGACACCTTGGAACCGGCGGCCGATCCCGCCGAGCTGGCGATGAACGACATTGGCCAGGTCAGCCTGCGCACGGCCAAGCCGTTGGTCTTTGACGGCTACGCGGCCAACCGCCTGACCGGCTCCTTCATCCTGATCGAGCAGGGGACCAACGCCACCGTCGCCGCCGGGATGCTCTATCCACCGCTGGAAGCCGTGAAGCCGGAGTATAACGACTTCGCGATATGATGGAGGGGCTGCTGACGGCCGAGTTTGGCTACTACGTCCTCGCCGGGTTTGTCGCCCAGATCATCGACGGCGCGCTGGGCATGGCCTACGGCGTGACGGCGACCAGCATTCTCATCGGATCGGGAGTGTCGCCGGTGGCCGCCAGCGCCACGGTGCATGCGGCGGAATGCGTCACCACCGGCGCTTCCGCCCTTTCGCACCATGCCTTCGGCAACGTCAGCAAGACGCTCTTCAAACGCCTGCTGATCCCCGGTGTCATCGGCGCGGCCATCGGCGCCTACATCCTCAGCTCGTTGCCTGGCGACAAGCTCAAGCCCTACATCGCCGCATATCTGCTCATCATGGGCGCGGTGATCATCCGCAAGGCGTTCCGCAAGCCGGGGAACAAGGAAGTCACGACGCATCTCAGCCCGTTGGCTTTTTTCGGCGCGATGATCGACGCCATCGGCGGCGGTGGCTGGGGACCGATCGTGGCCTCGAATCTCATCGCGCGCGGCAACGCCATGCGCGAAGCCATTGGCAGCGTCAACGCGGTGGAGTTCTTCGTCACCCTGTCTTCCTCCATCGTCTTCATCCTGACACTCGGCCTGACCCATTGGCAGATCATCCTCGGCCTGGCGCTGGGCGGCGTGATCGCCGCGCCGCTCGGAGCTTGGGCCTGCAAGCGGGTTCCGCAGAAGCCGTTCATGATCCTGGTGGGAATCCTGATCATGGGGCTGAGCCTGCGGACGCTGTTCAAGTCCTTCAACTGAGCCGCCACCGGGCAGTTTTCAGTAGCCGAAATCGTAAGCACCATTCTGCCGCACGTGGCCGGTGCGCTCCAGATACCAGTTGAAGTCGGCTCGTCCGGCCGCATCGAAGTTCTGCCGAGCTGGATAGGTGTAATTAACCCGCGGGTATTTGGAGGTCCGGCTCTGCCAGCGCTTGATCTCCGAATGGCCGTCGGCAAAGGAGAAGCCGCAGGCTCCGTTGTGGTAGGAGGCGGGAATGTCGGACCAAGCCCCCTCGGTTGGGCCGTTGATGAAATAGCCGTCGTTGATGGAGTCGGGGTGCTCGTCGATGAACAGCCAGGTCTTTGACGGCTTCGGGACATCCGATTGTTTGAGGAACTGCTTGTAGGTCTGGGTTCCTGAATTGACCCCGCTCCCGGTGTTGAAGTGGCCGAAATAGGCGTTCATCGCGAGGCTGCGGTTGCGCTGCTTGAAGCCGCGCTGTTGCTGCACCGGGCTGAGGTAGATGTCGGCAGGACACTTGTAGGCGCCGACCACGCCGCCGGTGTAGCGGCCCAGCACGCCGTTCGCCACCCAGGCATTGTTGGTCACGCTTTGGTCTGAAACCGAAGTGCTGGCTCCCCAAGTCATCACATTGTTGACCCAGTTGTTGAGGGCCCCGCTGTTGATGGCGGCGATGGTTTCGTTGACGCCGTAGTTGTTGGCCACCCGGTCGGAGTTTTCTCCCGAGTAGAGGTGCCAGGCAATGGTGAGCTGCTTGGTGTTGTTCAGGCATCCGATGCCTTGGGCCTTGGTCTTCGCCTTCGACAGCGCGGGCAGAAGCATCGAGGCGAGGATCGCGATGATGGCGATGACCACGAGCAGTTCGATCAGCGTGAATCCTCCGGAGGAGCTTCTGGTTTCTGCGGGGCAAGAGCGCATAAAGTTGTGGGCGGCTGTGAGAACACGATGCGCTTTCAACGGCCGTCTATCCGGCCCCTGTTTTGGGGATGTGACCCTGAACGCTCGATCATCCTCGTTCATATGCCCGGATGGTCCGTGGAATAGATGGCCGGGGCGATGGTCAGGCTCCACGGTTGCCGGCTTCGGGGCGTCGAGCCCATAATTCCCCGGAATGAGACCGCGAAAGTTCACCGGTGCCGCAGTCCACGGCTTCACCCTGGTGGAGCTCCTGGTCGTCATCGCCATCATCGCGATCCTCGCGGCGATGCTGTTGCCCGCTCTCGGGCGGGCCAAACGGAGCGGGCTGGCCACGGCCTGTCTCAACAACAACCGCCAGCTCACCCTTGCTTGGCTGCTCTACGCCGACGACAACGCCGGTCGCCTCGCCTACAACCTCGGCGGCGATTCCGGTCGGCGCACGGCCGATGTCCGCACCAACAGCAACTGGGTGAACAACCTCCTCTCCTGGGAGCTGGACGCGGACAACACCAACACCCTCGGGCTCACCCAGGCCGCGCTCGGCCGCTACGTCTCCGGCAACGCGGCCGTCTTCCGTTGCCCGGCCGATGACATCGTGAGCGCGGTGCAACGCTCCGTCGGTTGGCGTTCCCGCGTGCGCAGCTATTCGATGAACGCGATGATGGGCGACGCCGGACCGGCTTCCTCTTCCGGCAAGAACGTCAACAACCCCTACTACGTCCAGTTCTTCAGCCAGTCGGCCATTCCCCAGCCCGCGCGGCTCTTCGTATTGCTGGACGAGCATCCCGACAGCATCAACGACGGCTACTTCGTGAACGACGCCTACGCCGGCGAGTGGATGGATCTGCCCGCGTCGAACCACAACGGCGCGGGCTCGCTCTCCTACGCCGACGGCCACAGCGAGCTGCACCGGTGGGAGTCGAAGGAAGTGCGGCGACCGGCCCGGCCGGATGCGGCGGGCCTGCCCTTCGTCGTTTCCGAAGAGGGGCGCGAAGACTTCCGCTGGCTGATGGAGCGCACGAGCGTCCGGCAATGATCGGAGGCTGGGCGGCTCGCCCTCGGCTCAAAGGAAACCACGCAGTTCCGCTTCGGGCACTTCTCCGGCCAAGACATAGACCTTGCCGTCGCGCACCCAACTGGCGGTGTTCAAGCGATGGACCGGAGAGACCGTCGTCGTGGCTGGAATGGCTGGAACATCCGCCGTGTCGGCCACGAAGAGGTAGAGGGGTTTTCCTCCGCCGAGATCGAAGCAGATCATGGCCACCGGCTTGTTTTGCCAGCGCAACGCCGCACAGCCGTAGCCGGGCAGACGGTTGAGCGCGTCGGTCAATTGGTAGCCGGGCTGGACGTTCTTCTCCGTCAGGAACGCTCGGATCTGGGCAAGGTCGTTGGTCAGGAGATCCATCCGATAGTCGCGCAGGGCGTTCCGGGCCATGCGTTCGCGGAACCCGGCGAAGGTGGTGTCCTCCCGGGGCTGCAAACGCCAGACGGCGAAGGAAACCAGCAGGGCCACGCAGGCCGCGGCCGCGAGCGCGAACCATTGGCGCAACGGCATGATCTTCGGCGGGGCAGGCTGGCGGTTCAGGATCGCTTCCTTCAATCCAGCCGGGGGCGCGATGCGGCGCAGGCTGGTGCGCACCGATTCCTGGAACAAACCGTGGCGTTGCAGCCAGTCGCCCAGTTCCGCGTCGTGCCGGGCCAGCGCGAGGGCTTGGGCAGCCTCCGCGTCTTCGGCGTCGTCGAGGGCGAGGCCGGGGCGGTGGCGGAGAAGGATTTCTTTGGCTTCGTCTCTAGTCACGGCTGGGCTCCTTTCTGCGGGTCTCCGCACCGAGCAGCGCCTGGAGCTGGCGCACGCCCCGCGAGATCCTCGACTTCACCGTCCCGAGCGGCACTTCGAGCATCTCCGCGATCTCGGGATAGCTGTGGTCTTCCAAATAGAACAAGGCGACCGGAGCGCGGAAGACCTCGTCCAATGTCGCCAACGCGGCCACGACTTGCTCGGCATCGAGGCCGCTCGTCTCGGGCGGCGCGACGGACGGGATGTCCCACGAGGCTTCGTCCAGCTCGTGGTGGTGGAAGCGGGTCTCGCGACGGCAGCGTTCGAGAAACTTCCGGTGCAGGATCGTGAAGAGCCACGACTTGGTCTTGGCCGCGTCACGGAGCCCGGCCCGCTTCTCCGCAAAGACGAGGAACGTGTGCTGGGTCAGATCGCCCGCGTCCGCCTCGGACCGCGTCAAGCTGTAGGCAAAGCGGTAGAGCGGCTCGTAAAACCGCTCCACGATCCCGGCGAATTCCGCGTTGTCGGCCATGATGTCGCACCGCAGGTGGGATGCACCGGGCGGGGG
Source organism: uncultured Verrucomicrobiales bacterium (assembly GCA_946480965.1). The sequence continues at coordinate 10,209 of CAMLMI010000024.1, read as the reverse complement.
AAGGTTCCGCAGGATTCTTGCGGAGGGCTTCCTTGGGCGGGGATTGAGCCGGGCCGAAGCGGTCTTCGGCCAGAGAAATCCCGGGCCCGGCGGGGAAAGGGCCGGGGTTTCGGGTTGCATCTCCGGAGCATCGGCGGCATTCACGGCGGCCCGATTCCATGAACGAATCCTACGTCGCGAAGATCGCCTCCGAGCTGAAGGTCCAGCCCCGCCAAGTTGCCGCCACCGCCAAGCTCATCGCGGAGGGGGCCACCGTCCCGTTCATCGCCCGCTACCGCAAGGAAGTGACCGGCACGCTCGACGAGGTGGCCATCACTTCCATCCGCGACCGCATGCTTCAGCTCGCGGAACTGGACGAGCGCCGCACCTCGATCGTGAAGTCGCTGGTGGAGCGCAATCTCCTTTCCGACGACCTCAAGCACGCCATCGCCGCCGCGGAGACGTTGACGGTGCTGGAGGATCTCTACGCACCGTATCGGCCCAAGCGCCGCACGCGCGCAACCATCGCCAAGGAAGCCGGTCTGGAGCCGTTGGCGAAGATGCTCTTCGAGCAGCAGGAGACCGTCGATCCGCTCCAGGAAGCCGCCGCCTTCGTCAATCCGGAGAGGCTTGTCGTCGATGCGAACGCCGCGCTCTACGGCGCTCGCGACATCATCGCCGAGTGGATCAACGACGACGCCGTGGCCCGCGCGAAGCTCCGCCAGCTTTACTGGAGCGAAGGCACCGTTCGCTCGAAGGTCCTGACCGGAAAGGAAACCGAAGGCGCGAAGTTCAAGGACTACTTCGACTGGACCGAGCCGGTGAAATCCATCCCCAGCCATCGGTTGCTGGCGATCCGGCGCGGCGAGGAAGAAGGATTCCTGCTGGTTCGCATCACGCCGCCGGAGAACGACGCGATCATCGCGTTGGAAGAACTCTTCGTGAAAGCGCCGGGCAAACCCGCAGGCGAACAGGTGCGCTTGGCGGCGCAGGATTGTTTCAAGCGGCTGCTCGGGTTCGCCATCGAAGGCGAGATCCGCATCGAGTCCAAAAAGAAGGCCGACCAAGAAGCCATCCGCGTCTTCGCCGAGAACCTGCGCGAGCTGCTGCTGGCGCCGGCCTTGGGCCAGAAGAACGTCTTGGCCATCGATCCCGGTTTCCGCACCGGCTGCAAGGTCGTGTGCCTGGATCGCCAAGGGAAGCTGCTCCACCATGACGTCATTTATCCCACCGCCGCCGGTCCTTCGCAGGTGCGGGAAGCCGCCGAGGTGGTCTTGGCGTTCATCAAGAAGTTCCAAATTGAGGCCATCGCCATCGGCAACGGCACGGCCAGCCGCGAGACGGAGGCGTTCATCAAGCTGCTGAAGCTCCCTTCCAGCATCGCCGTGGTCATGGTCAACGAGAGCGGCGCGTCCATTTATTCGGCCAGCGAAGCGGCTCGTGAGGAGTTTCCGAACGAGGACGTGACCGTGCGCGGCTCCGTCAGCATCGGGCGGCGTTTGATGGACCCCTTGGCCGAACTGGTGAAGCTCGATCCCAAGAGCATCGGCGTCGGCCAGTATCAGCACGACGTGGATCAGAACGCGCTCAAGCGCAGCCTCGACGACGTGGTCGTCTCCTGCGTGAACGGCGTCGGCGTGGAGCTGAACACCGCCAGCAAACAGCTCCTCAGCTACGTCTCCGGACTCGGACCGTCGCTCGCCGCGAACATCGTCGCGCACCGCAACGAGAAGGGACCGTTCAAGTCCCGCAAGGATCTGCTGCTGGTGCCGCGCCTTGGGCCGAAAGCCTTCGAGCAGGCGGCCGGCTTCCTCCGCATCCGCGATGGCGAACATCCGCTCGACGCCAGCGCCGTTCATCCTGAGCGCTACGCTTTGGTGGACACGATGGCCCGCGACATCGGCTGCACCGTGACCGATCTGCTCAAGGACGCCGGTGCGCGCCAAAAGCTGAAGCTGGAGAAATACGTCAGCGACGGCGTCGGTCTGCCCACGCTCCAGGACATCGTGCAGGAACTGGCCAAGCCCGGACGCGATCCGCGCGAGAAATTCGAGGTCTTCAGCTTCAAGGAAGGCGTGGAGAAGATGGAGGACCTCAAGCCCGGCATGAAGCTGCCCGGCATCGTGACCAACGTGACCGCGTTCGGCGCCTTCGTGGACATCGGCGTGCATCAGGACGGCTTGGTCCACGTCAGCCAGCTCGCGGATCGCTTCATCAAGGATGCCGCCGAAGTCGTAAAGGTCTCCCAGAAGGTCATGGTCACGGTGACCGAAGTGGACCTGCCCCGGAAACGCATCGCGCTCTCGATGAAGGCCAACCCCGAGATCGGCGCGGCCAAGGAACAGCGCAGCTCACCCGCGGCGCCGAGGCCGCAGGGCGCAAGGCCGGGAGGATTCCAGCCCCGGCCCAGCTTCAATCCGGGCCGGGGCGGCGGGCTGGGTTCCTTGGCCGACGCCTTCGACAGCTCGCTGAAGAAAAAGTGAGCCGCTTCTTTGGCCCAGAACGGGCGAACCAAAATTGCTGCGGAAAAGATGTTGAACTGAAGCGGGTCGTTCTTATTCTCCCCGTCGCTTCGGCTCCGGTCGAAAGCGAACTTGGTCGGGACGTAGCGTAGCTTGGTAGCGCGCTTCCTTGGGGTGGAAGAGGTCGTGAGTTCAAATCTCACCGTCCCGACCATTTTTTGAATTTCGGTTAGGGTTTTCCATGCGTTCCAAGGCTTTGGACCAATACGGTGATCGCCGTAAAATTTGGACAAGTTCTGGGTAGCGCGATGCGGAAATCCGGGTATGGTGATTTGTGTTCGGTGCGGTGGAACGTTTCTTCTGCGCCCATCCCCTGGGCCACCTCCTTGGCGTCTGCCGCCCGAACACTCTCCTCCCCTTCTTCCTCGCTCCTGATTTCTCCTACTCAAAACTGTCCCCAGATGGCGGCTTTTCGGGTTGGGCGGTGGTCGGTAGCCGCAATCGGCCGACCACAGCGGGCCTTTCCAAGCAAGGCCCGCTGTGCCGATGAGACAAACCGGAGAGAAGCGTCTCAGTCTTCGACGACGATCCGGTAGAAGCGTTGCGGGTTTTCCCCGAGCGCGTCGTTGATCGTCAAGGTGTTTTCCGGGGCCGTGATGGGCACATCGACGGTCCGCCATTCCGGATCTTCCAGCGCGTTCTTGTATTCCACCCTGTAGGTGATGCCGGGAATCGTCGCGAAGGTGATCGCCAGGCTCGCGCCTTCCGCCTGCACCGAGCCGATGGCGGGCGGGGCGACGACATGGACGATCTGGGTGCCGGTCACGGATTGGGCGGGCTGTCCGTTGTCGGTGACGCGAATGGTCAGGACGTTGGTGCCGAGCGATTGGCCGGGGACCGGTTTCCAGGAAAGCAGGCCGGACACGGGGTTGATCGTGGCGTTGGCCGGGCTGCCCGGTTCCAGGCTGAAGGCCAAGGTCTGGGCGGGAACGTCGCTGTCATTGGCCACCACGGCGACGACGAGCTGCTGTCCCTCGAAGATCGTTTTCGGAGCCAGAGCCCCGATGGTCGGCGGGAGGTTGGTCTGGACCGGGAAGTTGGCGGTTCTTGGACTCGGATGGTCCAGGGTGACGATGGTGCCGCCGCCGTCCGGGGATCGTCCTTGGGTCTTGTCGGTGGTCTGGGCCCCAAACTCGACGAAGTCCACGATGGAGCCGTCCGCACCGAAAAGCCCGATGGCTTCGCCGGATTTGCCCAAGCGGAAGTTCGTGTGGAGGTCCGTCCGGTTGGTGCTGTTCTGTGCGGATTCATTGTCGGCCCAGACGAGCAAGTGGCCACGGGGAGCGATGACGTAGCCGTCCGGGATGCGGAACTTGGTGCGGTCCGCCAGGGTGGTGCCGAGGTAGAAGCCCGAAAGGTCGGCGGGCGAATCGGAGAGGTTGATCAGCTCGAACCAGTCCTCGAAATCGCCGTCGGCCGGGTCGGCGATGGTCGTCGCGTTGTCGGCCATCCACTCGTTGATGCGCACTTGGATCGGTGCCGAGGCGGGATTGTTGGTGGTGCCCGGAGTTGCGTAGAAGAATTCGCGTCGGCCGGAGACTGAACCCTCGGGAGTCGAGCCGTAGGACTGGTCGGCTTTGACCAAGCCGTAGTTCAGGTAGTCGAGGATGTTGGTCTTGCCGCCGCTGACCTGCACGAGGGCCAAGGAACCATTCTGGGCCGGAACCGTGAACGAGGTGTGCGGCTCCGACACGATGGATTCGCCCGTGTTGCCATCCAGCCAGACGGTGATGAAGCCGCGTGCGGGAATCGAAGCTCCGGCCGGGAAGGGCCAACGGGTAAGATTGGTGTAGCTGTCGGAAAGGTAGAGCCCGGTCAGAGGCAGGGCGTTGGTGCCGCCGTTGAAGAGTTCGGTCCAGGCGTGGCGATGGCCGAATCGATCCGTGGCCCCGGTGCGGTTGTCGGGCTGGATTTCATTGAGCCAGACCGGCGGCAATGCGGGCAGGGCCGTCGCCACCGAATTGGCCACGCCGGGCGTCAGATGCGACACGGGGCCGCCGCCGGGAGCGAGGCTGACGGTGGTGATCGTGCCGTTGCCGGAGAGGCGGATGCGCAGGTTGCCGCCGTTCGGATTTTCCAGATACCAGAAGCTGAGGGTGCAGGGAGCGTTCGGTGTCAGGGTGGGTGACAGGGTTTGCCAGACCGAGGAGGACTGGGTGGTGCCGCCGCTGGAGGCGACGAGACGCAGGCTGGCGTTGCCCGAGCGTTTCGTCGTGGTGGAGCGGACGCTGCCGGAGTGGTTCGGCGAAACGGTCCAAGCGCCGGGGAAGGCGGACTCGAAGTCGCCGTTCTGCACCGAGTTCACGCCGGATTCCGCGACGGTTCCGGGAACGATCTTCAGGTCGTCGATGAACACTTCGCCGGCTTCGAGCAGATAGACGTAGAGGAGCGAACTGCTGGCCGTGCCCGTCACGGAGACGTAGCGCCACTGCGGCGCGGAGGGGTCGGCGTTGGGATCGACGGCGGTCCAGTTGCCCACGCGGTTGTTGTCGCGCGTCGCGTCGATGAGCTGGAGCGACGAGCCGCCGCCCCGGGCCACGGCGGGCCATGGCGCTTCGCTGTCATAACGCACCTCGTCGATCACCTTGTCCTGTGCGGGCGTGGCGCCGGGACGGACGAGGCGGAGCGTTTCGCCGTTGTTCTGCAAGGTCCCGCCGTATTCCCCGATGACGGGCAGGGTGGCTCCGTGGGTTCCGACGAACGCCTCGTAGTTGTCCACCAGGAGCAGGTAGGCTCCGGGACCGATCACGGTGCCGGGCGGAAAGGTGAAGTCCACGCCCTCCATGCGCCACGAAGAGAGATCGAAGGAATTGGTCGTGGAAGTGTTCCGCAGCTCGATGAACGAGGTTCCCGGCACGGCGGGCTGATACATGATCTCGTGGATCACGAGACGGTCCTCGGGAAGCTCCACTGCGCCGGTGTAGGTGATCGTCAGGTTCGCGTTGGCGCCGGAGACGGGGGTTCCGTTTCTGTCGAGGCCCTGGATGTTGAGCACGTTCGCGCCGCCGTTCAGCGAGACCACCGCCGTCCAGGCGGAGACGCTGGTCCAGGTGAGCGGCACCGGCACGCCATTGACCGTGATGGTGCGGACGGAGACGGGCGCGTTGCCGGTCAGCGTGACCTGGTTGCGGTTCGTGCTGAAGGAGGCGCCGCCGTTGAGGGTGAGCGCGAAGGAGGCGGCGGTGTTGGCCGTGATCTGGGACAGGATGTGGGAGCGGCGCTGGGAGAGGTAGTTCTGGATGCTGGACGGATTGTCCACGCTGCGGCCGTTGGCGACCATCGCGTTGTATTTGCCCGTGACCAGGGAGGCGAGGGGCGTGGGCATCAGCGGGCCGTTGGCCAGGTCCTGGAGGATCTCCCAGTAGCGGCGGCGATAGGCGGGTTCGCCGAGGTCGATGCCGTTGCTGCGGCCGATGCCCTGGAAGAGGTCGCTCGTCGGTTCTGCGGCGACGAAGGCGAAATCGACGTCCCAGATGAAGAGCTTCCACGTGTCGCCCACGGGCTTGTAGGTATACATGTTCTGGCCGCTGCCGTAGGCGAAGCTGTCGTAGTTGCCCACCACGTGCTGGACGGCGTAGGTGCGGAGCCAGTTGTCCACGTCCATCTGCGCTTCGAGCGTCTTGCGGTAGTTCGCGCCGAGACCGGGGTGGTTCACCGCATCGACCAGCTTGTAGAGATTCGCGAAGTTGGTGGTGGAGCCCTGCACGGCGCGCTTGGCCCAGTTCCAGCGGTAGCGCGCCAACTTTTTGTGGCCGCCGGTGGTGGTGAAGTTGCCGAGCGTCGCGCCCGTGGGGGTGAAGCTGCTGGCGTTCTCGTCGAACTCGAACCAGAGCTGGATCTTGTGCAGGTCGCCGTTCTCGCCGTCGGGATAGAACTCGTCGGTCATGTCGCCGTTGGGCTGCTGGGCGTCGTCGAAGAGCTCGGCGCGGCGGACGCCGTTGACGAAGAGGTTGACCGAGCGGCGGTAGCAGTAGGGCAGGCCGATCTGCTCGGCGAGCCAGTAGGCGGTCTGCTCGCGCTGGTAGGTGTTGTCGCCGCCGCCGTTGCCCGGCCATTGCAGGGTGAAGTCGGTCTCGCCGAGGAACACGTCGTCGTCGTGGAAGTTCAGCACGTAGTCGCAGACGTTGCCGATCGGGGAGTTGAAGGCCGGCGCGTGGTAGGGGCTGCCGGAGTATTGGCCGCCGATGTTGTAGATCACGCGGTTGTTCCCCATCACGAAGGTGCAGTCGAGCGGCTTGTTGCTGAGCTTGATGCGGGAGGACCATTCCTTCAGCACGCGGTCGGTCATCCACAGGCGGTAGGTGCCGAAGGTGCCGCCCTGCGCGGGCTCGCCCCAGCGGACGACGCATTCGCGGGCGGGCGCGTCGGAGGGGAAGGCGGTGGAGGCGTTGGGCGAACCGTTGTCCAGCGCCTGGATGTGGAAGGCGGCGGCGTTGTTCGCGGCCTGGCCGGGAATGGTCGCGCTGTAGAGACCCGCGCCGTTGTTGACCATCGGCACGAGCGTCAGGTTGGTCGAAGGATCGATCCGGTATTTCAGCACCAACGACGCGAGGCCGTCGGGATCGTTCACGCGGGCGACGACGGTGACGGTCTGGTTGGCCGAAGGCAGCACGGGCGAATGGGTCACGTCGGTGATGGCGGGGCCGGCATTGGCGGCGGCTCGGCTGTTGGCCGCACCGGGCGTGCCCAAGGTGCGGGAGGCGACGATGTTCGTCGTGGCGTCGAGCCAGCTGCCGCGCAGGCGGAAGAGGATCTCGGGATTGCCCGCGAGCCAGCGGACCTTGGCCCGGATGGTGCCGGTCTGGCCCGGGCTCATGGTGGCGGTGAGCGGGGTGCGGATGCGGTTCGCCCCGGTGTCGCCGCGCCCGGTGGTCCGCACGTGGAGAGAACGGCTGCTGCCAAAGCCCTGGCCGATCTCCAGGCCGGAATCGTCGTGGTTGCCCTGGACGCTCCAGCCGGCGAGGCCGGATTCGAAGGTGGAATTGGCGATGCGGTTGCCTTGGCCGACGACGAAGACCTCGACGTTGTCCACCAGGCATTCGCCCGCGCCCATGAGCTGGATCTGGAGCGAGTCGGCATCGACGCTGCCGTTGTCCAGCACGCCGGTGGCCTCGACCGTGACCCAAGGGCTCTTGGCCGATTCGTCGCTGTCGGCCCAGTTCGGGGCGAAACGGCCGTCGGCCCGGGGGTCGATGCGCTCGAGGCTGCTGCCGCCGTCCTTCGACCAACGGCCCCAGCGTCCGCCGGTTTCATACGTCACCTCGTCCACGACGATGTGGATGGTGTTCGTCACCCGTTGGCTGGCGGCATTGGTGGAAACGATCGTGTCGGGCATGGCGAGCGCGAGCCGTTCGCCGCCGCCCGCGAGATTGCCGGAGAAGTCGCCGACGGTGTTCGCGCCGGTGAGGTTCGGATAGACGGAGAGCAAATGAGCGGCGTTCTTGGCGAGGACCAGATAGCCGTGGGCCGGGATGACGGTGCCGGGCGGCAGGGTGTAGTCCACGCCGTCCTCGATGCGCCAGCCGCCGAGGTCGATCGCGCCGGCGGTGCGGTTGTGCAGCTCCACGTAGGTGTCGGAGGGATCGAGGCTGACCGGCGCATACATGATCTCGTTGATGACCACGTCGGGGATGCGCGCGCGGGCATTGGCCTGGCCGGGAGTGGACTGTTCGAGACGGGAGAAGAGCGCCGCGCCGTCGGGGAACCGCCCGTAAGGCACGCCGTTTTCCTGCGCGCCGAACTCGACCGCCTCCAGCACGCTTCCGTCGGTCGGGGCCTTGAAATAGACCGTCTCGCCCGCGGCGCTGAGGGAGAAGCCGAGCTGGGCCTCGGTGAAGTGCAGGAACGACTGCGGCTGGATCACGGTGCCCTGGGTCATCACGAAACGGTTCTCGATCTCGTCGTCCGACAGGATGCAGCCGGAGAGGTCCACGGCGTTGGTGCCGTAGTTGTAGAGCTCGATGTAGTCCACCTGCGGCGCGTCGGTGTGGGCGAGGATCTCGTTGACCACGACGGTGCGGTGGGGATTGAGCGCGGGAGTCTCGGCCGTGCCCGGGGTGCCGCCGGGCCGTTCGCTGGCGGCCCAGGCCACGGGATTCCGCTCGCCGTAGGAAGGCCGCGCCAGCACCAGGGAATGGCCCGCGCCATCGGCGGCCACCGGCCAGGGGGAGTTGTTGGAATACTCGGTCTCGAAGAGCACCTGGCCCTGCCGCCCGAGCACCTGGAGCACCCCGCCGCTGTTCGACAACCGGCCGGTGTAGGAGCCGGAGACGGCCGTGCCGTAGGCGGCCTGGATGTCGGCCGGGACCGCCGCGACGACGCGGTAGGAGCGCGCGCCCATGACCGTGCCGGGCGGGAAGGTGTAGTCGATCTCGCCGCTGAGCCGGAAGCCGGAGATGTCCTCCGACCAGGGGTTCGAGTTGAAGAGCTCCACGAACTCCAGGTCCCGTCCGTCCAGGCGGTTCGTGGGGTTATACATGATCTCCGAAACGACGATCGGGCCGTGGCGGGTGGAAGGCCCGGGCGGTTCGGCTCCGGGGCGCAGGAACCCGATGTCGAGCGGCGTGGAATCGAGGGAGAAGTTGCGCAGCGCCGTCAGCATCGTGTTTGGCGTCGAGGCGCGGTCGCGGACGTTGGAGATCGTGACCGAGTAGGGCGTCTTGGGCACCATCGTCGAGGTGGTCAGCACGACCATGCGGGGATCGGTGCCGAACGCCGCACCGGTGACGGTGATGCCCGGGGTGATCGAGTAGTTCGCCGGGTTCAACGCGCTGGCCGTCTCGACGGGCTCGGAGAAGATGACCGTGAGCGAACGGGGATCGCCCAGACTGCCGACGCTGGAGACGAACGGCCGGGTGGTGTCCGCCGTCACCGTCAGGGTCGCGCCTGCCGTGTTCGTGCCGCCGTAGGCGTTCGTGATCGAGCAGGAGAACACGGCGCCGCTGTCCCCCAGGGCCGCTGGGCCGAAGGACAGCGAGGCGTTGGTCTCGCCCGGCATGGCCAGGCCGTTCCGCCGCCACTGGAAGGCGGCCCCAAGGAAACGGTCCAGCTGGAAGGAGAAGAGCGCCGTGCCGCCCTCGACCACGTTGACGTTGGTCGGTTGCTGCGAAACCACCGGAGCGCCGAGACCAAAGGGCACGAGCCGGCTGCCGGGGATCGGTTCCTCGATGGTGCTGTTCGGCAATTGCCAGCGCACCGCGAGATTGTCGCCGCCGCCGCCTTCTTTCTGCAGCGCCTCGATGTAGTAGCGCTGCCCGGCGGTGAGGGTGATCCCGGCGGACCGCTGGTTCGCCTCCTTGGTCCATTCGCGCGGATTGGTCCAGGAGTTCACGCTGGCGATCAGCGCCTTGTTGTTCGGGCTCTCGGTGGTGCTCAGGTAGAGCAGGGAATTGTCGTCGCCCGAGATCCAGAAGAAATACTGGCCGGTGGTCGGCGCGGTGATCAGGGCGCGCATCCGCTGGCCGTAGTCGTCCGAGAAGTTCGACGGAGCCTCGAAATCGTTGGCGATGGACTCCTCGTCCGGGCTGTTGGGGAACTTCGGCGAATTGGTCAGGTCCGTGACCGAGGTGCCTCCGATGTTGTGGTAAACCTCGCGCAGCACGCCGTTGGCCTGGGCGGCGGCGGACTGGGACAGGCCGGCTCCGAACCACGCGCCCAGCAGCAGCGCGGCCCAACGCAGGGACCAACGGTTTCCGGGACGGGAGCCGGG
>CAMLMI010000023.1 GCA_946480965.1 uncultured Verrucomicrobiales bacterium | reverse complement strand
TCGCCAATCGTCTTAAAGCTGGTGAGCTCCCACGGTGCCGTCCGCTCGACGTATTCTTTCCAGAACATCGCCTTCAGTTCCTCGCCCTTCACCTCGCGGCCGAGGGCGTCCACCAGGTCGTTGGCGATGGGGCCGAACTCACGCTGCATGTCCTTGGGCAGGTCCATGCCGAACTCGCTTTCCAGCAGATACGCCACGCCGCCCTTGCCCGACTGGCTGTTCACGCGGATGACCTCGCGGTATTCGCGGCCGATGTCGGCGGGATCGATCGTCAGATAGGGAACATCCCAATGGATTTCCGATTTCTTCGCCTCCCACTCGGCCAAGCCCTTCTTGATCGCGTCCTGGTGGGAGCCGCTGAAGGCGGTGAAGACCAGTTCGCCCGCGTAGGGCTGACGCGGCGGCACGGTCAGGCCGGTGCAGCGTTCGTAAACCTCGCGGACTGAGCCCAGGTCGGAGAAGTCCAGCTTGGGATCGATGCCGTGCATGTAGAGGTTCATGGCCACGGTGACGACGTCCAGGTTGCCCGTGCGTTCGCCGTTGCCGAAGAGCGTGCCTTCCACGCGGTCGGCGCCGGCCAAGAGACCCAGCTCCGTCGCGGCCACGCCGGTGCAGCGGTCGTTGTGCGTGTGCAGCGAGATGAGGAGCGACTCGCGGTTCTTGATGTTCCGGCACATCCACTCGATCTGGTCGGCGTGGACGTTGGGCATGGCCACTTCCACGGTGTCGGGCAGGTTCAGGATCATCTTCCGCTCGGGCGTGGGCTGCCACACGTCCATGACCGCCTCGGAGATCTCCTTGGCGAAGTCCAGCTCGGTGGCGCTGAAGCTCTCGGGCGAATACTGGAGGCGGACGTTGGTCCCGGCCAAACGGGGCAACCGTTCCTGGATCCACTTCGCGCCCTGCACGGCCATGGCTTTGATCTCGTCCTTCGACTTGCCGAAGACGACGCGGCGCTGGGCGGGCGAGGTGGAGTTGTAGAGATGGATGATGACGTTCTTCGCGCCGATCAAGGACTGGACGGTCTTCTCGATCAGGTCTTCGCGCGCCTGGACGAGGCACTGGATGGTGACGTCGTCCGGGATGTGGCCCTTCTCGATCAACAGGCGGTTGAAGGCGAACTCGGTGTTCGAAGCCGAGGGGAAGCCGACCTCGATCTCCTTGAAGCCGCACTTCACCAGCGTCTGGAAGAGCTCCAGCTTCTGCGCGACGTTCATTGGCACGGCGAGCGCCTGGTTGCCGTCGCGGAGGTCCACGCTGCACCAGATGGGGGCGGCGGTCAGGACGCGGTTCGGCCATTGCCGGTCGGCCAAAGGCACCGGCGGGAACGGGCGGTATTTCGATGCGGGGTTCTTCAACATGACTGTGTTTGCGGTTGAGTTAACGCCGATCCGGCGGCCGGGGCAAAAGACAAAACCCCGCCGCCATGACGGCAGCGGGGTTCAGGAAATCGTTCGTATCCGGTCAAACCCCGACAGCCGCGCGGCTCGGAAGCAGCGCGAGAAGCGAAAGTCGAAGGTTGGCGGACGGATTCATGTGCGGCGCTAAGAAACACGCGGCTGCGCGGACGGTCAACGGGTTTCTCCGTCGCGGCGGTTGCCATCGGCAGAAGATTCCGGGCGTCCAACGCTACGCGCCAAGGAGCAGCGCCACGTAGGGCAGGTCGGCGGGGAGCGTCACCTTGGGGTTCGGCTGCCTGCTCGCGACCAGCTTGACCGGCTGGCCGATGAGCTCGCAGGCGGCGGTGTCGTCGGTCACGGAGAGCTGCCTTTCCTTCACCACGCGCAGGGCCTCGCGGATCACCGGCACGCGGAAGGTCTGCGGCGTCTGCACGGCCCAGAGGCGGCTGCGGTCCAGGTGCCGCGACACCGTCTGGCCGTCGTCGGACTGCTTGATGGTGTCCGTCACGGGCTGGGCGGCGACGGCGGCGCCGGTTTCGCGCGCGGCGGCGATGGTGGCCTCGATGAGTTCCCGTCCCGTGCAAGGGCGCGCACCGTCCTGGATGGCCACGATCTCCGTGCCGGGCGACAGCGCCTCCAGTCCGTTCCAAACCGAGTCCTGCCGTTCGGCACCGCCCGGCACGAGGCGGAAGGGTTTCCTGAACCCGTGCTCCCGTGCGAGCTGCTGGAAGTCCCCCTCCATGCCCTTGCGCACGACGAGGACGATCTCGTCGATATCCGGCACGGAGTCGAAGCGCGCCCAGGCGTGGGCCACGACGGGCCGGCCGGCGACCTCGAGGAAGAGCTTGTCCACGTTCGGTCCCATGCGTTTGCCCTGTCCGGCGGCGACGATGATGGCGGAGATCACGGGCGCGGTTTGTAGCAACGGCCCCGCGCTTCGGAAAGCTCCGACACTGCGGCGCGCTTCGGGGTTGTCCGCGCACGGGCGGGCGGACATCGTTCCCCGCCATGTCCGAAGTTTTCCGCCATCCGCACCGCGTCACCTACGCCCACTGCACCGTGGGCAACCACGTCTATTACGGCCGCTATCTCGACATCCTCGAAGAGGCCCGCGGGGAGTTTTTCCGGTCGCTGGGCGTGCCGTTCCTCCAGCTCCAGGAGGCGGACATCATCTTCCCCGTCATCGAGGCGAACCTTCGCTACAAGGGCATGGCGCGTTACGACGACCTGCTGACGGTCGAGGTCTGGCTGACGGAGGCCGCGAAGGTGCGGCTCAACTTCGCCTACCGGGTGGTCTGCGGCGACAAGCTGCTGCTGGAGGGCGCGACCTCCCACGTCTGCACCGGGATGAACGAAAAGCCGAAGCGCCTGCCCGAGGACCTGCTGGAAAAGCTGCGCCCGTATCTGGCGGCGACGGCGTAGGAGGTCGGAACCGTCGGGGAAGATTCACTTCTTGGGCTTCTTCGGCGGCCGGTTGCGGACCCAGTCCTTCAACTCGGCCATGTCCGGATCGTTCAGGGCCAAGGCGGTCAACTCGGCGTGGTTGGCGTGCTCGGCGGCGGCCTCATACCAGTGCTTGGCCTCGTCCAGCCGCTCCAGCTTGATGCAGTAGCAGGCGAGGTTGTAGCGGAGCGTCCACTGTTCGGGGAACTGGTCCAGGACGGCGGTGACGGACTGGTGGGCCTGCTCGTAACGGGCGAGCCAGAAGAGGGCGTTGCCCCGGTTGATCCAGCCCTGGGCCTCGGCGGGATGCGTCACGATCTGGCGCTCCGCCGCCGCGAGCGCCTCCTCGAAGCGCTTGGCCTGTGCGAACGCCATGAAGCGCAGCTCCTGGACGGCGGGATGGTCGCGCCGGCGGGGATCGATCTTCTCCAGTTCGGCAAGGGCCTCCATGGCATTGCCCAGCCCAAGCCAACCCTGTGCGGCGTTTACGTGGAAATGGTCCGGATACGACAGCCCTTCAGCCATGAGTCCGAACGGCTTACCGGCCGCTCCGCGAAAGATCAATCGCCGGTCGCGGAAAATTCCGAACCACCACGGGTCCCCGACGACAGGAGACGGAATGCTCCGGCAAGGTCCGGCGATCTTCGCGTTACGACGCGGCGGCGGCGGGCTGGGGCGACGGCGCGGGCAGAAGGATCTCCGCGCCTTCCCGGGCCGCGTCCACTTCCATCGAGGAACCGGCCTTGGCCACCATGCGGCGGGCCTGGTCCACCATGTTGTCCACCCACGCGTCGTCGTGCGACGGGTCGTGGTGGAAGAGGAAGAGCTTCTTCACCCCGGCCTTCATCGCGAGATCGACGCCGTCCTCGAAGCAGGTGTGGCCCCAGCCGACGTGTTCACTGTATTCCGCCGCGTCGTATTGCGCGTCGAGGATCAGCACGTCCGCCCCGGCGATGAAGTCGGCCACCTTCTGGTCCTTTTCCTCGGCGAAGGCGCGTTCCAGCTCCGAGCCGCCGAGCTGCTCGCGGAAACGGCGGAAGAGTTCCACGTCCGGCAGGTAGGCGACCGATCCGGCACTGGTGAAGAGCCGGTAGCCGGTGCAGACGCCGGGGTGGTTGAGGAACTCGGCCTGCACGCGGACGGGGCCGACGTTGAAGGCCATTTCACCGAGCTCGCGGATCTGGATGTGGCCCGGCATCTCCCGCATGCTGATGGGGAAATAGGGGCTCTCCATCTGCGAGAGGAGCGTGCGCTCCAACCCGCTGCGCGCGCCCTCGAAGCCGAAGATCCGCACCTCGTTCTGCTGCTTGTAGGCGGGCAGGAAGAACGGGAACCCCTGGATGTGGTCCCAGTGGGTGTGGGTGATGAGAATGGTGAGCGCCAAGGGGCGGCCCTTGAATTCCTGGTCGAGCGCGATGCCGAGGTTGCGCAGGCCGGTGCCGGCATCCAGGACGATCAGTTCGCCGTCAGCCCGGACTTCCACGCAGGAGGTGTTGCCGCCATAGCCGATGGTCTTCCCGCCGGGCACGGGAATGGAGCCGCGCACGCCCCAGAAGCGGATCAAGGTGCCTTCCGGGCCGTCGGCTCCGAGCTGGTGCTGCGAAGCCGGGGGGCGGTGGTTCGCGATCAACCGGTCGAGCATCTGCGGCAGTTCGGCGAGTTCGAGCGGCTTGATGAAGTAGGCGTCGGCTCCGGCCTCGATGGCGGCCAATCGGTCCGAGGCGTAGCCGCTGCCGGTGGTCACGACGACCTTGGTCTGGGGCACGCGGGCGCGCTGTTCCTTGATGGAGCGGCAGAACTTGAAGCCGTTGCCCCGGGGCATCAGCAGGTCGCACAGCACCACGCCGGGCTTCTCGCGGAAGGTGATCTCCAACCCGGCCTCGCCGTCCTCCGCCAGGAGCACGCGCCAGCCGTGGGAGCCGAGCCACTCGCCCACCAGCTGGCGGAAACCCGGATCGTCGTCGATTACCAGCACCGTCTTCATTTGAAACAGTATCGGCTTCGGAAGGTCGCCGGTAAGCCCGGAAGCCCCTTTTTTGGCCAGTGTTCGCCCGAGTGGATGCCCGACGCCGGAGCCGGGGTCACGAAAAAATCGGGAATTTCACCCTTGAGCCGCGCCCCACAAAGGCTAGGAGTTGCCCGGGAAAACCCCTCATCACATGACCAAACCATTCATCTCCACGCTCCGCTTCGGAATCGTCGCCGGAGCCGCCTTGGCAGCCCCGACCTTGGTCTTCGGCCAGTCCGCCCCGACCATCACGGAATCCGTGAAATGGGAGACCTCGGCCGCCGTCGGCTTCACCCTGACCAGCGGCAACAGCGACACGATGCAGGCCACGGCCGACATCACCACCAGCCGCAAGTGGGACAAGAACGAGGTCTCGCTCGGCGCCTCGCTGACCTACGGCGAGGACGACGGCAACAAGAACAACGATTCCCAGAGCATCTTCGCCCAATACAACCGCCTCCTCACCGGCAAGTGGTTCGCCTACGGCCGCGCCGACTGGATGCGCGACGCCATCGCGGACATCGACTACCGCATCACCCTCTCGCCCGGTATCGGCTATTACTTCTGGAAGGACGACAGCAAGGGCTTCCTCCGCGCCGAGGTCGGTCCCGGCTACGTCTTCGAACGGAAGGGCAGCGTGTCCGACGACTTCTTCACCGTCCGTGTCGCCGAACGCTTCGAATACAAGATCAGCGACACGGCCAAGATGTGGCAGTCCCTCGAATTCACCCCCGAAGTGGCCGACCTGGAAAACCACCAGCTCGTGGCCGAACTGGGCATCGACGTGACCATCGCCAAGAACCTCGGCCTGCGCGCCTACGTGCAGAACGTTTACAACAGCGAGCCCGCCGCCGGTCGCGAGAGCAACGACACCAAGCTCGTCACCGCCCTCTCCTACAAGTTCTGAGCCGGACAAAATCGCCCGCCTCACCACGCCCGACGGCCCCGGCCTTCGGGCGTTTTCGTTTCGGCCGCACGCAAGGGACGCCAAGGGTAGGGCAAAGGCACCCGTCGCCCTGCCATTAGCCCCGCCAGACATCTTCGCGCCGTGTCACCCGCCGCCAAAACTCCGCCTTGCCCGCCCGCCCGCCTTCCGGCTTCATCACCCGCAGTGAACCGTCGCCCGACCACCACGACCCTTTAGCGTCCCTGGACACTCCAAGGGACGCCAACGCCTCGCACTGAAAAGTCCGGGGCGTTTTTGTTTCCTGAAACCAACCACCAATGAACACGAATCCACACGAATACGTAACGGCCGCCGCCCAGGTCACGAGGCGGACTCCGTCCAGCCTTCGCCAATCGCCGCTCAGGAATTCGTGTTTCTTCGTGTCCATCTGTGGTTAACCCTTCTCCTATGTCCGACCAGCAACCGCCCGCCGCCCCGCAGCCGAACCCCGAGCGCAAAACCCTCGACGACCGCGCCAAGATGACCGAGCTGGAGCGCATCCGGCATTCCTGCGCCCACGTCCTCGCCACCGCCATCCTCCGCATCTGGCCCGACGCCCAGTTCGCCTACGGCCCGCCCGTCGAGAACGGCTTCTACTACGACGTCGAGCTCGGGCACCGCATCTCCCCCGACGACTTCCCGCGCATCGAGGCCGAGATGAAGAAGGAGACCAAGGCCAACAACCCCTTCGAGAAGATCACCGTCACCCGCGAGCAGGCCATCGCCGACGCCCAGAGCGGCCGTCTCGGCGGATTGGCCGAGCGCCCCGGCAACGCGTCCAAGTTCAAGCTCGACCTGCTCAACAGCATTCCCGAGGGCGAAGCCATCTCCTACTTCAAGAACGGCGACTTCATCGACCTCTGCGCCGGGCCGCACGTCATGCGCACCGGCAACATCGGCGCCTTCAAGCTCACCCAGGTGGCCAGCGCCTACTACAAGGGCGACGAGAAGAACCCCCAGCTCCAGCGCATCTACGGCACCGCCTTCAAGAACAAGACGGAGATGGACGCCTACTTCACCATGCTGGAGGAGGCCAAGCGCCGCGACCACCGCAAGATCGGCCAGGAGATGGGCCTCTTCGCCATGGACGCGGAATACGTCGGCCCCGGCCTGTCGCTTTGGCTGCCCAAGGGCACGGTGCTGATCGAGGAACTGGAGAAGCTGGCCAAGGAAACCGAATTCGCCGCCGGCTACGTCCGCGTCCGCACGCCGCACCTCGCGCGGGAGAAGATGTATAAGACGTCAGGGCATTTGCCGTATTACGCGGAGTCGATGTTCCCGGCGATGGAGTTGTCGGAAAATGCTCCTTCGGCTGACAGCCAAGAAATCCTTAAAAAGAAAGAGCTAGCTGTCGGCCTTTTGGCGAACGCTGAAAAGGAAGTGGCGGCCCATCGCGCCGAAAACCGCGCCTTGGCGGAAACTGCGACGCTAACAGCGGAGGAACGGAGGAGCCGCCAAGAGGCGAGCGTCGAAGTGGAGTTCAAAGCTTCTCAGCTTCGAGACAAAATTTCGGAGTATGATCGCGAATTGGCAGCGAGGAATCCAATCGACCGCTATTACCTCAAGGCCATGAACTGCCCGCACCACCACCGCATCTTCGCGGCGGAACCGCGCAGTTACCGCGACCTCCCGCTCCGGCTCGCCGAATACGGCACCTGCTACCGCTACGAGCAGTCCGGCGAGCTCTTCGGCCTCATGCGCGTCCGTTCCATGCAGATGAACGACGCCCACCTCTACTGCACCGCCGAGCAGTTCGCCGCCGAGTTCCGCGCCGTGAACGACATGTATCTGAAATACTTCAAGGTCTTCGGCCTCGGGAAGTATCGCATGCGCTTCAGCACCCACGATCCCGCCAAGCTCGGCCAGAAGTTCGTCAACGAACCCGAGCTCTGGAAGCAGACCGAGGACATGGTCCGCAACGTCCTCAACGAATCCGGCATCGACTATGTGGAAGTGCCCAACGAAGCCGCCTTCTACGGCCCCAAGATCGACGTCCAGGTCTGGAGCGCCATCGGCCGCGAATTCACCATCGCCACGAACCAGGTGGACTTCGCCGTGCCCGCCAAGTTCGGCCTCACCTACCGCGACAAGGACAACACCGACAAGACCCCGCTCTGCATCCACCGCGCGCCCCTCGGCACGCACGAGCGCTTCATCGGGTTCCTCATCGAGCACTACGCCGGCAACTTCCCCCTCTGGCTCGCGCCCGACCAGGTCCGCGTGGTCACCATCGGCGACGACGAACGCCTCGTGGGCCACGCCAAGGGCTTGGTGGCCGAGCTGCGCCAGAACCAGGTCCGCGCCGAAGGCGACTACGGCCCCGAACCCATCAAGGCCAAGATCGCCAACGCCGAACACGCCCGCGTGCACACCATGCTCGTCCTCGGCGCCCGCGAACTGGAGAACGACTCCGTCGCCGTTCGCCTCCACGGCAAAGGCAACGTCGGCGTCAAACCCTGCTCGGAAGCCGTGGACGAGATCCTCGCCGCGATCCGGGAGCGGCGGGCATGAGATGAAGGTCGTGCTCGATACCAGCGTGCTTGTGGCCGCCGCCCGGTCGAACCGAGGGGCGTCCCACGCGCTGCTGGCAAGGCTGCCGGACGCCGGTTTTCAGACGGTGGTTTCCGTGGCCTTGTTCGCCGAGTATCGCGCAGTGCTACTACGTCCGGAAAACCTGCTACAGCGACCGGCTTCCCTGGCCGAGGGCTTTCTGGACTTCCTGATTTCGATCAGCCACCTGCAGGAGGTCTTCTTCCGTTGGCGTCCGGCGCTGCGAGACCCGGACGACGACCTGATTCTTGAACTGGCAGTCGCGGCCGGTTGCCGCCATGTTGTCACTCACAACGTCCGGGATTTCCAGGAATCCGAACGCTGGGGAATCTCGGCGGTGACACCGGGAGAATTCCTGGGCCTGATCAAGCAAAAACCATGAGCACGCTCACCATCCAACTGCCCGACGGTGTCGCCCGCCAACTGCGCGAGTGCGCAGAGCGGGAAGGCGTGACGGTCGATCAACTGATGTCCTCGGCCGCCGCCGAAAAGCTGAGCGCGATGCTGACCGTGGCGCACCTGCGCGAACGCGCCCGCGACGCCAAGCGGGAGGATTTCATCGCGTTCCTCGAAGGTTCGCCGGATGCCCCGCCGATGCCGGGGGATGAGCGGTGATGGATCATCCCGCGCAGGTTCCCCGACTGGAGAACGACTCCGTCGCCGTCCGCCTCCACGGCAAGGGCAACGTCGGCGTCAAACCCTGCTCGGAAGCCGTGGACGAGATCCTCGCCGCGATCCGGGAGCGGCGGGCGTAAGCCCACCGGAGCCCGGAGCATCGCTCCGCCCGACCGCCGGACAGACCACCTCCACCCCGCACGGACTCGCCCTCCGCGCGGGGTTTTCGTTTCCGGCACGGAGGACGTCCCGGCGGAGCGATGCTCCGCGCTCCGTCATTTCGGCACATGCAGCTCCAAGGTCTTTGGATTTCGAAAACGCGCGCTGCTGAACGGCCACTCTTCGGGGACACGACAAAGCTTCGCCTTCACCGGGTTGTTCTCGATGTAGCGGATGGCTTTGCTGCGTTGCTCCTCGTTCCGCATGAACCGGTCCCAATAGTCCGGCTGCCAGAATCGTCCGTTGCGGCCGAGCCGCCTGTTGGCTGCCACGGCCACGAAGGACTTCCAGTTCTGCACGATCTTCGAGAGCGGCATGGTTCCGACCTCGATCAACGCATGGACATGGTTCGGCATGACCACCCAGGCGATCATCCGGAAACGCTCGCCGTGATGGTGGAGCAAAGCCGTCTCGGCAAGCGCCCCGATCCACGGCTCCCGCAGAAGGCATTCGCCGAGTCCCCGGTCCAGGAATTCCTCCAGCTTCACCCGTCGCTCCCGCTGGGCATCTTCCGACGCTGCGGAGCGCGGAGCATCGCTCCGCGAGTCGATCCTCAACAAATGCTCCCACTCCCCGCGCCGCGCCTCCGGCAGGGAATCCGACAGGCGAAACGTCACGAACTGCACCAGCCCCGGCTTGTCGCAATGCGGCAGATAACCGCGCTCGTGCCAGCCCTTGAATCCATCGGCGGCAGCCTGTGCCGACAAGGGCTCGCTCCACCGGCGTTTCCCGGAGACGAACCGCCGGAGATGGGCGCGTTTGGAATCGGGCGGAAGGTCCATGCGATGCGGGGGAATTCGTCCCCAGATATAGCGATGCCTTCGGTCCAAGCAATCTTTCGGCCGACGACCCAGCAGACTTCCGCCACCCGCACGCACCCGCGGGATTTCGTTTCCGGAACGGAGGACGCCCCGGCGGAGCGATGCTCCGCGCTCCGGGGCTCGAAAGCCCCGCTTGGAATTTTCCCATGAAGAGATTCACATCTCCCGCCATGCCCAAACCCGCCCCGCCGCCTCCCGTCTCGCCCGAAACCTGGCGCGCCCTGCTCGACGCCGCCGCCGATTTCGCCGCGCTGGAACCGTGGGAGTTCGCCTACGACAGCGACGTGGTAGGCCTGGTCGATCCAGCCACCGGCGAGACGCGGATCGGCCAGGTGCTGGGCAACGCGGGCGAGGTCTTCGCCGCCGTGGTCTATCGTCGCAACGGCCTGCGCTGGATCCTCAACATGCTGGGCGACGGTTCCGATCCGGAGGACATCAACACCGTAGAGGGCATGGACTGCGTGAAGCTGGAGTTCGTGGTCAAACGCGAGCTGTCGAAGGAGGATCTCGCGCTGCTGAAGGCGGCCGGGTTCAAGCCCGTCGGCAAGGGGCCCGTCTGGCCGCAGTTCCGCTCTTCCGAACCCGGTTGGCTGCCGTGGCACCTCACCCAGGCCGAAGCCGACCAGTTCCTCGCCGATCTGCCGCGTTTGTCCGCGTTCTTTCGCCTGTTCGAGCAAGAGCCGACGCTCTTCGACCAGCGCGAGCCGACGGAGATCCCCTTTCTGCCCGCCACGTTGCCGGACCGTCCGTTGACCTCGGCGGATCTGGATTGGCGTCCACTGCTGCCGCTGCCAGTCGAGGGCTTCGAGCCGTTCCAAGCGACAGAGGCCGCGCTGGAGCCGTTGCGCAAGCTGGAGCGGCCACCGGGCCTGGTCTGCGAATACGACTGTATGCTGGTGTCGGGCGGAGCCATTCTCGAGCAGGGACGCCCCTGCTTCGGCCGCTACGGGATGCTCGTCGAATGCGGGCAAGGAATGATCCTCGGGCTGGACGTGCAACCGGGCGGCATCGCGCCCGGACAAGCGGCGCTGCAACCACTGTGCGACGCGCTGGGCATCCGGTTGCTGCCGTGCCCGGCCCTCCCGGTGCTGGACGAAGCCCTGGAGGCATTGACGGCGCAGATGCCGTGAACGCCGCTCAGCGGTTCGCCATCGCCCCGGCCCCCATCGGCTGATACGCGCACAGCGGCTCCTCCGCCAGATAGTCGCCCGTCATCGCGTAGGCCCGCGCCCGCGAGCCGCCGCAGATCGTGCGGAACTCGCACCGTGCACACTTGCCCTTGAGCTGGTGCGGATCGCGCAGTTGGCGGAAGAGCGGATGCTCCCGATACACCTCGCCCAGTTCGTCGCGACGCACGTTGCCCGCGCGGATCGGCAGGAAGCCGCTCGGGTAGATCTCGCCCAGGTGCGAGACGAAGACGAAGCCCTTGCCGTCGTTCACGCCGATGGGCGCGCGGATCTGGAGCCGGCTCTTGTCGCGTGTCTGCTGGAGCACCACGCGGCGGTAGTGGTGGCCCTCGGTGGTCTTGATGTCGTAGGGCGCGGTCTCGGAATGGCGCTGGAGCCGGAGGAAGAGCGTCTCCATTTCTTCGGCCGTGAGCAGATCGTCCGTCTTTCCACGGCCCGTCGGCACGAGCTGGAAGACGCTCCACAGCACCGGCCGCAGCTCCGCCAGCAAGGCGACGAAGGCGTCGAACTCTCCCAGGTTCTGCCGCGTGAAGGTGGTGTTGATCTGCACCTCCAGGTTCGCGGCGCGGGCGTTGGCGATGGCCTGCATCGTCAGCTCCCACGTGCCGGGCACGCCGCGAAACGTGTCGTGGCTTTCACGCGAAGCGCCGTCGAGGCTCAGTGAAATCCGCGCCACACCGAGCCGCTTCAGCTCCGCCAGATCCTGCCGCACAAACTCCGGCGTCGCGCTCGGGCTCAGGCCCACGCGCAGACCGCGATCCGTCGCGTAGCCAATCAGCTCCTTCAAGTCCGGCCGCCGCACCGGATCGCCGCCCGTCAGGATGAAGAGCCCCGGCCGACAGCGCACCACTTGGTCGATGAGCCGGAAGGCTTCCGGCGTGTTCAGCTCCAGCGGATGCCGCGAGGACTGGGCCGATGCCCGGCAATGCCGACAGGCCAAGGCGCACGCCTGCGTGGTTTCCCAGATGACGATGAACGGACGTTCCGCGAAGTCGAAGGACGGCTTCATGCCCAGAGGATCGGTGTCCCGAAGGCTCCCGGCCTTGATCTGGATCAAGGTCCGGTCTCATGCACTCCGACACGCTGCTTCCACGATCTGCCTTGGTCCGAGAAACCAATGCTGACCCGTCGTCACGAACCGCCCACACTCGAATCCGTCCATGACCTTTGTCCCGAAACTTCGCCCGTCCCATTGGGCTGCATTCCTGCTGGGCTTCGGCGCGCTGGTCGTCCGCTCGGCCGACGAGCTCTACGAACAGGCCCCGATCTCCTATTCCGCCACCGCGCCGCAGGATGCCATCGTCGCGTTGGAGAAACGCCTGGCCCTCGGAGGTGTCGATCTCGCGGGCACCGAGAAGGAAGTCCTGCGCGAGCTGTTGCGTCTGCTCGACGTGCCGGAAGCGAGCCAGGTTCTCGTCTTCTCCAAGACCAGCCTCCAGACCCGCCTCATCCGCCCGGACAACCCGCGCGCCATCTACTTCTCCGACACCTGCTACGTCGGTTGGGTGCCCGGCGGATTGATCGAGGTCGCGAGCATCGATCCCCAGCTCGGTCCGGTCTTCTACCACTTCAATCCCCGCGCGGAATCGGCCAAGGGTCTGCGTTTCGTGCGCGACGCCGATTGTCTCCGCTGCCACGGCGGCAACTTCGTGCGCGACATACCCTCCGTCTTCGCCCGCTCGCTGTTCACCGAGCCCGGCGGGCAACCCATCTTCAGCCAGGGCTCCGTGCTGGTGGAGGAAACCACCCCGCTGCTGGAACGCTGGGGCGGCTGGTATGTGACCGGCACCGCCGCGCCGCTGGAACATCGCGGCAACGTCTTCCACCGCGAACAGGACGGACGCCTCGCCGTCGCGCTCGACCACGGCGACCACTTGGCCCGCATCCCCGACGAAGCCCGGCCCGACCGCTACCCGCGCGCCACCAGCAGCGTCTCCGCCCTGCTCGTGCTGGAGCACCAGTGCGCCGTCCAGAACGCCCTGACCCGCGCGGCGATGCGCACCCGGCAAATCCTCCACTACCAGCGCGGCCTCCAGCGCGACCTCAAGGAACCAATCACCGATGAACCCACTTTCGACAGCGCCAAACGCGTCGTCGAAACCAGCGTCCAGGAAGTGCTCGACCGTTTGCTCTGCAAGGATGAAGCCCCGCTCCCTCCCGGCGGTGTCGTGGACAAGGCCGACTTCGCCCCAAGCTACGAACGCGGCGCGTTGAAAGCCGCGAACGGCCGTTCCCTGCGCGAACTGGACCTTGACCGCCGCATCTTCCGTCTCCGTTGCAGCCCGTTGATCTACTCCGCGTCCTTCCGCGAATCTCCTCCCCAGTTGAAGACCCGCGTCCTCGCCCGCCTCCATCGCGTCCTAACCGACGCCACGCCCGAAGCCCGCTACTCCCATCTCGCCACTGAAGAACGCGCCGCCATCCACCAAATCCTGACCGAAACCCTGCCCGACTATGCGGCCCTGGCAGGCACGGGGCCGTAGCCAGCGCGACCCGGGCTTGGCGGGAGCCGCTGCGCTGTCTTTTGGTCCCTGATCGCGTCCTCAGCCCCGGCTCAGTTTCAGCAGTTGGCGGCGGGCGGATTGGAGGCGGTGGATGATGACGGTGCTCATGCGCTTGAGCAGCTCGTAGCCGAGGTCGTGGTTGGTCTCGCATTCCTCGCGCAACCGGGTGCCGTAGAAGAACACCGCCTCGACCGGCTCCACGGCGCGGGCGTCGAAGTTCCAGTAGTAGGGCGGGAAGAGCCAGGACCAGCCGAGCACGTCGCCCGCGCCGATGGTCTGGACCACGACTTCCCGGCCCTCGGCATTCGACGACGACAGCTCCACCCGGCCGGAGAGGACGAGGTAGAAGCGGTTGGCCGGGTCGCCTTCGCGGAAGATGGTTTCGCCGGCGGCGAAGGAGGCCTTCATCGCGCAGGCCACGAGCTTGTCCATCAGCGGGGCGGGCAGGTCGCGGAGCAATGGCTGGGCGGCGAGGAGCGGGCGGAGATCGGAGGGAGCGGCTGAGGTGTTCGGGGTGCTCATGGCTGCGAGGATGCTTCGCCGGTGGATGTTTGCATTCAGAAAACCTCGGCCTTCAGCCCCGAGACCTGGCGTAGGGTCCGGGCGATCTGCGAAAGGGTCTGGAGCGGCAGGTGGCCGATGGCGGGATTGTTCGTGGGCCGGGTGGCGGAATAGACCTGCACGGAGGCGATCTGCGCGCCGGCTTCGCGGAGTTTCAGGAGCGCCTCGGCGAGGGCGAGGATTTCGTCGGGCGACGGGCCGTGGCCGCCGATGGCCGGGAAGAGGCTCTGGATGACGACGGGGCGGCGGCGGGCGAGGTGGAGGGTGTTGGCGAGGACGGCTTCGAGCGAAGTCTCGGGATGGTTGATCCGGTCCATGTGCGGCTGGGTGCCGGCGTCGAGCTTGACCCAGACTTCGTCGCGGGAGGTGAGAAGGTCGAGCCCGCGCACGATCTCGGGCCGGTCGAGGCGCGAGCCGTTGGTGAGGACCACGAGCTTGAAGAAGCCGTCGGACCGCCGCGCGCGGACGTGCACGGCGGCGGCCACGGCCTCGGCGAAGTGTTCGCAGAGGGTGGGTTCGCCATCGCCGCTGATGGCCACGTGGCGCAGCTCCAGCAGGGAGGCGGGCACGGTGTCGAACGGCGCGCGCCGGGGCAGCTCGCCGCCGCGGATGAGATCGAGCATCGCGCCCAGCTCGTCGGACAACACGTCGAGGTCGAGCGGGCCGGTGGAGCGCGGGCGTTCGCGGTCCACCTCGCAGTAGGTGCAGGCGAAGTTGCAGCGCGCGTCCGGGGTCAGGTCCAGCCCGACGGACAGTCCCCGGGCGCGCGGCGAGACGAGCACATAGACGAACCGGTTCTCGAAAAAGTTCCGCAGACAACCGCCGGAGGTGCAGGGCGCGCCACCGGGGACGGCGGCGGCGGACGGCGGACGTTTTTCGAGGAACGTCGTCATGGGAGGATCAGCCCTTTTTCGCCGGGGCCGCTTTCTTCGCGGCCTCCGGGCGGCGCAGCACCAGCACGGGGCACGGGGCGTAGCGCACGACGTTCTCGGCGGTGCTGCCCAGCAGCACGTGCTTGAGGCCGGTGTAGCCGTGGGTGGAGATGACGATCAGGTCGGCCTTCTCCTCCGCCGCCACGTCGGCGATGACCCGCGCGGAACGGCCGGAGCGGACGAGGAACTTGGCCTGGACGCCTTCGGCCTCGCAGGCCTCGACCATCTTGGCCAGCCGCTGTTCCGCGCCCGTCATGAGATCGCGCTCCAGCGCCGCCTGGTCGAAGACCGCGACATCCGCGTAGGAATAGCTGATCTCCACCACGTGCAGCAGGATGACCGAGCCGCCGCACACCTTGGCGAAGGCGGTCGCGCGCTCGACGGCGCGCTCCGAGCTTTCGGAGAAATCCACGGGCACGAGCACCCGGTCCATGGCCAGCGGCGCCGCGGCGGCCCGGGCGAGGATCGGGGCGTCGGAGCGGCCGACTTCCATGACGACTTTGCCGCGTTTCGGGGAGGGTTTGACTTTCATGTTCTTGGGGTGCCGGACAACCGGCGGTCGGGGTTTGTGTTTTTCGCTGGAACCAAATCGACATCCAATCCCCGGGCCCGGCCACACCCGCCTTGCGGTTGATGCATCGGATTTGGCGGTCGCGGCCGGGCGGAGGGGAGGCGATTCGCCCGGAGGATTGCGCCCGACCCGCCGCCCGGCAAGATGCCGCGCGTGAAAAGGCGCGGGTGGATCATCGGAGGCGGCGTGCTCCTGTTGTTGGGCGGAGCGATTGCCTGGCTGCTCGCTCCGCAGCGGCATCTGATGTTCCGAGGGAAATCCGACCGCGAATGGGCCGAGCAGCTTTCTGTTGAGTTGGAACTACAGATCCCTTTCTGGAGAAATTCCGGGCCGGAAGGAGTCCGCTTCTTGGGACATGCGTTAGAAAGGCGGCGTTCGGCCAGCGCAAGCCTCCGCTACCAACTTGAACTTTGGGCTGACCGCAACCTTCCTGCGACCATCGCTCGTCGTATCCCTTCACGCGCGGACGACTATGAGAGACAGATTCATTTTCTGTTTGCTTTGAGCTTATTGGGAACCAACGCGCTGCCAGCGGAGCCCTCCATCGCGCTTGGCTTGCGGGAACCCTTCTTCGCCCACCTCGCGTTCGAGTGTTATTTCGATCCCGTGAGTGGTGATGCCTTGCTTCACGTCATGGATGAAGCCGCGAAGAATGCGCGTCTGCCAGACTTCCTGTGGGCCTTGGAACCGGCCCAAGCGGAATTGGGCATCGACGCGCTCGCGGCCGGAGCGTTGCGCCATTATCCGAACCACAAGGCCGTGATCATGCCGGCTTTGACGAACGCCTTCACGACGGCGGACGCGCCTCTGAAAGGCGTCATCATGCAGACGCTGGAGATCATTGCCCCCGAGGTGGCGGCGGCGATGACTCCAAGCCCTGAACCCGATGCGAACTGATCCGGTATTTACTGATCGCGCTCCAAGAGATTGTCTGGACTACCCAGCTTTACGGGAAGGAGAGCGAACGCCGGGTTGGGGAACCCGGCCTACAGCCGTCCCGTGTTCTTGGTCGCCCAACGCCCTGTAGGCCCGGTCCCCCGACCGGGCGTGGCCACACCAACAGGAACAAGCTGAGGGTATCTGGCTTAGCCGGAACGATGCAGTGGACAGTGTGATCGAGTAGGCTGGCGGCCCCGTAGGACAGCGCTTCCAGCCCGTCCACGAAGTCTCGCTGGAACCACGGATTGGTGCGTCCTGCGGACGAAGAGGAAGCATTCGGATTTTCCACATCCCTCGGGTCAGGCTGAAAGCCTGGCCTACTCTGGACTGCTTGAGTCCGGCTAAGGCGGCATCGAACATCTCGCCGAGACTTGAGCTGCGGAGCAGCGGTAGATCGTAGCCCACAGCGTGAGCTGTGGGTTGGGAAGCGTGAGAGGAACAGGAGCCCTGAAAGGGCGGCAGAACGCTGGAAGCCGCAATGGTCGAACCTTCTGTCGCCCCTCTGGGGCTCGGGAACTTGGTGGCACCCACCCCGGGCTCACGCCCGGGGCTAAGTTCTGCCGCGCCTCCGGCGCTCGATCGGAAGCCCGCCAGCTGCGTCCCAATTCAACCCTTCCGCCCTTGGATGAGCGTCAGCAGTCCGGGGAACTGCTTTTCCAGCTCCTTGGCGCGGATCGACGAGAGGCACTTGGTCCCCTCCACCTTGGTCGAGATCAGGCCCGCTTCGCGCAGCACCTCGAAGTGGTGGGAGAGCGTGGCCTTGCTGACTTCCACCTCGACCTCGTTGCAGGCCAGCGGACGGTCGGCCGCGAGGATCTGCTGCACGATGGCCAGCCGGCCGGGATCGGACAGCGCCTGCAACACGGTCGGCAGGTCCACGGTCTTGATCTCGGGATGGACGTAGGTTTTCAAGCTGCCGGAAGCTGCCATCCCGGGAATAGTTCGACAATGATCGAATTATCCTTTGACGGCTCCGCCGAGCGGATGTAGTTCGATTGGCGTCGAACAAGAATCGGGGTCGGTCCGACCGAGACCCGGCTCAAGCCACGAAACCAACACGCCTCAATCCGCCATGCCTTCTCTCTTCGACCCCATCCGCATCGGAGCCTGGACGCTCCCCAACCGCGTCGTGATGGCGCCGCTGACCCGTTGCCGGGCTTCGGCCGGCCGCGTGCCCAACGCCATGATGGCCGAATACTACCGCCAGCGTTCCTCCGCCGGCCTGATCCTTTCGGAGGCCACGTCGGTCGATCCGATGGGCGTGGGTTATCCCGACACGCCGGGCATCTGGTCCGACGAACAGGTCGCGGGCTGGAAGCTCGTCACCCAAGCGGTGCATGAAGCGGGCGGGCAGATTCTGCTCCAGCTCTGGCACGTGGGCCGGGTGTCGGACCCGATCTACTTGAATGGCTTGGCTCCGGTCGCTCCCAGCGCCATCGCGCCGAAAGGGCACGTCAGTCTGGTGCGGCCGATGAAGTCGTTCGTCACCCCGCGCGCATTGGACCGGGCGGAGCTGCCCGCGATCATCGAAGCGTATCGCAAGGGCGCGGAGAACGCCCAGAAGGCCGGGTTCGACGGCGTGGAGATCCACGGCGCGAACGGCTATCTGCTCGACCAGTTCCTCCAGGATTCCACCAACAAGCGGACCGACGACTATGGCGGGCCGATCGAGAACCGCGCCCGGCTGATGCTGGAAGTGGCCGATGCGGTCGTCTCCGTTTGGGGCGCCGACCGCGTGGGCATGCACCTCGCGCCGCGCTGCGATTCCCACGACATGGGCGACTCGAATCCGGCCGCGACCTTCGGCTACGTGGCGAAGGAACTGGGCCGGCGCAAGCTCGCTTTCCTCTGCGCCCGCGAAGCCTACAGCCATCCGGAGATTCCCGCGCTCGGACCCGAGCTGAAGCGGCTCTTCGTTGGCAACTACATCGCCAATGAAGGCTTCACCCGCGAGAGCGCCGACGCCGCGCTGGCCGCCGGCACGGCCGATGCCGTGGCGTTCGGGAAAACCTTCATCGCCAATCCCGATTTGCCGGAACGCCTCCGCACCGGCGCCCCGTTGAACCCGCAGGATTCCGCCACGTTCTACGGTGCGGGCCCGAAGGGCTACACCGACTATCTGGCGCTCAATTTGGCGACCGTTTGATCGGCCTTTCTGCCATGCACCTCTCCGTCCTCGATCTCGCCTCGGTCCGCGAAGGCGGCTCCGTCGGCGAAACCTATGGCCGGACGGTGGACCTGGCGCGACATGTCGAGGCGCTGGGCTACCGGCGCTTCTGGTTGGCGGAACACCACAACATGCCGGGCATCGCCAGCGCGGCCACGGCGGTGCTCATCGGCCACGTGGCCGGGGCGACGAAGACGATCCGCGTCGGTTCGGGCGGCGTGATGCTGCCCAACCACGCGCCGCTGGTGGTGGCCGAGCAGTTCGGCACCTTGGAGGCGCTGTATCCCGGGCGGATCGATCTGGGGTTGGGCCGCGCGCCGGGCTCCGATCCGCTCACCGCGCAGGCGCTGGGACGGACTCCGGCGGATGGCGACCGCTTTCCGGATCAAGTCGCCCAGCTCCGGCAATTCCTTGGTCCGGTCGCGGCCGGGCAACGCGTCCAGGCCGTGCCGGGCGCGGGTTCCAACGTCCCGATTTGGCTGCTCGGTTCGAGCACCTTCAGCGCGCATCTGGCGGGCACGCTGGGATTGCCGTTCGCCTTTGCCGCCCAGTTTGCGCCGCGTTTCCTTTTCGAGGCGCTGGAGGTTTACCGCGAGCAGTTCCGGCCTTCGGCGGTGTTGCACAAGCCCTACGCGATGGTCGGCCTGCCGGTGATCGCGGCGCCGACGGACGCCGAAGCCCGCTTCCTCGCCACCTCCGCCTTTCAGCGCGTGCTGCGCTTGCGGCGCGGCCAGCCGCTCTACGTGCCGCCGCCGGTGGAGACGATGGACGGCGTCTGGGCGGATTTCGAACGCGGCATGGTCGAAGAACATTTCGGAGCCGGGATCATCGGCGGACCGGAGACCGTCGCGGCCGGGCTGAAGGCGTTCCAGCAAAAGACCGGTGCCGACGAGCTGATGCTCCACTCCGAGTTTTACCGGCACGAAGACCGGCTGCGGTCCTACTCCATCGTCGCGGACCTGTTCCTGAAGTGAACGGGCCGCTCCCTTTTGCCACGCAACTCCCAACTCCACTTCATCTCATGGAACACAGACTTCTCGGCGGCTCGGGCTTCAAGGTGCCCGTCCTCACCTTCGGCACCGGCACGTTCGGCGGTGGCAACGAGTTCTTCAAAGCCTTCGGCACAAGCGACGTCGCCGAAGCCACCCGGCTGGTCGATCTCTGCTTGGAGGCCGGAGCGACGATGTTCGACACGGCCGACGTCTATTCGCGCGGCATGGCGGAGGAGATTCTCGGCCAAGCGATCAAGGGGCGGCGCGACCAGGTGTTGATCTCCACCAAGGGCACCTTCCGCATGGGCGACGGACCGAATGAAGTCGGTTCCTCCCGCTTCCACATCACCCGCGCGGTCGAGGCCAGCCTGCGCCGTCTCGGCACCGATTACATCGATCTCTACCAGCTCCACGGCTTCGACGCGATGACGCCGGTGGAGGAAGTGCTGTCCACGCTCAACGACTTGGTTCGCGCCGGGAAGATTCGCTACATCGGCTGCTCGAACTTCTCCGGCTGGCACCTGATGAAGTCGCTCGCCGTCTCGGAGAAATACGGCTGGGCCCGCTACGTGGCGCACCAGGCCTACTACTCGCTCGTCGGCCGCGACTACGAATGGGAGCTGATGCCGCTGGGGCTCGACCAAAAGGTCGGCGCCGTGGTCTGGAGTCCGCTGGGTTGGGCCCGGTTGACCGGCAAGATCCGCCGCAGCCAGCCCTTGCCAGCGAACAGCCGTCTCCAGACCGCGGTGACCCGCGACGCCGGTCCGCCGGTGGATGACGAATACCTCTACCGCGTGGTCGATGCGCTGGACGCGGTCGCCGCCGAGACCGGCAAAACCGTGCCGCAGGTGGCGATCAACTGGCTGCTGAGCCGCCCGACCGTTTCGACCGTGATCATCGGCGCGCGCAACGAGGAGCAGTTGCGGCAGAACCTCGGCTCCGTCGGCTGGAACCTCACGACGGAGCAAATCAAGCGGCTGGACGCCGCCAGCGCGACCAAGCTGCCGTATCCCTACTTCCACCAGAGCGGCTTCGAGCGAAACCCTTCGCCGGTGGCATGACTCCGGCTGGACGTTGCACCGAGTTCAAAACCCCATCTCCCATGCCCAACACGACCGCTCCCGATCTGACCCAACGCCCGCCCCGCAGCCTGCGTTGCCGCCTCGGCGGCTTCGTCATCCTGCCGCGGATCCTCGACAAATGCCGCGCCACATTGGCCGGAAAACACGGCGCCTATCGCTACAACGGCGCGATGGACCAGCACTTCTTCCGCTTCACCGGCATCGACGCCGAAGCGCTGAAGGCCGAGGTCGCCACCGGAAAGGGCGACGGCGACATCCTGGCCTGGGTCCAGGCCAACGCGAAGACGCCGCGCGCGCCGTGGGAGATCCAGCAATGGAGCGACTACCACGAACGGCGCACGCCCGACAGCGACCAGGAGACCTTGCTGGAGTTCGCCGAGATGCTGGCCCGCTTCAGCAAGACTCGCGAAGACGTGAAGACGTGGGCCGACCTGCTAGATCTCGACGACCATTGCACCTTCGGCGGACTGGCTTGAGCCTCTTCTTGCCGGCCCTCCGTTCTGGCTGCGCTCGCAAGGGGAAGTCCGGCAACTAGCCATCAGCGCTTCGGATCTGCTTTCTGCGATGCAGCCGAATGCTGATCCACGGGAACCGCTCCTTTACGGCAAAGAAAGAGCCCGGTTTCCTTCGGGAAACCGGGCTCCAAAAATTGGAGCGAGCGAAGGGATTCGAACCCTCGACATTCACCTTGGCAAGGTGACGCTCTACCAGACTGAGCTACGCTCGCGTAACGCGGACGCAGAACTTAGGAGACTCGTGGATGATTGCAAGAGCCGATTTTCAGAAAATCTCCCAAGTCGATCCGGCGTTTGTTCAGACCTCACGCATCGAGCTTCGTCCACGCCGCATTCGCCTTGGACGAGGCCACCACGGCTTCGATGAAGGCCATGCCGCGGATGCCGTCCTCGATCTTCGGGAAGTCGTTGGCGAGGTCGTCCTTCTTCAGCTTCGCGCCGGAATCGTGGGCGCGGATGGCGGTGGCGAAGTTCTTGTAGATGTTCGCGAAGGCTTCCAGGTAGCCCTCGGGATGCGCGGGCGGGGTGCGCCCGGCGGCCTTGGCGGCGTCGCTCAGGTAGCCGTTGGCGGTGCGATAGACCTGCATGGGCTGGTCGATCCACTTCACGAGAAGCGTGTTGGGTTCGCGCTGGTGCCATTCGAGGCCGCCGAGCTCGCCATAGACGCGGATGTTGAGGTTGTTCTCCTCGCCGACGCTGATCTGGGAGGCGTGGAGGACGCCCTTGGCGCCGCCCTTGAAGCGGAGGAGGACATTGCCGTCGTCGTCGAGCTTGCGGCCCTTCACGAAGGCGGTGATGTCGGCGGCAAGCTCGCTGATCTGGAGGCCGGTGATGTATTCCGCGAGGTTCTCGGCGTGGGTGCCGATGTCGCCGATGCAGCCGGCGGCGCCGGAGCGTTTCGGGTCGGTGCGCCACGCGGCCTGCTTCTGGCCGGAAGCCTCGATGCGGGTGACGAGCCAGCCCTGCGGATATTCGACGACGACTTTGCGGATCTTGCCGAGCTTGCCGCTGTGGACAAGGTGACGGGCTTCCTTGACCAACGGATAGCCGGTGTAGTTGTGGGTCAGGCCGTAGAGCTTGCCGGTCTTCTTGACGATCTTGGCCAGCTCCTTGGCTTCGGCGAGGTCGAAGGTGGCGGGCTTGTCGCTCAGCACATGGAAGCCGGCTTCGAGCGCGGCCTTGGCGGCGGGGAAATGGACGTGGTTGGGCGTGACGATGGAAACGAAGTCGATGCGGTCGCCCTTGGGCCGGGCGGCTTCCTTCTCGAACATCTCCTGGAAGCTGGCGTAGGCGCGGTCGGGCGCGAGGAAGAAGTCGGCGCCGGAGGCCTTGGACTTCTCGGCGTCGGAAGAGAAGGCGCCGGCGACGAGCTCGATCTGGCCGTCGATGTTCGCCGCGATGCGGTGGACCGCGCCGATGAACGCGCCGCGACCGCCGCCAACCATGCCGTATCGGATTTTTCTGCTCATAGGATCGTGTGTGGGAACGGAGAACCGTTGTTGTTTTGTGATTCCGCGGAAATTCCCGGGGCTTGTAGCCGAGGACGTGGTCCGGGGTCAACGGACGAGCCGCGTTGGCCCAGGGCTGACGCGGAAAAAATGGCATCCAGGCCGAACAGGTAGGCGTGATTGATGCCTCGTTCCTGCACGGTGCCAGCGTCCCACCATCTATCTTTCTCCTCTTCACAATCGGGGAACTCCAGTGAACAGAAGTAGGCTAAACACCACGGCCAGACCGGGCCGCAACGATGGCTTGGCCCCCTGTTTTGAATGGGTTGAGACCGTCAGCGGGACGGCTTCGCCGATGGTTCGGCGCGGCTGAGCGCGTTGGTCACCGCCACGCGGCGTTCGGCTTCGTGGAGGCCGAGGTCGGACAGGAATTTTTGGCGGATCTGCTGGCGCTGGGCGTCGAGCTCGTCGAGGCGGCGCTGGAAGGCGCGCTGCTCGTAGAGCGCGCTGGTGGCCGCGCCGGACTTGCCCCGGTAGATGTCCCGCTGCGGATCGCGCGCGCTGCGGTAGTTCGCGATGGCGAGCCGGTAGCCGTCCACGAGGTCCACGACGTCCGGCGCGACCCGCAGGCGCAGGCTGTCGAGGTCGCGCGCGACGCGCTGCAGGACGATCTGTTCCTGGGTGAAGTTCCAACGGGTGACGGCGTTCTGGAGGGTGACGGCGGAGGTCTCCGGGGGCCTGTTCCCGGTGAACTGGATCTGCACCGGCACGCGCAGCGCCTCTTCCAGCCGCGTCAGCGACAGCGTGTCGGTCCAGAGCTTGTCCAGATCGCGCCCGGTCACGGCGGCGAGCTGCACGGCCCACCATTTCTCCACGTCCTTCGGTTCCTTGAAATGCGCCGCGAAGGCCTCGTGGAAGGCGAACTGCCAATTCCGGTAGCGGGCCAGCCGCTGGACCATCGTCCGGAGGCAGTCCCGGCCGTTCGGCAGCCGGAGAAGGGCATAGACGAAGAACTGCGCCGAGGGCTTGAAGAGCCCGGCCTCGTCCGAACCGACGTTCTCCGGCCAGCTCAGCTCCTCGAAGGACAGCGCGGTGCGGCTCTGGAAGACGGTCCGGAACCGCTTCGTGTTCCGCTGCTCCAAGGATTCGCCGCGCGACTCCATGCGGGATTCGAGGCCCGCGTCCAGGAAGAGCGGCTGCACGGCCGATTCTTCCAGGTGCGCCACGAGACCGGCGCTGAGCCAAAGCGGGAGATCCACCGCGGCGGCGCCGTCGGGCGCGGTGATATCCACCAGGAGCACCTGGACCAGCACCTCGTTGAAGGCGTGGGCCGTCATCTGCACCGGCAGGTCCACCTGGTAGGTCCAGCCGCCATGCACCGGTGTCCGCGACACCAGCGGCAGCCGCTGCCGGGGGGAAAGGTTCAGGACGATCCGGCCCGGCTCCAAGCCGCGCACCGCCGCCAGGCGGCTGAAGCGGTCGCGGAGCCCCAGTTCCTCCAGCAGCGCCTGCTTCACCCGCTCGGCGCTGACCGCCGTGGCGGAAGGATCGAGCGTCAGCAAATCCCGCGACTGCGTCCTCATCGGGCGGTTCAGCGGCGTCGCTGCCCCGGCCGGCCCGCGCACGGTGAACTGCCGCGTCTGGCTCTCCACCACGACCTCCGAGCCCCGAAAGGACGGGGGCAATGGGGCGGTGACGGCGACGGACCCTGTCAGGAGGAACAACGCGATGACGGCCCGGAGATTCATGGGGATGGCTCCGAGCCTAGCTGGACGCCTTCTTGGGGGAAGCCTTCGTTTCGGCCTTCGGCTTGGCGGCGGGCTTGGCTTCGGCCGCCGGCTTCGCCGCCGGAGCGGAATCGCCGGACGACGAGGAAGAGGCAGCCGGAGCCGCGTCGCTCTTCTGGGCCGACTTGTAGCCCTCGCTACGGTAGTCGGTGATGTAGAAGCCGCTGCCCTTGAAGATCAGGCCCGCGCCCGAACCGAGCTGGCGCTTCACCTTGCCCTTGGCCCATTTCTTCTTAGGGCAAGCGTCCTCCGGGCAGGTGGTGAGGGCGTTGTCCTTCATGGACTGGAACTTCTCGAACTCGTGACCGCACTTCTCGCAAACGTATTCGTAGGTGGGCATGGCTGATTGGTCGTAATCGACGCGGATAATGCCCGGAGCGAAGCGGCGTGCAAGACGGGGAGTGTTCCCCGTTCCTCGTCCTCGTCTTTCTCTTCGTCCTCCTCCCTGTCGAAAATGGAAGAGAGACGAAGAGGAGGAGGAAGACGAGGACGAGGAAGCGGGCCACAGGGGCTCAG
>CAMLMI010000022.1 GCA_946480965.1 uncultured Verrucomicrobiales bacterium | reverse complement strand
TTGGGAGATCAGCAACCTCGGCTCCGAGCCGATCAATCTCCAAGATTACCAGTTTTCCGACGACGGCGGGATCACCACGGCTTCTTCGACGGTCTTCGAGGGGTTGACGCTCGGGCCTGGGGAATCGGCCGTGTTCTTCCGCAGCGACGTGAACAAGACCGAGGAGGAGGTTCGCGCCTGGTGGGGCGAAAGCTTGCCCATCGGCACCAAGATCCGCTTCTACGCCTCGCCCGGGTTTTCCTCCGGTGGCGACATGGTCCAGGTCTGGGCTCCGGATGATTCGTTGGTGGACAGCGTCTCTTTTCCCGAGGCGGTGCGCGGCCGCAGCTTCACCTACAACACGAACAACGGCGCCTTCACCGCCTTGAGCACCAACGGCGTGGCCGGCGCCTTCAAGGCGATCACGGCCGACGACGAAGGCTCGCCCGGCGTCCACGCCGGGCCGGTGCCGCTGCGCTTCACGCTCCAGCCCAAGGACACGACCATTCCCGCCGGCAATTCCGTGACCTTCTCCGCCGCCGCCACCGGGTTGCCCCGGGCGAAATACCAGTGGCGCAAGGGCACAACGGATCTTCTCGGTGAGACCGCCGCCACCTTCACCCTCGCCAATCCGCAGCCCGCCGATTCCGGCCTCTACAGCGTGGTCGTCTCCAACGGCCTGTCGTTCCTCGCCAGCACCAACGCCACGCTGACCGTGACCGACACGCCGCAAGCGCCGGTTCTCACCACGCTGCCGAAGAGCCTCGCCGCCTATGTCGGGCAAACGCCGACCTTCACCGTGGCCGCGCAGGGCAGCCCGTCGCCGTCGTTCCGCTGGCAGTTGAACGGACAGGACCTGAACGAAGGCGGTGCCTATTCCGGCGTCACCGAACCGACGCTCGTCATCAACAGTGTCGATCTTCCCCAGGCGGGCATCTACACGGTGCGCGTCTTCAACAGCGCCGGTTCGACCAACGCCTCGGCCACGCTCACGGTCACGCCCAAGCCGCTCCTCGCCATCACCGAGGTCTCGTCCGGCCAATCGACCAACGAGGCCGGCTCCACTCTCGGCCACGGAGATTGGTGGGAGCTGACGAATCTCGGCGATTTCCCCGTGGACCTGCGCGGCTATCGCTTCGACGACAGCACCGAGTCGCTCGCCGCCTCCTACACGATCACCAACGAAATCTTCCTCCAGCCCGGCGAGAGCCTGGTGTTGGTCGAAGGCATGTCCGATGAAACGTTCCGCGTTTGGTGGGGACCGGAGAATCTGCCGCCCGGGCTGCGCATCCTCGGCTATTCCGGCGGCGGACTCGGCCTGAGCGGCACCAGCGGCGACGCGCTCAACCTCTGGAATGCTGTCGCCACGGACAAAGCGGACAAGGTCGCCGGCGTCACCTTCTCCGCCGGGACGGAAGGCGTGTCCTTCGTGCGCGATCCGGAGAGCGGCATTTTCTGGGGCAACACGACCACGGGCTTGGCGGCCTTGGGAGTGAACGGCGCGGTCACGGCGGTGGTCAACGGCGACATCGGTTCACCCGGCACTGTCATCACCCCGCTGCGCGTGGCGAGCACTTGGAGCAATGGCGAGCTAAACCTCACTTGGCCCTCGCAGGCCGGCCGCGACTACGCGGTCTTCGTGAAGCCCGAGCTATTCAGCGGCTCTTGGATGGCGGTGACGAACCTGACCGCCACCGGTGCGACCACCACGGCGACCAACGTGCCCGCCGTTTCCGGAAACGTCTTCCGCGTCCGCGCGACCCTGCCTCCTGCCCAATGAGCACTCCTCGTAGCGGCGAACGGGAGTTCGCCGGAAATCTTCGCAGCGGTGAGAAGGACTCTTCGATGAGAAGCGTTGCTCGTCGGGAGCATTTCATTCGGAAGTTGGCGACGAACTCCCGTTCGCCGCTACGTAGCCGAAAGGCCTTCACCCTGATCGAACTGCTCGTCGTCATCGCCATCATCGCGATCTTGGCGGGAATGCTTCTCCCCGCGTTGGCCAAAGCCAAGAGCCAAGCCCAACGCACCGCGTGCCTGAACAAGCTCAAGCAGTGGGGCCTCGCGCAGACGATATATCTCAACGACCACGGCGATTTCCTCCCGCGCGAAGCCGCCGGCACCAGCGCCACGCTCAACAACTGGGCCGAGGTCAACGATCCCAAGAACGCCGACGTCTGGTATAACGCCCTGCCACGTCTGCTTTCGTTGCGCAGCGCCTCCGACTTCTTCCTGAACAAGGCTCCGTTCTACGCCACGGACAGCCTGTTCCACTGCCCGTCGGCCAAGTTCCCCACCGCTCCGGAAACCTCCGGCAACGTCCACTTCTCCCTCGCGATGAACTCCAAGCTCATCGCCGACGGTTTGGCCACGATCCGCGTCTCCGCCATCCAGCAACCCGCGAGCACGGTGGTCTTCCTGGAGAACCGGCTGGAATCCGAGCTCAACGTCGCGTGGGTCGAAGGCCAGGCGAGGAAGGACCTTGGCCAGCCCAGCAGCTTCGCCAACCGCTTCGTCGCCCGCCACGCCAACGTCGGCACGCTCGCCTTCATCGACGGCCATGCCCAGGCGCTGAAGGTGGACCGCGTCGTCGAGACCCGCGCCAGCGGCCGGGGCGGCGCGATCCTGCCGCAGACCGATCTGGTCTGGACGCCCGATCCGGCGGCCACGCCCTGAGAATCTCCCGCAGAGAACCCCACCCCAAACCATCCGCATGAATCCTAAGTTCGTTCTTCTCGCCGTCGGCCTTCTTCCCGTCGCGGCTCAAGCGCAGATCGCCATCACCGAGGTCCACTCGACCGGCAGCGCCAACAGCACCTACACCGCCGACTGGTTCGAGGTGCGGAACATCGGTTCGCTGACGCTCGACCTCACTGGCTGGAAGGTGGACGACAGTTCCGCCGTGTTCGCCTCCGGCCTCAACCTGCGCGGCGTGACGAGCCTGTTGCCCGGCCAAGTGGCCGTCTTCATGGAGAGCGACGCGGCGGGTGATACCGACTCGGCGAAAGGCGACGCCTTCAAGGCCGCTTGGTTCGGCGGGAGCGTTCCCTCCGGATTCACCCTTGGGTTCTATGGCGGCAGCGGCATCGGCCTGGGCAGCGGTGGTGATGCGGTGAATCTCTACAACTCCGGCGGCACGCTCCAGGCCGGGGTCACCTTCGGCGCAGGCACGGGCGGCTTCACCTTCGACAACACGGCGGGCCTGAGCGGCGCGATCTCGCAGTTGAGCGCCGTGGGTGTGAACGGGGCCTTCAATTCCCTGACCGGCTCCGAGGTCGGCTCCCCCGGCATCGCCGTCGTGCCCGAGCCCTCGACCCTGGCCCTGGCCGGATTGGGCGTCGTCGCCCTCTTTTTCCGCCGCCGAAGCTGAGAAGGCTGGACAGTTTTCGTCCCGATTTGAGACTGTGCGCCGCGTTCGAGGCTCCCAACACCACCAACCGCGTCCATGAAAAACGTCCTCTCCAAATCGCTCCTTGCCCTCACCGCCGCCTGCGCCCTGCCCGCAGCGGCCGACACGATCACGCTGTGGGATTTCAACAGCAGCACACTGAGTCCTTCTGTGGGTTCAGGCACAGCCGATGGCATCGGCGGGGTCAGCGAAACGTTCTTTTCGGGAAGTTCGTCCGATCCTCAGTCCTCGGGCAACATGGCCCTGAGCTTGGCTGTGTTTCCTGCTGCGAGTGTTGGCAACAAGACGGCCGGGGCTGAGTTCCGAGTGAGCACCGTCGGATTCGTCGAGATCTCGATCTCCTACGATCTGCGTCGGAGCGCCACTGCGAGCCGGTTTGAGCGTTTCCAATACTCGATCAACGGCACCGATTTCATCGACGCCGATGTCTTCTCCCAGACCACGGGCAATGTCTTTGTTTCCCGTTCCATTGACCTTTCGAGCATTCCGGGAGCGGAAGACAACGCCAACTTCGCCTTCCGCATCGTCTCGGAGTTTGAGAGCACGGCGACGGGTGGTGGTGCCTCCTCGTATGTTGGAACATCTTCCACCTACGGCACCGCCGGCACCTGGCGCTTCGACATGGTGGGCGTTTCCGGCACGAGCGTTTCCCCGGTGCCCGAGCCCGCCACTTCCGTTCTGGGTCTCGCCGGATTGATGGCCTTGGCCCTGCGCCGCAGTCGCCGTTAAGCAACGGTCCTTCTCTTTTTCCTGCGCGGATCGGTTCGCCGATCCGCGCTTTTTTGTGTCCGGAGCACATGCGCCGAAGCCAAAAAGCGCTGGGCCTTTTTGCCAAGAACCGGCCCTTGACGCTCGCACCGGAAACCCCCACTTTCGACCCCGCTATCCGCTGTTCCTGAATATCGGCCCTGAAGCCGCATCCGAACAGCCGGCCTGAGACGGCATCCGCCGGGTTTTTCCCACGCCACTCGACCTGAGATCAAACGATCCAGCGCCGCCGGTGTCTTCCCTAGGCCAGACGTTGTAACTGAAATCCGCTTTATGCCACCACGCGCCACCACCAAACGCGCTCCCCGTAAGTCCGCGAAGGCCGCAGCCGCCGCGCCCGCCGAAGAAACACCCGAGCTGATCGCGGCCCCCGCCGCCGAGACTCCGGCTCCAACTCCGGAACCCGCGCCCGTCGCCGCGCCCGCGCCGGAAGCCCCGGCCCCCAGGGCCGAACGCCAGGAACCGATGTTCGATGCTCCGGCCCCTGCCGAACCGGAAGCGTCAGCTCCAGTCGAAGCCAAGCCGGTTGAGACCAAACCCGCACCCGCCGCCAAGCCAGCCCCGGCCCCGCGCCAGGGCGGTGATCGTCCCGGTGGGGGCAAAGGCGGTCCGCGCGGCGATCGCGGAGACCGTCGTGGCGGGCCTCCGCAGCGAGGTCCGGCTCCCGCTCCCCGGGAACCGATGTATCAGCCCGAACCTTCCTACGCGCCCGAGCCCGCGCTCGACGCCGATGAAGCCCAGGCCCCGCGCCGCGCGCTCGATCTCCCGGAAGTCGAGGCCGCCTTGCCCGCGCCCAAGCAGGTCGTCGAGAAGAAGCCCGGCCTGAACCTGAACATCGCCAAGCTCCAGGCCATGCCCATCGCCGACCTGAACGCGATGGCCAAGGAATTCGGCATCGAGAACTTCGGCACGATGCGGAAGCACGAGGTGATCTTCCACATCCTCCAGCGCAACGCCGAACGCGGCGGCATCCTCTACGCCGAAGGCGTGCTGGAGATCCTGCCGGAAGGCTTCGGCTTCCTCCGCTCACAGAGCTTCAACTACCTGCCTTGCCCCGAGGACATCTACGTTTCGCCCTCGCAGATCCGCCGCTTCGACCTCCAGACCGGTAATCTCATCCAGGGCCAGATCCGTCCGCCCAAGGAAAAGGAAAAATTCTTCGCCCTGCTCAAGGTCGAGAACGTTGACGGCGTCGATCCCGACAAGGCGAAGGACAAGACGCTCTTCGAGAACCTCACGCCGCTGTTCCCCAACAAGCGCTTCATCCTCGAGACCAATCCCGAGGAGCTGAACACCCGCGTGCTCGACCTCGTCTGCCCCATCGGCAAGGGCACCCGCGGCATCATCGTCGCGCCGCCCCGCACCGGCAAAACGGTGCTCATGCAGAAGCTGGCCAACGCCATCATCAAGAACAACCCCGAGGCCTACCTCTTCATCCTCCTGATCGACGAGCGCCCCGAGGAAGTGACGGACATGGAGCGCAGCTGCCGCCCCGCCGAGGTCATCAGCTCCACCTTCGACGAGCCGCCCGAGCGCCACGTGCAGGTCGCCGAGATGGTGATCGAGAAGGCCAAGCGCATGGTCGAGCACAAGCGCGACGTCGTCATCCTGCTCGACTCCATCACCCGCCTGGCCCGCGCCTACAACACGATCCAGCCGCACTCCGGCAAGATCCTGTCCGGTGGTGTGGACGCCAACGCGCTCCACAAGCCCAAGCGCTTCTTCGGCGCGGCGCGCAATCTGGAGGAAGGCGGTTCCTTGACCATCATGGCCACCGCGCTCGTCGATACCGGCAGCCGCATGGACGAAGTCATCTTCGAGGAGTTCAAGGGCACCGGTAACATGGAAGTGCATCTGGACCGCGGCCTCGTGGACCGCCGCATCTTCCCCTCGATCAACATCGAGCGCTCCGGCACCCGCAAGGAAGAGCTGCTCTACCATCCGGACGAATACAACAAGATCGTCGTCCTCCGCCGCGCCCTCACCGGCGTGCCGCCGGTCGAAGCGATGGAGCTGCTGCTGAACAAGCTCAAGAAGACGCCGAACAACATCATGTTCCTGCTCGGCATGGGCGGGGGCTGATCGCCGCCTGTTCTCCACAAAGCCCGTCCCCCGCAAGGCGGACGGGCTTTTTCTTTCCGTGCCGGCGAACTTGAGTTCGCCATCAATCACGTCAACGGACCACCGAACGCGCGCCCGCAGTTTCCCCCTCTTGGGAGCAACAGAGCTGCCTTCTGGAAACCTTCAAACCGAAGAAATGAGCACGCTGAGCCTCTGAAAGCCTGAAGGAAAACGCCTCTCACCAGCCCTCCTCCGCTACGCTCGGAAAAGAGGTGGCTTTCCCGGCTTGCCACATGCTTTTTGACGGGTCGTCGGCCCTACTTCGCGGACCCCGAAATCCCCGGCACGGGCGCGGCCGCCTTGCCGCTGCCGACTACCCAGTCTTCTCCCACCAAGGCTGCCACCGTCGCGGCGATCTGCGATTGGGTGATGAGCGGCGTGTCGGAGCGTTCGCCCAAGGCCGGGGTGTCGGGGCCGATCACGGCCAGCCACATGTAGGCGGAGTCGGTCACGTTGCCGCCGTGGTTTTTCCAGGCGACGGGCGCGGGGCCGCGTCCGTGGTCGGTGGAGATGACGAAGGCCGTGCTGTCGCGGTATTCGGGCATCGCTTGGACTGTGGTCCAGAGTTCGGCGAGGAAGGCGTCGAAGGCGCGCGCGGATTTCAGATAGCGCTCGTAGGCGCCTTCGTGCGCCCAGTCGTCGGTCTCGCCGTAGCTGATATAGGCGGCGCGGGGTTTGACGGTGCGGACGGCGTGGAGCGCGGCCGAACCGATGAAGGTGTCGGGCAAGACGCCGCCCCAGATGGTCTGGCCGCGCCGCGCGGTTTCATCCAGCACGGCAGGCACCGCCAGCCTCTTCGTGCCCTCCGGCACGTCGAAGCCGCTCCAGACCGGGAAGCCGGCGCGGGGCGCGTTGAGAATCCACGGCAGCACGTCCCAGTTCACCGCCGCCACCACGCGGCCCTCGAAGCCGGGCCGACGGTGGAGCCATTCGAAGACGTTGGTGTTCGCGTTGAGCACCTTGTCGTTGCTGTCGATCTTCAGATCGGCGTAGCCGGTGAGGAACTCGTTGTAGCCGGGGTAGGAGAAGTTGCGGGTGTTGGAGACGCGGACATCGGACTTCTTCGCACGGTTGCCCCAGAGTTGGCCCTGCTGGGCCACGGTGCCCCAGAGGAAGGGCAGCAACGTCTCGCGACGCGCTTCCGGCGTCGGCCGCCACCAGGCTTCGCGCGCGGCGTTGGTGTTGCCGAAGTTGCCATGCTCCTTCGACAGCATCGGTTCGTCCGCGCC
Source organism: uncultured Verrucomicrobiales bacterium (assembly GCA_946480965.1). The sequence continues at coordinate 18,455 of CAMLMI010000022.1, read as the reverse complement.
CCGGAACACCTCCTCCCAACGCAGACCGTCGGTGGTGATGAGGAAGACGTTCTTGGTTTTGCGCTCCGCCGCCGAGACGGAGCACGCGACGGCGACGGCGAAGAGGCCCAGAAGGATCGAGGATGCTTTCATGGAGTGGGAGAAGCTGCCCGCCGGGATCGTCCGTTTCCATCACGGGCGCGTGACGAAACGGGAACGACGTCGGGACAGGCTTGGAGCATTGCGGACGGAGAAGCGCCGGGAGCAAAGCCCCGATTTCGGGGGAGCAGGAAGGGTAGGGCGAAGGCTCCGGCCGAGCCGCCAGGGCGCGAACTCCATCAGTGAGAGCTTCACTGGCAACTCCCGGACGCTCAGAAGTCGCCAGTGAAGCTGTCTCCGTATCTGAACGTCCTCCGGCAGCTTGGCGGGAACTTTCGCCCTACGTCGCGCTTCGCACTATCCTGCCTCACTCTCGTTCCCAACCGCTGATTTGCTCGTCCAGTTTTCTTAGGAGGCGGCAAAATCATCAGCGATCAAAAACCGAACGCTCGAGCGACACCCCACATGACGGCTCTGAACAGAGCAATCACCCCAACACCCATGACCGGATACCACCACTCCAACTTTGGATAGATTGGCATTAGCCAAAGCATGAATGCGCACATCAGCGCAACGGCGAACACCTCCAGAACCACCACGTGCAGCCATCGAAACGCACGGCCAGTGCATCCGTTCCACCACCCCACAACCTTGTCGGGATAAACGATCACGAGAGCTAACCCAAGTAGGACGTAGTCATACCAATCCAATTTGGAGCGTCCAAACCTCATGGAAATCTTCTATGCCACCTTGCAGTCCAAACTCAGCGACTGCGGCTACATGACGCGACGATTGCAACCGCGATGCCCCGCCGTCGGCAAGCCCGCAGGACTGCTTTCCTCGACTACCCTCGCATCCTCATCCTTTGCCCTGCGATGTCGGTTTTTCCAGGAGTGCGTTGCTGTATGTTCATCGGCCCAGCGCTAATTTAGCTTGGCCATGAGAAGAGAATGGGGATGGCGCACAACGTAGCGACGATCACCCAACGGACCGCCTTGGGCAGGCCGGCTCCCAACGGAACGTCCTCCTGCGGCGAACGCGCCCACCATCGGATGCCTAGAGCCAGGCCCGCTGCGGTGATCGCGTTGATGAAAATGGGCAGCTCACGGGCCAGCGGAGAATCGAACCGGTTGATCCAGGAGAACGCACCGATCGTGTGTCCCAGCGTGAACATGAGGCACACGGCCAGCGCCGGTGTCGAAGGCAGGAGCAGGATCATTCCGACAAACGCCAGCACCCAGACCGCCAGGCCGCCCACGTAGCTGGCGGGCCCCTGCATCAGCAGGAGGCGGAATCCGGGCGTGCCTTCGAGCACCCGTGTCCGATCACCCTCCCAGTAGGCAGATGGCTGGCCCATCAATGTCACCGAGCCGTCCAGGGCGGCCAGGAGCACGGGGACCAAGCACAGTCCGATCAATCGTCGGGTGTTCATGCCTATTCGAGAATCGACCTGACGAGCCCATCGCGAATTCGCACCGCGCGCCGAACGTTCCAAATTCAGCGCCCCGGCAAGAGCTTCCGGCTCAGAACTGCCGGAGGAACTTCACGTTGTTCTCGTAGAAGAGGCGGATGTCGTTGATGCCGCAACGGAGCATGGCGATGCGTTCCACGCCGAAGCCGAAGGCCCAGCCGCTCCAGACTTCGGGATCGTAGCCGACGTTCTCGAAGACCTGGGGATGGACCATGCCGCAGCCGGCGATCTCGAGCCATTCCTTGCCCATCTTCTTCACCAGCGCGTTCTGGAAATCGATCTCCAGGCTGGGCTCGGTGTAGCTGAAGTAGTGGGGGCGGAAGCGGATCTTGGTGTCGGAGCCCATCAGCTCCTTGAAGACGAATTCCACGGTGCCCTTGAGGTCGCCGACGGTGACGTTCTTGTCCACGTAGAGCCCCTCGATCTGGTGGAAGGTGGGGTTGTGGGTGGCGTCGGCGTTGTCGCGGCGGAAGACGCGGCCGGGGATGATGATGCGGATCGGCGGCGGCTGGGACTTCATCACGCGGATCTGCACCGAGCTGGTGTGGGTGCGGAGCAGCGGACGCTTCGGGGTGTCGAGGTAGAAGGTGTCCTGGCTGTCGCGGGCCGGGTGGTCGGCGGGCGTGTTGAGCGCGTCGAAGCAGTGGTATTCGTCCTCGATCTCCGGTCCGTCGGCGACGGCGAAGCCGAGCTTGCGGAAGGCGCGGACGATGTCCTCCACCGTCTGGGTCAAAGGGTGGAGCTTGCCGAGCGAACGACGGCGGCCGGGGAGAGTGAAGTCCGTGGCTTCCTTGGGCAGAGCGGCCTTGAGTTCCAGGTCGCCGCGACGTTCGGCCAGCTTCGCTTCCAGTTCGGCCTTGGCCACGTTGATGAGCTTGCCGGCGGCGGGCTTCTCCTCTTTGGGCAGGGTGCCGAGCTGTTTGAGCAGGGCGGTGAACTTCCCGTTGCCGCCGAGGTAGGCGACCTTCGCCTGCTCCAGCGCCGCGAGATCGGCGGCGGCGGCGAACTCGGCCAAGGCGGCCTGCTTCAAGGGGTCGATCTGGTCCAATAGGGTCATACCGTTAGGCGCGAGACCGTAGGAAACGCCCCGGGGGATGGACAGAGAAAAGGGGCTTCTGGCCGCTTGTGTCCGGTCAAGAAGCGGGAGAGTTTTTCCGACAACCATTGTTGCATGACCGTGTCCGTTTCGCTTTCCAGCATGTCGGCCCCGCCCGGAGCGTTCCGGAGCGGGCCGTCGTCCGTCGTCCCATCCGCCCTTTGAAGTCCCCGTTCAGAACCGCGCTTCTTCTCGTGCTTTCGTGCTGGCTGGGCGCCGGATCGGCCCCGGCGCATCCGGAAGAGGTGTCCCATGACGAACCGGCGTTCGACCGGCCGTGGCAGATTACCTCCTACACGGCGGAGGCCGGGCTGGCCTCGCAGCGCGTGTTCGACATCGCCTTTAGCCCGGACGGCACGGTCTGGCTGGCCGCCGCCGACGGGCTCCGGCGGTTCGACGGGCACGTGTGGGAACGGTTCGGCCCGGACCAGGGATTGCCCAGCGCCTTCGTCCGCTGCGTGCTGGTGGCAAGGTCCGGCGAACTCTGGGTCGGGTCCGATGCCGGGGCGGGCGTGTTCGATCCCGTGGCGAAGCGCTACGACCCGCGCGGTTCCGACCGGCATCTGGCCAACCGCAACGTGCGGGAGATCCGCGAGGACGCGGAGGGCGCGCTGTGGTTCAGCTGCGACCAGTGGCCGGAAACGACCGAACAGCCCGGCGGATTGACCCGGCTGAAGGAAGGAGCCTGGACAACCTATCGCCAGCCCGAGGGCCTGCCGATGGACTACGTGATCGGCTCCTTCCAGACCGGCGCCGGGCAGCGGTTCGCGCTCACGCCGCGCGGGTGGAGACAATGGCGGGACGGGCGGTGGCACGAACCGGCCGAGGGAGGTTACGAGATCGAGCCGTGCGTGCTGCACATGGCGGAAACGCCGGACGGAACGGTCTTCGCCCAAGGGGAGTATCAGTTGCTCCGATTGGCCCAGGGGCATTGGCGCGCGGTCGGGGATTCCACCCAAGCCATCGGCACGACCGCCGACGGGGAACTGATCGGCGTGGAGCAGAACCTGACGCGCGGGCTGATCTGGTTCTCCGTGTGGGACGGAGCGCGGTTCGTCCGCCGATCGGCCAACATCCCCAGCCATCCGGGCGACCGGCTCTATGCCCTGCGCCAAGCGCCGGACGGCGCGATCTGGTGCGTGGGCACGGGTGTGACGCTGCGCTGGGACTACCGCACGGGCAGCGCCTGGTCCCTCTATCCGGAGCTGCCTCCGCCCCGCTTCACGGACAACCGGGGCCGCACCTGGTTCCATTCCGGCGACGAGGTCTGGATCGGGGAGACCAACACGCTGCGCCCCTCCAAGCTGGGCGGACTGCTCGCCGTTTCGTCCGACGGAACCGCGTTGGCCCGCCGGGAGTCCGACGGCCAGATCGGCACGACGGACCCGCTCGATCCCGAACGCTTCACCCCCGTGGAAAGCCGGATGGCGGCCATCAAGGAGGCCCTGGTGGACGCGCAGGGCGGGTTCTGGCTCGTGGGCGACGATGCGCAGGGCGAAGGCCGGATCGAACGCATCGTGGGCGGCGCGTCCCGGGCCGTCGCTTCCGAGGAACTCCGTCTCCGCCACATCGCCGCCGCCGATCCCGATCCCGACGGCGGATTCTGGACCGTGCTCCAGCCCAAGGGGCAAGTGACCAACGAGATCGTCCACGTCTCCGACCTTGGGCTGGTCTGGTATCCGCAGACCAACGCGCCGCCGATCACGTATCCCACCATGTCGGCCGGGGCGGGCCTGTATTGGCTGGCCGGTTATCCGGGGCTGTATTCCGCCGAGACGCCGCTGGGCCCCTGGAAGCAGGTCACGGCCTTTCCCGACACGGGCTTCCATGTGCCGGTCGTCACGCGGGACGAATTCCTCGTCCGCTTCACAGGGGGAAGGGCCGGGCGCAGCGGCTGCGCACTGTTCACCCTCGCCGGGGGCTGGAAGGTGCAATACGGCGACTTCACCGAGGCCCGCACCTCCCAAGCCGGGGGCGCGACCCATCTCTTGGCTGCGCGCGGCATCCATGTGCGGCATCGTCCGGGATCGCTGGAGACCGACTTCCTGCCCTTGCCCGGGGAGCTGCAGATGAGCGGCGCGGCGGTCGAAACCGAAGGCGACCTGTGGATCAGCACTTCGGACGGCGTGCTGCGCTATCGCCCCGGCCAAACGCCGCCGGACACGCGGATCTCCGCGTCCGTGGCGGAAGTCCGCTCGGGCGGCGAACTGCCGGTCAGCTTCCTCGGCCAGCGGCGCTTCTCCACCCCTTCGGCTCTCGGCTTCCGCTTCTCTTGGCGGATCGGTCCGGGCGAATGGAGCCCCTTCACCGCTGCCCAGAATGGATCGGTGCGCATCCCGGCCCTCTCCCCCGGCCGCCACGCGCTGGAGGTCCGGGCCCGCGATTCCGACGGCCAGATCGATCCGACGCCGGCCCTGTTTTCGTTCACCGTGTTGCCCACCCCGCTCCAGCAGCGCGTCTGGTTCACCCCGGCGCTCGCGGCCTTGGCGGCGGTCATCGGCGCCCTCGCTTGGTTCGGCCTCGCCCGCACCCGCGCGATGCACGCCAGCAACGTCGCGCTCCGGCGCGAGATCGAGGTGCGCCGCCGCACCGAGGAGGAGCTCCAGGCCGCCCGGCAGTTCCTCGAGGAGCGCGTGGCCGAGCGAACGGCCGAACTCACACGGACGAACCAGTCGTTGGAGCACGAGATCGCGGAACGGAAGCTCGCGGAGGCCGAGCAGCACAAGCTGGAGGACCAGTTGCGCCAGTCCCAGAAGATGGAGGCCATCGGCACCCTCGCCGGGGGCATCGCACACGACTTCAACAACATCCTCGCCATCATCATCCCCTCCGCCCAGTTGGCCATCGACGAGGCCCGACAGCAGCCCGAGCTCAAATCCCATCTCCACCACATCCTCACCGCGTCCGACCGGGCCAAGAACCTCGTCCAGCAGATCCTCGCCTTCAGCCGCCAGCGCCAGCAGGAGCGCCGCGTCGTCCGCCTCGACAGCGTGGTGGAGGAAACCGTCCGCCTCCTGCGCGCCGCCATCCCCAGCAGCATTCAGATCGAATGCCGGATCGCGCCCGAAACGCCGCCCGTCCTGGCCGACACCACGCAGTTGCACCAGTTGCTGATGAACCTCGGCACCAACGCCGAACACGCCATGCGCGGCCAGTCGGGCGTCTTGCGCCTGGCCTTGGACGCCGTGGATCTCGACGCCGCTTCGGCCAAGGCCATTCCCGAACTGCGCCCCGGTCTCCATGCCCGGATCAGGGTGCAGGACACCGGCTGCGGCATTCCCAAGGAAACGCTGGACCGGATCTACGACCCGTTTTTCACCACCAAGGGCCCCGGCCAAGGCACCGGGCTGGGACTCGCCGTCGTCCACGGCGTCGTGAAAACCCACGAAGGCGCGATCCAGGTGCGGAGCGAGGTGGGCCGGGGCACGACCTTCGACATCTATCTGCCCGCCGCCGCCGAACACGCCGTTGCCGCCCCGGCCGTAAAAGCACCGGCCGCCCCGCGCGGCTCCGGTCAGCGCATCCTGGTGGTGGACGACGAACCGGCCATCGCCAAGGTGCTCTCCGTCGTTCTGACCCGCGCCGGCTACGAAGTGTTGGCCCAGGGCGATGCCCGCGAAGCGTTGAAGCTCTTCCAGTCGGCCCCGGAGTCCTTTGCCCTCGTCTTCACGGACCTGACCATGCCCGGACTCACCGGACTGGACCTGGCGCGGGAAATCGCCGCCCTGAATCCGCGCCTGCCTGTCATCCTCGCCACCGGTTTCGGCGGCGACGCCCTCGCCCGGCTCTCGGCCACGCCCAATATCGCCAAGGTTTTGGACAAGCCGCTGGACTACGCGACCATCGTCCAGACCGTCCACGACGTGCTTGAAGCCGCCTCGGAATCGGCGAAGAGGTGATCAGGAGCGCGGGTGGTCACGACCGTGAGCCCGGCCAAGTCCCAGCCATCCGGAATTCGAGATCAGCAATTCGGCGTCCCAAAGCAGAACGCCGCCCCGCCGACGGAGCGGGCCACGCTTCGCAGGCCTCCCCGGCCAGCAAAAAAGCCGCCCGGCGAACCGGGCGGCTTGGGGAAAACGAACTTGGGATCGCTTAGGCCTTGGCCGCAGCGGCCGTCTTGGCCTGGAGGGCGTTCTTGGCGGCCGTGACCAGCTCGGCGAACGCGGCGGCGTCCTGCGCGGCGATGTCGGCGAGGACCTTGCGGTCGAGACCGACCTTGGCGGCCTTCAGGCCTTCCATGAAGCGGCTGTAGGTGATGCCGGCGGCGCGGGCGGCGGAGTTGATGCGGATCTGCCAGAGGTAGCGGAAGGTGCGTTTCTTCACCTTGCGGTCGCGGTAGGCGTATTGGCGGCCGTGGTCAACGGCGTCGGCGGCGTAGCGGTAGAGCTTCGACCGGCGCATCCGGTAGCCCTTGGCCGCCTGCAACACTCTCTTGCGACGGGCCCGTGAAGCGGGAGAATTGGTAACACGCATAGGTCAGTGGAAATGGGGATGGGGATCGTCGCCGGGGTTCAGCGGGTGAACGGCAGGCTCTGGAGGATCTTGTAGGTGTCGGTCTTGTCGAGCAGCACGCGCTTGCCGAGGCTGCGCCGACGCTTCGAGCTCTTGCCCTGGAGCAGGTGGCGCCGACCCGCCTTGGAACGGAGAACCTTGCCGGTGCCGGTGATCTTGACCCGCTTGGCCACCGACTTCTTGGTTTTGATACCTTTGGGACGACGCATAAAAATTTGGCCTTTGTTTGAAAAGGAGCGCGGACCGTAGCAATCGCCCCAATCGAGTGCAAGGGGGATTTCTGAAACAATCGCTGCTCTCGCCCGGACCGCCCCGGAGCCGCCCAAAAGGCCTGGCTGCACGCCCCGGCCCAATCGCGGACTTGCACCGCCGTCGGGCAAACCTATGGTGGTCGAACTGATTTTTGTCCGTCCGGATTCCTGAACCCGTAGCTATGAGCGAGCCCCAGAAGGTCTATTATTTCGACAACAACGCCACCACCCGGATCGCGCCCGAGGTCGTGGATGCCATGATCCCGTTCCTGCGCGAGATGTGGGGCAACCCCTCCAGCGCCTACGCCTTTGGTGCGCAGGTGCATGGGCACGTGGAAAAGGCCCGCGAAAAGGTCGCCGCCCTCATCAACGCCGACCCGAAGGAGATCACCTTCACCAGTTGCGGCACCGAGTCGAACAACTCCGCCATCCACAGCGCCCTCCTGACCAATCCCGGCAAGAAGCACGTCATCACCACGGCGGTGGAGCATTCGGCCAACATCAACTTCGGCGACTATCTCCAGAAGCGCGGCTACGAGGTCACCTACCTTCCGGTCGATTCCGACGGCCACCTCGACCTGGGCCTCCTGGACAAGTCCATCCGGCCCGACACCGCCATCGTCTCGATCATGTGGGCCAACAACGAGACGGGCGTCGTCTTCCCCATCGAGGAGATCGCCGCCATCTGCCGCAGCAAGGGCGTGCTTTGCCACACCGACGCCGTGCAGACCCCGGGCAAGCTCAAGATCGACGTGAAGGCGCTGGGCGTGGATTTCCTCAGCCTCTCCGCCCACAAGCTGCACGCCCCGAAAGGCATCGGCCTGCTCTACGTCAAGCGCCGGACCAAGTATCAGCCCTACGTCATCGGCGGACACCAAGAACGCGGCAAGCGCGGCGGCACCGAGAACGTGGCCAACATAGTCGCCTTCGGCCGCGCGGCGGAACTGGCGATGGCCACCTTGGAGGAGGAGAACACCCGCGTCCGCGCCCTGCGCGACAAGCTGGAGAACTTCATCCTCACGAACATCCCCAACACCATCCGCAACGGCGCGAAGGAGCCCCGCCTGCCGAACACCACGAACATCTGCTTCGAGTTCGTGGAGGCCGAGGCGATCCTGCTCCTGCTGGACAGGGAGGGCATCTGTGCCAGCTCCGGTTCCGCCTGCACCACGGGATCGCTCGATCCCTCGCATGTGCTCAGCGCGATGGGCATTTCCCCGATGCGGGCGCGCGGTTCGGTCCGCTTCAGCCTCGGCCTCTACAACACCGAGGAGGAGGTCGATCACCTGATCAAGACCCTGCCCCCGATCATCGCCAAGCTGCGCGCGATCTCCCCTTTGAATCCGTCCCACCCGGACAACGACCAATACGACATCGAGGCCGCCCGGGTTAAACACGAGAAGGATCTCGCCGAAGCCCAGGCCCAGGAAGACCGCGCCACGGTCGGTGCCTGAACCCGAGAGCCGCGCCGCCCATCGCCGCCATGCCCGACTCCCCCGTCCATCCCGGAACCGTTTTGGACCAACCGCCCAAGACCGGAGTTGAATCCGCTTCCGGCGGTCCCTACAACTCCCGGCCTGCCATGAAATTACCGACAACGGAAGCTCGCCTCGCCCTGAGGGAACGCCCCCAGGAGAGCCCCACGTTGGTGCAGCATTGCCACGACATCCTCTGGATGCACTGGTCCTGCCCCGCCGAGGCGGTCCAGGAAACCCTCCCCGCCGGGCTGCACGTCGATACCTTCAAGGGCCAGGCCTGGGTGGGTATCGTGCCGCAACGCTTCACCGGCCTGCGGCTGGGCTGGATGCCGCCGATCCCCTTCCTGTCCTCCGGCGTGGAGCTTCAGGTCCGCACCTACGTGTTCGACGACCAGGGTCGCCCCGGCATCTGGTTCTTCTCCGTGGACACCGCCAATTCCCTCGCGGTCAACGCCGGCCGTTCCCGTCTCAAAGCCAACTACCAGCCCGCGATCACCGAATTCCAGCGCATTGGCAAGAAGCTCACCTTTCTCGCGATCCGCAAGGGCGAGCAGCATCAGGAGAAGATCTTCTTCCGCATCCGCGACGATCTTCCCACCGCCCCGGCCCAGGACTCGTTGGAGTTCTTCCTGACCGAGCGCCATCTGCTTTTCACCGCCAACCGGAAGCGCCAGCAGCTCTTCGCCTCGCAGATCCACCACGCGCCCTACGCCTTCGCGAAGCCCGATGTGGGCGATTGGCAGCAGGCTCCGTTGCGCTGGAACGGCTCCACCCCCTTCGCCAAACCGCCGACCCACGTGCTCTACTCGCCGGGCGCCAAGACCGAGTTCTTCCCGTTGAAACCGGTTTCCTGATCGGAAGACCAAAAACGAAACCGCCCGGCCGAATCGCTTCGACCGGGCGGTTTGCTTTTCCACAAGCCTACTTCTTCACGCGGATCTCCGCCGAGCGCCCGTGGGCGTCGAGGCCTTCGAGCTCGGCGAACTTCCGCACCGCCGGCAACGCCTTCTTCAACGCGCCCGCCGAGTATTCCACCACGCTGGTCCGGCGCTGGAACTGGTCCACCGTCAGGCCCGCGAACGACCAGCCCGCCCCGCCTGTCGGCAAGGTGTGGCTCGGTCCCGCCACATAATCGCCCAGCACCGTCGGCGACTGGTTCCCGAGGAAGATCGCGCCCGCCGTCGTGATCTGCTCGGACAGCTTGCGCGCCTGCTTCGTCATGATCTCGCAATGCTCCGGCGCGAGGCGGTTGGTCAGGGCGACGCCCTGCGCCAGGTCCTTCACCAGGATCAACCAGCCGTTGTTGGCCAGTGCCTTCTCGATGAATTCGCGCCGCGCCCGCTTGGGCAACTGCTTCGCCACTTCCTTCTCCACCGCCTTCAACAGCTTGGCCGAAGGCGTGAGGAACCAGACCCGCTCGTGGCCGGAGCCGTGTTCCGCCTGGGCCAACAGATCCGCCGCGATGAAGGCCGGATCGGCCGAATCGTCCGCCAAGACCAGCACCTCGCTCGGCCCCGGCAGCAGATCGACCGCGACATGGCCGAAGAGCAGCCGCTTGGCCGCGACCACGTAGGCGTTGCCCGGCCCGAAAACTTTCTGCACCGGCCGGATCGTTTCGGTGCCTAGCGCCATCGCCGCGATGGCCTGCGCTCCGCCGATGCGATAGATCTCCGTCGCTCCGGCCGCGCGCACCGCGAAGAGCAGCGCGGGATTGATCCCGCCGTCCTTGCCGCACGGCGTGCAGACCACGATCTCGCGGCAACCGGCCACCTTGGCCAGCGTGATGGTCATCAGCGCGGTCGAGGCCAGCGGCGCGGTGCCGCCCGGAATGTAGAGCCCGACCCGCTCGAACGCGTCGAACTTCTCGCCCACCGTCGCTCCGTGGCTGTTCTTCATGGACCACGCCTTGCGCCGGCTGCGCTGGGCGAACTTGGCGATGTTCTTCGACGCATCGGCCACAGCCTTGCGGAAATCCTCATCGGCCTGGAGTGACGCCGCCATGAACTCCGCCGACGTCACGGCGAACTGTTCGGGCGACAGCACCGCGCCGTCGAAGCGCTCGGTCAATTCCACCAGCGCCGCATCGCCGCGATCCCGCACCGCGTGGACGATGGCGCGCGTGCGTTCCTCGATCACGGGATCGAAGAGGCTGGAATCTCCCGCAAGGGCTTCGGCTTTCGCGGCGAACCCGGCGTCGGTGTGGCGCAGTGAATTCATCAGGCCGCAGACGCTAGCGCACGCCGCCCCGCAGACAAGACGGAGATGGCCCCGAGCCAGTGCCCCATTGCCAGCCCTCGCGCGCTTTGGTCCTCTCGCCGCGTGCGCTCCCCCCGACTGTTCTTCGCCGCCCTGCTGGCCGCGATGGTCTCGTCCGCGGCCTTCACCGGATCGGCCCAGGGCACCAATGCCTCCGGCGCCTGGATTCGCCAGCTCGCCGAGACCGACGCCGCCCAACGCGCCATCCCTTTCGGCCACGTGATCGAGTCCGTCACCGGCCGGCGCGTCCTGCCGTTCCAATCGACGAACTCGGTGGATGCCGCCGTCGCCCGCCAGCTCGGCCTCGCCTTCGACCGCGTGCTGGCCCAGATGAACGCCACCAACAGCCCGCTCCGCGCCTTGAAGCGCATCAACGAAGCCAGCCGCCATTTCGAGACCGCGCTGCGCGAGGAGATCGGCCGCGCCGACGGCCTGCGCTGTCGCGTGCCCGAGACCTCCGACGGCCGCGCCCAGCGCGCGGGTTATCCCGATCTCCGCATCATCCACGAACCCACCGGCCGCGTCTTCTACCTCGATCCCAAGCTGCTCGGTCCCGGCACGCGCGGCAGCTCGCTCCGCACCTTCTACTACGAGCCCCGCTTCGCCACGAGCAAGGTGCAGGACGACGCCGTGCATCTGCTCGTCGGCTTCGAGCACGACGGTGCCGAGGCCGGGCAATGGACCTTCGCCCGCTGGGAACTCGTGGACCTCTCCGCGTTGGACGTGGAGCTGAAGGCCGAGTTCAACGCCTCGAACCGCGACCTCTACCGCGCCGAACACGTCGTCGGCCGCAGCACCGACCCCGGGGAAAAGAAAACGGGCGCTCCGTCGCCGGAACGGCCGTGAAGTCTCGGTTTCTCCCGGAGAGAAACCTCTGACGCGCTGCCAATGGTCGGACTCGCGTCCTGCCCTGACCCCTCCTCGGAGGAGTCAGCGGCGGGTTGCGGGGAACAGATCGGCCCCCGGCTCGGGTGCTCTTACTTCTTCTTGAACAGATCCGACGCCGCCTTGGCCGCGTCCGAGCCCGCGCCCTGCGCGGCGGCCATCGCGGCCTGGATCTGCGCCTTGAGATCGTCCACCAGCTTGGTCTGTTCGGCGGACAGCTTCAGGTCCGACAGCCCCTTCAGCGACGTGAGGGCGTCCTGGAACTTCGCCTCCTTCAACAGCGTCTGCGCCTTGGCCACGGCCGCGTTCACCTGGGTGGTGACCTCGCCGGCGGCCAGCTTGGCGGAATCCACCGCCTGCCCGGCGGCCTTCATCGCGGTTTCGATCTTCGCCTTCATCGCGCCCACCGTCTGCTGCTGCTCGGCGGAGAGCGTGAGCGAGGAAAGCCCGTTCAGGGAACCGAGCGCGTCCTGGAACTTCGCCTGCCCCAGAAAGCTCTGGGCCTCGGCCAGCGCGGCATCGACCTTCTTGGTCACTTCGGCCGACACCTCGTTGACCGTCTTGGTCACGGCGGCGGCCGCGGAATCCACCACGCTCGCCCCGGCGTTCGTCGCGGGCGGGGTGGAAGGAGTGGAGCTGCCCGACTCGCCGCAGCCGACGAGCGTCGCGGCCACGAGGGAAAGGGCGGAGCAAAGGAGAGGGGTCGTTTTCATGGATTTTGGTGGCTCCAGGATTTCCGGAGCGCCCCCAGCCTATCCGCGCAACCCCGGAGCGCAACAGCCGGGAAGCCTGGGGCCAGCCCTTCGCGGTCCCTGCGCCGCTTGCGTGAGATCCGGTCGGGGCCGGTGTTAGCTTCCCGGCACCGGTGTGGCCCGTCCGAGGGCTTTGACCAGGTCGGCGAATTTCTCCAGCGGCAGCGCCTCGGCTCGGATCGTCTTGGAGATCCCGCATTCGTCGAAGAGCGCGGCCCAGTCGTATTCGCGCCAGGCGTCGCGCAGCAGCTTGAGCATCATCTTCCGGCGCTGGGAAAACGCGTGCTTCACCAGTCGCGTGAAGCGCTTCAGCTCCTCGCCCGGCTCCACCAGCGGAACCTTCCTCCGGATCAGCGTGACGCAGGCGGAATCGACGTTCGGCACGGGGAAGAAACAGGCGGCGGGGATCTTGAACAGTTCCTTGGGCTCGTAGCGGACCTGCACCAGCAGCGTCAGCTTGCCGTAGGCGTCGTCGTCCGCCTTGGCCATCAGCCGATGCGCCACTTCGAGCTGGAGCGTCGCGACCAGCCGCTCGGGACAACCGGGCGATTGCGCCAGTTCCACCAGGATCGGCGAAGCGACGGAGTAGGGCAGGTTCGCCACCAGCTTCCAGTCCGACCAATCGCGCGGATGGTTCTCCAGCTCCTTCAAGGCATCGGCGTGCAGCAGGCCGAGCTGGGGTTCGGGCGTCTCGGATTCGGTGGGTTCCGTGGCCGCCGCCGACGTGTCGTCGCCAGGAGCGGTGCCTTCCTGGAGCCCGAAGCGTTCGCGCAGGTATTCGACCAGCCGGGCGTCCATCTCGATGGCCATCACGTCCGCGCCCGCGTCCAGCAGCTTTTCCGTGAGCGGACCGAGCCCGGGTCCGATCTCCAGCACCTTGTCGCCCGGCTTCACCTCGCCCGCCGCGACGATGCGCCGTAGCTGGTTGCCGTCGTGCAGGAAGTTTTGCCCCAGCGATTTCGTGAGCTGGATCTGGCGCTCGTCGAGCACCGCGCGCATGGCTTTGAGATTCATTCGTCGGGAAAGGCTCCGCCGGCCCGTTCAGGCGCGGAGCGGCGGCCATCCTACCGGCTCCGGGCGTCCCCACAAGCCAACCGTCCGGTCCGGGACAAATCCCTTGTGCCCCTTGGGCCGGCTGCTACAACCCCGCGCATGGATCCGCTCCTGAAACTGCTCCGCGACAACGCCTCCCTCTCCACCGCCCAGGTCGCCGCTCTGCTCGGCTCGAAGGAGTCGGAAGTGGCCGCCAAGATCAAGGACTACGAGGCCGACCAGGTCATCCTCGGCTACCGCACGCTCTTGAACGAGGAGAAGCTCGGCCTGGAGCAGGTGAAGGCCGTGATCGAGGTCCGCATCACGCCCGAGCGCGACGGCGGCTTCAACCGCATCGCCGAGCGCATCGCCAAATACTCCGAGGTCTCCTCCTGCTACCTGATGTCGGGCGGCTACGACCTGCTCGTGATCATCGAGGGGCGGAACCTCCGCGAGGTCGCCACCTTCGTCGCCGAGAAGCTGGCCACGATCAGCGGCGTCCTCTCCACCGCCACGCACTTCCTGCTGAAGCCCTACAAGGAAGCCGGCGTGCTCATGCACCGCGACGTGAACGAAGACCGGTTGGCCGTGTCGCCTTAGGCGAAGGGCTCCGTGCGGAAACCACGGTTCGACATTCCGGCCCGTCTTCCGAGGCCGCTGGCCGGTGATGGCTTGTAAGAATCCCCTTGGCCGGAACGATGCAGCCGGGAGCCGGCCAAGCTTCCAGCCTGACCCGAGGGGCGTGGAAGCCCGAAGTGCCGCACTCGGTTCGGAAGCCCACCGTTGAGCGGCACTGCCCGGATGTCGGGGACAAGCCGGAAGCGTTGTCCCAAGTGGACTCCGGGACGATCCGTTCGACGGCATGATCCCGGCTTGGTTCCGCAGCGTCCGCTCACGGACGGCCCGGCGAACTGTTCCGCTCGCCCAGAACCTCCACCAGATAGCGCAGCTCGATGTCCACATCGGCGTCGGCCGGGACGGTGTCGGCGATGGCGGCGCGGACATGGTCGCGGAAACGTTTCCGCAGGCGATGGATCGCCACCTTCACCGCGCTCTCCCGCAACCCGAGCTGGGCGGCGGCGGCGGTCTGGGACAAGGCGGCGGAATCGCCCGTGAGCCACGGCTTCAACGTATCGAAGAGCCCGCCCTTGCCCTCGGCACGGAACTCCGTCTCCAACGCGGTCGCGGCGTGGGCCACGAGGGTCAGCGCCCATTCGCGGTCGAACTGGCGGTCGGTGGCCGTGGCGGCAGCATCGGCCGGCTCGGGTTTGTCCGGGTCTTCTTCGCCGGCGATGGGCAACGGCGTGTGGATGGCTTGGCCGCCGCGGCGCTGGGCGCGTTCGCGGTCACGTTGGTCGGCGAGGAAATGGCGGAGCGCGCCGAGCAGGAACGAGCGGAAACGGCCGCGCTCCGGCGCAGCGCCCTCAAAAGCGCGGCCGGCCAAAACGCGGGCGAAGAACTCGTGGGCCAGTTCCCGGGCCGCGTCGTCGGGCCGGCCCTCCAGCCGGAGGAACCGGCAGACGGGCTCGTAGTAGGTGTCGCAGAGCTCGGAAAGCGCGGCGCGGGCGTCGGGTGACTCCCCGCGCGCGGCCAGCACGCGGGTCCAGCGGGTGGTGACGAACAGCGGCGCGGCGCTCATGGCTGGGCAACGGCCCCGAAGACTTGGTTGGTCGAACCGCTGCGGATGGCGGCAAGGATCTCGGCTTCGTCCACCATCAAGCCGATGCGGACGCGGTCGTTGGGGAAGTAGGATGATTGAAGGCGACCATCGACCGCCGCTTTAAGCGTTAGTTTTTCTTCAGCACGAGCAGCCGCTTTCTGATAGGCATTTCTGAGATAATTCGTTCCGATCCAGTCTGGAATCTCCGTCCTCCGTTGTCCTGGTCCAGATGGCACGCGAAAAGCCCGACCGCTTTGCGACTCATAGATCGGAAACCTGTTGGTGAACTCGGCTTGGCTCAGTGTGAACGCTCCCCAAAATTGCTGGAGCTGATACTCCCACCGCGATTCCAAAGCCACAGGCGGAGCTTGGATCTGAAACCACACCGGCCCATTGGTGACGACGATGAAGCGAAAATCTCGATTGGTGGGCGCACCATAGGTGCTTTTTACGTCGGCAATCGCTTGGGCCAGAGCGTTCGTAAGCTCCGGATACCATTGCTCGAAAGTCGGTCCATTGAACGTGGGATTGGGAAGCGCAGCCGAAGGCTTTGTTGTCGAATCGTGTAAGAGATCTAGCGGGGTGACCCAATATGATTTGAGTGGTCCGGGGATGAGCGTGAGGTGGGAAAGCGACAACCTTGGGAATGCAAACCTCCGCGAGAGCGAGATGGGAGAATCAAGAGGCTCTGAACAAATCACCGGAGCACCTTTGACGGCGACCCAGCAACGCCATTTCTGAAAGGGAGCTTCTGGGTTTTCTCCAAGGATCGGTTCCCAGATCAATTCTCCATCAGTGATACCTGTGTCTGAAGTCACAACCGTAACGGAAAAGCCTGTCGGTGAGTCCCGGGGCTCGAGCATGGGCGTTCCGGCATAGGGAACAAATGCGTTCAACGGAGGCACCGGGGTGTTGTTCCAACTGAATGTGCGTTCGCCTTCGATGGGCGAAAATGCGTGGGTCTCCAATGTTCCATCCCAAGTTGATTGCGCTGAAACGGTGACTCTTTGTGGACCCTCCAGCCAAAATCGTCCGACACGTTTGGGCTCCAGTGAAAACGGCACCCGCAGCGCGTTGGTCAGGTGGGCAAGCGGAGAAACGTCATTCAGAACTGTAGAGGGCGGCGGCTGAATTGGCGGTGTGGTGGCCGGAACCGGGACATGATTTCGCGAGAGGGGCATGGATGCCGGAGGCCGCGAATTGGCGGTTCGCAGCATCCAGACCAGCGCCATCAGGCCGGGGAGCAGGATGAAAGGTCCCACGACTACGGCCATGACCATGCGGAACTTGGATGGTCGGCGTCCTCGTCGGAAGAGGGCGATCAAGGTGGCGCATGGCACGAACACGAAGAAAACGACGACCAAGCAGGCCAACACCAACTCGGGGGCTGTTAAGCGTGATCCGCCGAACGCCACGAGGCCAAGCCCGACACCCACGATGAAGCCGACCAGGATGAGCAGCTGGATCAAACCGGAGCTGCGCGGGATGCCCAATTCGTTCGTCGGTGTGGTCGAGGGCGCGCGGCCGGTGGCCGCGATGACCGCGTTGCGGATGGCCAGGTGCCATTCCGCCACGAGACTGTTCCAGGTGGACGGGAGGCCTATGAATCCGATCATAGGCGCGACGAAAAGCCGTTTCACCGTGCCGGCGTCGTCAAAGGTGATGCTCAACAGGTCGATGCCGACCGGGTTCATCACCCGAGGAAACTGGCCGACGCTGAGATCCTGGATCGCTGAAAGCGGGATGACAGCCGGCATCCCGTCTTGCGTGAGGGTCAGGCATTCCTCGTCGAGGAGCACCTGGCCGCGATGGCGATAGCCCAGCATCTGGCCGGCGAACGTCCCGAGAACTTCCGGCGTGAAGATCAACGCGTTTTGGCCCTTGAGAGCTCGGGGAGCGCTTTGGCCCGCCGTTGCACGGTTTCTCGGAGCGAAACCGCTGACGGCGCCCCGGAGATTCGCGTCCGGCCCGAGCCCTTCGACCTGCGTCTTCACTTCGGCGGCGCTTTGTTGGCGGAGGGCGCGTTCCTTCTCCAGCGTGCGGAAGACGATCTCGTCCACCCGGCGGTCCACGGCGCTCTTGGCCGACGGCGGGCCGAAGCGGCCGAGGGGCAGTTCGCCCGTCAGCATTTCGTAGAAGACGACGCCGAGGGAGAAGATGTCGGCGCGGTGGTCCACGTCGGACGGGTGCTCGATCTGCTCGGGCGCCATGTATTGCGGGGTGCCGAGGGAGGCGCCGCTGGCGGTGAGGGTGTGGCCGGGGACGGCGTCGCCCAGCATCTTGGCGATGCCGAAGTCGGCGATCTTCACCCGGCCCTTGGCGTCGAGGAGGATGTTCTCCGGCTTGATGTCGCGATGGAGCACGCCTTCTTCGTGGGCGTATTGCAGGGCCTCGCAGATGCGCGGAACGAGCGCCAACGCTTCGGCCGGGGTGAACTTCCCGGCGGACATGGCCTGGCGGAGATTCACGCCGTCCACGAACTCCATCACCAGGTAGAAGAACGCGCCGGCGTGGCCGTGGTCGTAGATGGCGACGATGTTCGGGTGGCTGAGTTTGGCCAACGTGCGGGCCTCGCGGGTGAAGCGCTCCTCGAAGCTGGCGTCCTTGGCCAGGGATTCGGGCAGGATCTTCAGGGCGACCAAGCGGTCGAGCTTGGGCTGGCGCGCCTTGTAGACGACGCCCATGCCGCCCTGGCCGATGAGTTCCAGGATCTCCAGTTGCGGGAAGGCGGCGCGCAATTCGTCGATCGGAGGCGGTTCGGGGCGTTGCGGCGCGGTGGTGAGGACGACAGTGGCCGGCGCGGCGGCGGCGGCGAGGAGGCAGGCCGGGCAGAGGCCGAGCGGGGCGTTCTCCGGAAGGGCAGCGCCGCACTTGGGGCATTGGCCCGGGGAACCGGACGGCGGAAGGGATGGATCAGCGTTCATGCTACCGGTTCCTGAGGAAAGGCGGACGAGGGGTTACAAAGAATCCGCCGGGGAAGGAAG
>CAMLMI010000021.1 GCA_946480965.1 uncultured Verrucomicrobiales bacterium | reverse complement strand
TCTTCCTCGTCCGGGACCAGGGCGGACGCCATGAGCGCGCGGTGGTGGACTGGGGCTACAACGCTTGGGGCGGCAAGTATCCGCCGTTCGACCTGGACGACGCGGTGCCGCAGCATGTCGCGATGCTGCGTGGGCTCCCGCTCTTCTCGCCCAGCATCGTCATGGAAGGCGGCTCCATCGAGGTCAACGGCCGCGGCACGGTTCTCACCACCGAGGCATGTCTCCTCAACCCCAACCGCAATCCGCACCTCTCCAAGGCGCAGATCGAGCAGTATCTGAAGGACTACCTCGGCGCGTCGCACATTCTCTGGCTGGGCGACGGCATCGTGGGCGACGACACCGACGGCCATATCGACGATCTCTCGCGCTTCACCGATCCGAACACGATCGTCACCTGCGTGGAGGCGGACCCTCAGGACGAAAATTTTCCGATGCTGGACGAAAACCTGAAGCGGCTGCGGACGTTGAAGGACCGGGACGGAAAGCCGTTCCGGATCGTCGAGCTGCCGATGCCCGGCGTAGTAGAATACGACGGCCAACGGCTGCCCGCCAGCTACGCGAACTTCTACATCGCCAACCAGCGGGTGCTGGTGCCGACCTACCGCCACGCCAACGACGCCGTGGCCCTCGACATCCTCCAGCGGCTCTTCCCGGACCGGAAGGTCGTGGGCATCGATTCGATGGAGCTGATTTGGGGATTGGGTTCGTTCCATTGCATCAGCCAGCAGGAACCAGCCTAGAAAACCGGTGGCTGATGCGCCGACCGTGTGACACCCGTTTCTGTCAAAAAATCGAACTGGACAGAATTTGGCCGCTTCTAGACCTTTCGTTCCTCAACCAAGGAGAAAGAAGTAACCATGACACTTATAAACGGTCGGAAGGGCAGCCGATGCCTAGGCTTTCGCGGTTTGGCGGTAGCCGCCGCGGTTGTCGCTGGAGGGTCCTCGTGGGCGGCAGGGGCTCCGTTTTTGGCGACGGATTTCACCGGCTTCACATTGCCTGCCGGGGATGGACCGCATCAGACCGTCGTGGCCGACATTGATGGCGATGGAGCCAAGGATCTATTGGTGATCAATGCGTTCGATTCGTCCGTTTGGATCTATCGCAACATCGGAGGAACCAATGCGCTGTCGGCCGCTTCCTTCGATCAGGCGGTCAAGATACCGACCGTATTCGGGGGAAACAATTCCGCCCATTTGGCCGTTGCGGACGTCACCGGTGATGGCAAACCGGAACTGGTTGTTCCGAATCCTGCCAGCGACACGGTTTCCGTTTTCAAGAACCAGAGCGTGTCCGGGGTAATCGCAACCAATTCGTTTGCTGACAAAGTGGACTATACTGTAGGAGGAGTTCCGGCGCATGTAGCGGTGGCCGATCTCAACGGAGATGGAAAGCCGGAAATCCTCACGGCAAACTACAATGCGGGAACGGTCACGATCCTGAGAAACGCGGTTTCCGCAGGCGTCGTCGAAGTGGGATCATTCGTTCCGGGGACTTCGAATCTGGTTGTCGGAGCCTTGTGTCGCTCGGTGGCTGTTGGCGACATCGATGGCGACGGATTGCTGGATATTTTGGCGGGCAGCCGCACCCAAGGAACCGTGTCAGTCTTCCGCAACACCTCCGCTTCGGCCACCGAAGTGACGGTCGCACCGAAAGTAGAGTTCGGTGGCTTCCCGGACAACGTGATCGTGGCCGCAGAAGACATTGACGGTGATGGACGGGCCGATGTTTTGGGCGGGAGCTGGAATGGCCAATCATTGTCGATCCGAAGAAACGTCGCCGCAGTCGGATCGATCACGCAGGAATCGTTGGCCGATTCGGTCGCTTGGACCGGGCCGGGGATCGTCCACAGCATCGGGCTGTCCGACTTGGACGGGGACGGCAGGGCGGATGTGGTTTTAGGCAGCCAGATCGAGAGCCGGTTGAGCGTGTTTCGGAACACCGCCGACATCGGCGCGATTACGCCGGATTCTTTGTCACCAAGGTTAGATCTGGGCACAGGATGGAATGCGTTCGGGCTATCCGCTTCGGATATTGATTCGGACGGCAGGCCCGATCTTGTCATTGCGAACGTGTATGACGACACGCTGTCGGTCTATCGCAGCTTGGTGGTTCAACAGCCGGCCGTGCCGACCGCTCCGACCATTGTCACTCAGCCCGTGGGCAAGACCAATGAGGTGGGAGACTATGTCAGGCTGGAAGTGGTGGTGGCCGGATCTCCCGGAGTCGAGTTCCAATGGAGGCTGGAGGGGACGAACATCCAAGGGGCCAATGCTCCATACTTTGTCATCCCGGGAGTCCAACTCGCGGATGCCGGCGCGTATTCGGTGGTGGTGACGAACGGCGCCGGATCAGTGACCAGCAGCAATGCGACGGTCTCCGTCTTCGTTCGGCAATGCGCTGCTCCGCCCGAGGGGTTGGTTGCATGGTGGAAGGCCGATGGAACCGGCGCCGATTCGATTGGAGCTACGGCGGTCGAGCTTATGAACGGGGCGACCTATGCATCCGGCATGGTTGGAACAGCCTTCTTGTTTGATGGACAAGACGACTATGCAGTCGTGCCTGCGGCGGTCGGGACGGACATTGGCTCAGCCACCGGATTTACCGTAGAATTCTGGTTCGAGCCGAATGCGCTCCATCCCCAGCTTCCATTGGTCGAGTGGTCCTCTTCAACTTATCCGGGCGTTCATATCTGGGTCGGGGGGGGCACGGGCATCTTCGCGAATTTGGTCGATACAACGGATGCGAGCCACTCGCTTTGGGGCGGCGACGTAAAAGCGGGGGTCATGCAGCACGTCGCACTCACCTATGACCGGACCACGCGGATGGCAAAGATCTATCTGGACGGCGCGGAGGTTGCGTCAGCCGAACTCGGTGATTTTGTCCCTCAGACCGCTCAGCCGTTGTATCTGGGGGCGCGTGTGGCCGGTGTAACCGGTGACGGGGCTCGTTTCGGCGGGTTGATGGACGAAGTGAGCCTATACGCTCGCGCGTTGAGCGCAGCGGAAGTCCAAACGATTGTTTCGTCGGGCAGTTCCGGCAAATGCACGGTTCCCACGGCTCCATTGATCGTGGTTCAGCCAGTCGGTTCCACGAACGAGATCGGAACCACGCTTGAGCTAGACGTGCTTGCGGCGGGTAGTCCCACGCTTTCCTACCAATGGCAGATCAACGGCACGAATCTTGTCGGAGCCACCGGTCCCACGTTGACGATTGCAAATGTCACAGTGGCGGATTCCGGCGCCTACTCCGTGGTCGTGACCAACACAGTCGGCTCCGCCACCAGCAGCAACGCGCTGGTGCAGGTTTTTGTGCCACAATGCATCCCTCCGGCCTCCGGGATTGTCGCTTGGTGGAGGGCCGACGGAAATGGCGAAGACCTGGTCGGCGGAAACACCGCGAACATCACCAACGGCATCGGGTTCGCAGCCGGCAAGGTGGGGACGGGTTTTGTTTTCGACGGGACCGACGACTTTGTCGCGGTGTCGCCTTCTCCGGCGCTTGATCTGGGCGGACAGCCGGGTTTCACCGCCGAACTCTGGATCAAGCCCAATGCTTTGCCTGAATGGCAGCCGGTCTTGGAGTGGGGGTCGCCATCGAAGCTTGGGGCGCACCTTTGGATCGGCAATCCGTATGGGGTTTACGCCAATCTGATCGACACGAACGGCGGGTCGCACGAGCTCTACGGCGGCAACCTGCAAGCGGGCGTCTTCCAGCACGTGGCCCTCACCTACGACCGGATTTCCGGGATGGCCAACCTCTACCTCAATGGTCAATTGGCGGCCTCTTTGCAGATGGGCGACGTCCGAGTGGAGACGGATCTTCCGTTCTGGATCGGCAAGCGGATCACTGCGGTTAACAAGGAGGGCTGGGTCTTCAACGGTGGACAAATGGATGAGGTCAGCCTCTACGCCAGGGCGTTGAGCCAGGCGGAGATCCAATCTATCGTCACCGCGAGCGGTTCGGGCAAATGCACGACGCCGACTCCTCCAATCATCGTAGTCCAGCCGGTAGGATCGACCAATGAATTGGGCAACACCGTGTCCCTAGGGGTGGTTGCGGCGGGCACTCCCTTGCTTGGCTACCAGTGGCGGCTTAATGGCACCAACATCGCCGGAGCAACGTCTGCCTCGCTGGTCATCCCCGATGTCCAGTTGACGGATGCCGGTGACTACTCCGTCGTCGTCACGAACGGATTGGGTTCCATCACCAGCAGCAACGCAACGGTCGCCGTAGTGGTTCTACCGCCCTACATCATGGCCCAGCCGGTCAACAGGACCGTTATGGTGGGGGCGAACACCACCTTTTCGGTGTCGGCAGGCGGGGCCAAGCCTTTGGCCTACCAGTGGTTCTTCAATCGCACCAACCTCGTTGCTGACGGGACCAACGCCTCCTTGGTCCTGACCAATGTAGGGTCGGCAGCGGCGGGAGACTACTCGGTAGTCGTCGCCAATTCCGTCGGAACGGCGACCAGTGCGGTGGCTCGGTTGTCCGTGATCTTCCCGCCTACCCATGTCTCGATTCCCAGTCAGATCGCCGTCTCCGGTAACATCGTCTCGTTGCCGGTATTGGTGCGGGCCAATGGGAACGAAAACTCGATCAGCTTCAGCCTGAGCTACGACAGGGCGCGCTTGCAGTTTTTGGGCGTGGAAGGTGGATCAGGGGCAGGGGACGGTGTCGTGTTGGTCAACGATACCGCTACCAACTCGGGCTCCGTCGGAATCGCTTTTGCCCTGCCACCTCAAGCAACCTTGGCAACGGGCACGCAGGAAGTGGTTCGGGTGGAGTTTTACGCGCCGATCGTGACGCAGGCGTCATCGATCACTCAGCTCCGGTTCACGGATCAGCCGGTCGTTAAGCGGGTGGTCGGGGTCAATGCGAATACCTTGCAGTCGTCGTTCAGTTCGCTCGTCACCATTACCCTTCAGGCCACTCCCTTGGAATCGGATGTATATCCTCGGTCGCAGGGCAACCGGACGATGGAAGTCAACGATTGGGTGCAGACAGGTCGCTTTGTCGTCGGCTTGGACCAGCCATCTTCGGCCGCCGAGTTCCAGCGGATCGATTCCGCCCCCAGAGCAACGCGGGGCGACGGCCAGTTCAAGGTCACGGATTGGGTGCAGGCCGGCCGCTACGCGGTGGGCATCGACCCGATGACGGCCGTGGGAGGGCCAACCTCGATCGTGACTCAGACCAGCGCACCGGTTTCCGGGCGCAGCTCGGCTTCTCCGGCCAATACCCGTGTGTTGAAGGCCATGGCCAATTCGGCCGTGCAAGGGCTGAATCTGGTGGTGCCGATCCTACTGGATGCCCAAGGCAATGAAAACGCGGTTGGATTCAGCCTGAACTTCGACCCGGCCGCCTTCGACTATGTCGGCACGGTGAAGGGTTCCGCTGTGCCCAACAACGGGTCGATTCAGATCAATGCGAACCAGGCGGCTTCCGGCCGACTCGGCGTGGCCGTGGCCTTGAGCACGGGCCAGACCTTCGCAACGGGTTCCGCCGAGATCGCACGTGTCACGCTTCGGACAAAGACCAGCGAACCTGGCAGCTACCAGATCACCTTTGGATCGGTTCCCTCGACCATCGGAGTTTCCGACGCCTTGGCGAACGAGCTTCCTGCGGTGCCCGTGGCGGCGGCGGTGGCGGTGAACCCCGCGCCGACGCTGCTCGTTAGCAGGGTTGGAGAGGCTTCCGTCAAACTCTCTTGGCCGGCTTGGGCCGAGGGGTTCCATCTGCAAAGCGGAGCCTTGGGTTCTCCTTGGACCAACCTGTCCGTCGGCAGCGCGACGAATGCCGGGGTGGTCGAGGTGGTCCTGCCCGTTTCAGGCGAACCGGCGTTCTTCCGGCTCCAGCATCCCTGAGAAAGTTGTCGGTTGTGTGTCGCGGCCGCGCACCGGAAACGGTGCGCGGCTTTTCGTTTTGCATTCGGCCCGGCGTGGATAGGTTCGCGCCGTGCCTGCCATGAGCAATCCCGTAGCCGCCGCGTTGTCGGACCACATCCGGAGCCGGCCGATCTTTGGCCAGCTCCTGATCCGTCCTTCTGGAGCGGGCTTTGAGCTGCGGCATGTCCTCGACGAGGATGCGACCGGGCTGGAATTCCTGCCGCTTTCCAAGCTGCGATCCTGGGTGCAGACCACCGCCACGGGAGCGTTTCGCCCGCTGAAATCCTCGCCCAATCTGCGCCGGGGCTGGACGACGCCGGTGGCGAACGCGGCTGAACTGGCCGAAGCGGTGGAGGCGATCTATCCGGGAGCCTTGGCGGATTGGCACGCGGTGCGCACAGGGCGTGGCTTGCCGACCGGTTATCGGGAGTTCGTCGGGCGGCAGACCGGCATGTATCGCATCGCGGCGATGCTGTCCGACGAACAGGCGGCCCGCGTCGCCCATGCCTGCTGCGCGGCGCATCTGTGCCTCAAACGCCGCCTCTGGACGGTGCCCGGGAGCGATTCGGATGCCGCCGGAGAAAAGTCCTCGATTCCCTGCCTGGAGCCGTGCGCGGTGCTGTTGGAGCTGGCCCGCAAGGCGATGCGCATCGAGCAGGAAGAGGCTGTTTCCGTCGCCTTGGCTCCGTCGGACCTGGCGACGATCCGCGCCGCGCTGGTCAATGCCGCGCAGCGGACCGTCGTTCGGGAAGGCGATGTGGCCTCGCCGGAGAATCCGCGCCGCGCCTTGCTGGCGCTGGCCAAGCTGGAAAACGTCGCGGAGTCCGCCGCCGATGCCGGAGATTGACCGCACCTGGGCATGAAAAAGCCCCGCAGGGAATGTCCATCGCGGGGCTTGGCAGAAGGGCAAAGAAGCCTGCGTGGGCGGGCTACTTGGACGGAGCCGGAGCCACCGTCGGAGCGGGCGCATCCGTCGGCTGGAGGTATTTGGCGAGGACCTTGGCGAACTCGGGGTCGGTCTTGGCGAAGACCTTGAGCTTGTTGACCATGTTTCCGATGCGCTTGGCCTCGGTCTCGTCGAAGGCCTTCAGATTGAGGGCAAACTCCTCCGACAGTTCCGCGTTGGCGCGCTGGATGGCCCGCAATTCCTTGTAGAGGAGCATGTTCGCACCAAGGGAGGCCACGAGCACGGCGGCCAGGAGCCCGCTCAGGAGCAGGCGCAGGGACTGCACTTCGGCCATGACCGCCGACGATGCGGGGGAACCGGAAGATTCGCTGGGGGATGTCATGGGCTATTTGCGGTTGAGTTGTTCGATGACCTCGGGGCGCGGCTCGAATCCGGCTTCCTTGAGGATCGGAAGGATGGCGGGGTTCTGCCGGCTGTAGAGCATGGAGTCGTGCACGAGAGAGACGGTTCTCTGGCGGAACTCTTGCACCCGTTTCGATTCGTTCTGCATGGCCTGCCGACGGTTCAGGGCCGAGATGGTCATCAGGCTCATCACGGCCGTGGCCACGGCGCTGGCGAGGGCCAGTCCCAGGAGCGCGGTTCCCATCGTGTTTCCTTTCATACGTGCGGCGGAGCCTAGGGAGGGGTTTTCGGCCTTTCAACCCCCGATTCGGTTGAGCCGAGCCACGGAGCCGGTCCCGCCTGTTGCGGAGTTTCCCGCCGCTCGTCTAGGCTCGCCGGACTGACATGACCGAGATCCCCAAGGCCTACGAGCCGCAGTCCGTCGAAGAGAAGTGGTATGCGTTCTGGGACCAGAACGGCTGCTTCACCGCCGATCCCGCCCGCGTTTCCGCCACGCGCCCGGCGTATTCCATCGTCATCCCGCCGCCCAACGTCACCGGCGTCCTCACCCTCGGCCACGTCCTCAACAACACCATCCAGGACATCCTCGCCCGCAAGGCGCGCATGGACGGCAAGGAAGTCCTCTGGCTGCCCGGCACCGACCACGCCGGCATCGCTACGCAGAACGTCGTCGAGAAGACCCTGAAGAAAGCCGGCGAGATCAAGCACCGCGACGACCTCGGTCGCGAGGCGCTCGTCGCGAAGATCTGGGAGTGGAAGGAGAAATACGGCGGCATCATCCTCAAGCAGCTTCGCGCGCTCGGCGCCTCCTGCGACTGGACCCGCACCCGCTTCACCATGGACCCGGAGTATTCCCGCTGCGTCCAGAAGGTGTTCGTCGATCTCTACAAGAAGGGCCTGATCTACCGCGGCAAGCGCATGGTCAACTGGTGCCCCGCCTCGCTTACCGCGCTGTCCGACGAGGAAGTGGTGATGAAGGAGCAGAAGGGCTTCATGTATCACTTCCGCGTGGAGGTGGTGGAAGCGCCCGGCACGTTCCTGACCATCGCCACCACGCGTCCGGAAACCATCCCGGCCGACACCGCCGTGGCGGTGAATCCCAAGGACCCGCGCTACACGCATCTCGTCGGCAAGCACGTCTATCGCGCGCTGCCGCTGGATGTGCCGAAGGAACAGCGGATCATCCCGATCATCGCGGATGACCACGTGACGTTCGACTTCGGCACCGGCGTGCTGAAGGTCACGCCCGCGCATGACAAGGCGGACTTCGAGATCGGTCTGCGGCACAAGCTGCCGGTCATCGATATCCTCACGCCCGACGGCAAAATGACGGCCGAAGCCGGCGCCGATCTGGCCGGGCTGGACCGATTCGTCGCGCGCAAGAAGGCGGCGGAACTGATGGAAGCCGTCGGCTCGTTGGACAAAGCCGAGCCCTACACGAACAACGTGGGCTTCAGCGAACGCGCCGACGTGCCCATCGAGCCGCGCCTGAGCGAACAATGGTTCCTAAAGTATCCCAGCGTGAAGGCGTCCACGAAGTGCGTGGCGACGGGCGAGATGAAGTTTTTCCCGGACCGTTGGGCCAAGGTGTATGACCACTGGATGGGCGGCATCCAGGACTGGTGCATCAGCCGCCAGCTCTGGTGGGGGCACCGGATTCCGGTGTGGACGAAGGAAAGCAACTATTTCCGAGAAGCATGCGCTGAGCTCAATGCTCTCGAAGTTGAGGGCTTTGACTTGGCAACCGTCAGAACAACAAACCTCGAAACTCGAAAAGAGTGGACCGGCGAAGACCTTCTTGAACGGGACGGAGAAGTTTCTGAGGAGGTAGTTGGCCGTTTTAGGATCACGCTCTGTGGTGACTTTGATTCTAGGCAGATTGGCCTTTTGGAAAAGAATCTCGGCTTCACCCAAGACCCCGACGTCCTCGACACCTGGTTCAGCTCTTGGCTCTGGCCGTTCGCCACGATGGGCTGGACCGGCGACAAACTCCAAGACTCCAACAACCCAACACTCCGCGCCTTTTACCCCACGACCGACCTCGTCACCGGGCCGGACATCATCTTCTTCTGGGTCGCCCGCATGATCATGGCCGGCTACGAGTGGATGGGCGACCTGCCGTTCCGGAACGTCTATTTCACCGGCATCATCCGCGACAAACAGGGCCGCAAGATGTCGAAGTCGCTCGGCAACTCGCCCGACCCGCTCGACCTCATCGCCAAGTATGGCGCCGACGCCTTGCGCTTCGGCGTGATGCGCGCCGCGCCGCTCGGCCAGGACGTGCTCTTCGACGAACAGACCGTCGAACTCGGTCGCAACTTCTGCAACAAGCTCTGGAACGCCTGCCGCTTTCGCCAGATGCAGGGCGGCGCGACCGAGTCGGAGATCAACCCGTTGCTGCTCACTTCGGACGACAAGTGGATCCTGCTCCGTCTCGACCAGGCCATCCGCGAAGTCACGCAGGCCTTCGCCGACTACAAGTTCAGCGACGCCACGGCCACGCTCTATCGCTTCTTCTGGAGCGAGTATTGCGACTGGTATGTGGAGGCTTCCAAGGCCGCGTTCTACGGCACGGACGAGAAGCTTAAGACCAACAAGCTCGCGGTGATCGACTTCGTCCTCGGCCACCAGTTGCGGCTGTTCCATCCGTTCCTGCCCTTCATCACCGAGGAGCTGTGGCACGGCATGGGATTCTCCAAGGACATGCCCGAGAACCAGGGCGGCAAGACCATCATGTTCGCCACCTGGCCGAAGCCCTTCACCGACGAGGAGAAGGCCTACTTTCAGCTCGACGACGCGGCCGACAAGGTCGCCCAGGCTAAATACGACCTCGTGGTCCTCGGCCGCACGCTCAAGCGCGACGGCGGGATCGATCCGGCCAAGCGGGTGAAGTTCGTGCTGCGTCCCTCTGGTGAACTGGCCGCGGCCGAAGCGGAGACGATCCGCATCCTGCTCAACGCCGAGTCGCTCGACGTGGTGGATGCCGCGTGGACGCCGGAGAAGGGCACGCCAATGCGGGCCAACGGGCTGGGCGAACTGTTCCTGCCATTGACCGGGTTGATCGACTTCGACGCCGAGCGGGTGCGGCTGACGAAGGAACTGGAGAAGATCGTGGCGGAGATCGCCAAGGTGGAGGAGAAGCTGGGGAACCCCAACTTCGCCGCCAAGGTTCCGGCCAAGGTGTTGGACGAGCACAAGCAGCGTCTCGTCGATTGGCAGGCGAAGAAGGCGCAGGTGGAAACCTCGCTGGCGAACCTGCCGCAGTAGCCGGTTCGGGTTGCCCCATGAATCCGCCGCCACCCGTCCGGGTCGTTGCGCCGCATCGTCCGGCCAAGCGGGTGCTGGAGCCGAACGAACGCATCGCGGAGGTGCTGTTCGGCCTGATCATGGTGCTGACCTTCACCGGATCGCTGAACGCGGCCGAGGCGGGCGAGGCGGAGGTGCGGACGATGTTGCTGGGCGCGCTGGGCTGCAACCTGGCGTGGGGGCTGATCGACGCGGTCTTCTACCTCATGGCCTGCCTGGCGGAGCGCGGGCAGGCGCTGGAGATGTTGCGGGCGGTGCGGGCCACGGCCGATCCGTCGAAGGCGCGGAGCTTGATCGCGGCGGCCTTGCCGCAACCCGTGGCCGAGGTGATCGAGCTGGAAGAACTGGACGCCATCCATCGGCGCATCCGTTTGGAACCGGAACCGCCGCAGAGAACGGGCTGGAGGCTGGACGATTTTCGCGGCGCGGTCGGCGTGTTCTTCCTCGTCTTCCTCTCGACCTTTCCCGTGGTGGTGCCGTTTCTGGTGCTGAATGACGCGCATGTGGCGCTGCGGGCATCACACACGGTCGCCATCGCGCTGCTCTTCATGGCGGGACGGGCGCTCGGCAAACACGCGGGGTTGCCGCCGGTGCGGACGGGCCTGGTGATGGTGGTGGTCGGCGTGGCTCTGGTGGGCGTGACGATGGCGCTGGGTGGTTGAGACGGATTCGCCGACAAGAAAAGACCCCGCCCGGTCGTGAGACCGTGCGGGGTGTGGGGGAAAACTTCGACTCAGCGGCAAGCGCCGGGGATGGATTCGAGGCCGTCGCTGTCCTTGGCGGAGAAGAGCGCGTTGCCCTTCACGCTGATGGACGCGGTGTAGGGCGCGGGGCCAGGCTTCGCGAACGGCGTGCGGGTCGGGTTCTTCCGGATGACGAAGGTCGAGCCGCTGGGGTAGGGGCCGAACTTCATCAAGGTCACGGAGTCGGTCACGTAGATCTTCGGCGCGGGGTCGAGATCGTCGGTGGCGGAGACCGTGTAGATGGCGCCGGAGGCGATGGGTTGGGAGCTGCACGAGACGGTGGGCGGGCTGCCGGCCTGCGCGGGCGTCCATTCCTTGGTGACGGTGGCGCTGAGGCCCACGGCGGAGCCGACGATGGTGTCGTCGCCCACGTTGACGCCGGTGTAGCAGAAGACCGCTTTTCCGTCCGCGCCGGTGAAGGCGAAGGAATTGGTCGGATGCACGCCGGTGATCTCGAAGTCCACGCGCACGCCCACGAGCGGGACGTCGAGGTTGTCGGTGACGAGCGCGGTGACGCAGGCGGTTTCGCCGACGTCGTTCGAGTCCGTGGGCGGAGTGAGCGTGAGCTTGTCCACCCGCGCGACTTGGCCGAGGGCCAGGCCGCCCGGATAGCCGTAGGAGTCGAACGAGTCGTAGCCGTAGCTGAACACGCCGAAGGGCAGGGTGGCGCTGAAGGTGTGTCCGCCGAGGGTGACGGGCACTTGGGCTCCGGAATAGCCGCTGGCTCCGATGGCTTGGAACAGACCTGCCGGGATCGGGTTGCCATCCATAGTCAGCGCGCCGACAACGGAAGTGGGCGCGACCACGTTGACCAGGTTGGTGCGGAAGCCGGAAGCCGGTGTGGTGACGGTGTAGGAGGCGAGGAACTGCTCGAACGGCGGGATGAGCATCATGAACGGGTCCGACGTCACGTTGTCGAAGCTCGAGCTGTTGGAGTATTGCGACAGGAGCACCGGCTTGTCCGCCGAAACGACGCTGCGCGTGGTGAGCCTGAATTCCTTGAACTGGCCCCGGTTCAGCACCGCGACGACGACGCCATTGGTGGTGACGGTGGTGCCGTTCTCGCTCGCGATGACCCGGAAGGTGTCGGCCCCGGTGCGGGTGCCCAGCGGCACGGTGAGGAAGTTCCGTCCCCAGGAATCCTCCGGCGGCAACTGCTCCACGATGTGGTCGCAGGCGACGAATCCGACCGGGATGTTGGCGCACTGGTGTCCGCCAAAGACCGCGACGGGTTTGGTGCTCAGGATGGTGGTTCCCGTGACGTCCGAGGGGGTGACCGCATTGTAGCTGCCGGTGTTGCGCAGCAGGTAGGTCTGCCCCTTGTTCATCACGATGTTGTAGGGAACGCCGCCCGGCCGCACTCCGGTGGTCACCTTCGGCGTGATCGTCACGGTGGTCGCGTCTTCCGTCGCCACGATGGCGAACTGGCTGGCGTTGACGATGTTCACGTTCTCGTAGGCCAGGACGATGTATTCGGTGCCGAGGATGTCCAAGGGCAGGCCGAGGTAGGCGTCCGTCGTGAACGGGTAGCGGTTGATGCCGTAAACGGTGACTTCCTTTTGCGCCACCACCCGCACGCCTTTGGTGGAGATGGTGTCGGAACCGCTGATCTGGGCCGCGGCGGGCAGGCTGACCGTGGTGACGGTGCCGGCCACGACGTTGAAGTTCGTCGAGAATCCCAGCCCCGGGATGGTCACCGTGCCGCTGGTGTTCTCATCGCCGGTGATGAAGAGCTTCAGGTTGTTGGCATCGACCGAGAGCTGCTCCGGGAAGCCGAGCCAGAACTCGGTGCCCTTGGAGTCGAGGTTGGCGGCGCGGGCGCTGGAAAGGCCGAGGGCCAGCGTGCAGGCGGCGAGGACCGAACGGAACAGGCAGGAGAGTTTCATAGGTGTCCTTTCTCTTTGGGTTCGGTTCAGGGTTGGGCCGTGCCGAGGGAACGCTGGCGGCGGAGCCAGAGCGCGACGATGCCGCCGAGCAGGCCGGCGCTGGCCCAGGTGCTGGCTTCGGGGACTTCCGGCGGAGGTGGCGGGATGGGCCCGAACACGCTGGCGTGGTTGATGGCGAAGGTGTCGAGCAGCCCGGCATCGACGTCCACGGTGATGGAGGCGATGTCCTGCACGTCGTTCAGCACGCCGATGGTGATGGCGGAGCCGTCCGCGTCGTCGGTCGAAACGCCGTCGAAATCGAAGAAGCCCAGCGAATTTCCGAGGCTGTCGAAGGCCTCGATCACGCCGCTGAAGTCGCCGTAGAGATCGCTCTGGATCTGGAAAGCGATGCCCTGGATCGGGGCCTCGAACTCGATCTCGAGCGGCCCGGGCCAATAGTCGGTCGTCAGGAGCGTTTCGCCGGAGGTGAAGTTGCCCAGCCAGCCGGAGGATTGGTCGAGCAGGCTCAAGGTATTGGCCGGGGCTGGCCGAGAGACGGTGAAGTCGAGACCTTCACTGGTATCCCCGGAGAACGGCGCGCCGAGGATGTCGTATTCCACGCCGAAGTCGGACCAATCAATGGTCTGGTTCGGCGTGATGGTCGTGCGGTCGGACACAAAGCCGAGCGCACCGAAGGACGATTGGGCGAGAAGCTGGCAGCATACGACGAGTCCCAAACTTCCCACCCCCACTGGGTAGGATTTCTTCATAGCTTACAGTCTTTGGATTGTAGGAACGACGAGCCCTCAACACATCCCGGGGGTTCGTAGTCGGATATGCTCCCGGCTTTGTCACAAGGAAAGACAATTCTGCCCCAAAAATGGAAATTTTACCGCGTTGTAGCACGAATGTCGGCTGAATAAGTGCCTTGAAGTTGGTCAAAGCGGGGTTGCGGCGGCGAGTTGCCAGTGTTTCCAAGAGAGGCAGTTGCGAACGGATGCTGACTTCAATTGCGCTGTTTAGTTAGGCTGTCCCGAGATGCCGACATTGTTGGAAAAGATCCGGGCCAGCGCCGATGAGCGCTTGGAACTTCCGGCCAACCGCCTTCCCGCCCAGGAACTCCCCCGCTACCGCAACTTCCTCAAGGTCGAGACCCACCGGCTCAAGATCCAGCACCGGGCCGGAGTTTCGGGCCGCGAGATCTGCCAGGCGCGCGCCACGATCCTCGACGAGCTCCTGAAGCACATTCTCAAGGCCGTCATCGCCACCAGCCCGGACATCCCGGGGCACAAGGTCGGCGGCTTCGCCCTTGTGGCCATCGGCGGCTATGGACGCGCCGAGCTGAATCCCTTCAGCGACATCGACATTCTCTTCCTCCACGACGGGCAACTCGTGAACCGGGGCAAGCCCACGCCCGAGATGACGGCTCTGGTGGACGGCCTGCTCTACACGCTCTGGGACATCGGCCTGAAGGTCGGCCACAGCGTGCGCAGCGTGGCGGACTGCGTGGAGGTGGCGAACCAGGACATGCAGTCCAAGACGTCGCTGATCGAGGCGCGGCTCATCCTCGGCAGCGAAAAGCTCTTCAAGGAGTTGCAGCGCGCCCTCGTGGCGAAGTGCGTGGTCGGCCACGAAGCGCGCTACCTCGCGGCGCGCATCGAGGACCAGACGTCGCGCCGCTCGAAGCATGGCGACCTTCCCATGATGCAGGAGCCGAACATCAAGAACGGCTGCGGCGGCCTGCGCGACTACCAGAACCTCGTCTGGATGTCCTTCTTCCGCCTGCGCACCCGCTCGCTGGAGGCGCTGGAGGAGAAGGAGATGATCACCGCCGCCGAGCGCAAGCAGCTGGAGGCGGCCTACGACTTCCTGCTCCGCACCCGCAACGAGCTGCACTACGCGCTGGGCCGCAGCGGCGACGTGCTGGTGCGCAGCGTGCAGCCCGCCGTGGCCACCGGGCTCGGCTACACCGATCGTTCGCCCGAGAAGCGGCTGGAGGTCTTCATGCGGGACTACTACCTCGCCGTGCGCAACATCGACCTCATCTCGCGCACGCTGGAGCAGCGGCTCGTGTTGACGCTGCCGGAGAAGGGGCTGTTGCCCAAGGTCCGCAGCCTCCTCGAACAGCGCCGCCGCGTGCAGCGCGAGCACCTGGTGGATGGCTTCAAGTTCCTCGACGGCGCGATCTATCCGGGCTCGAACCGCGTCTTCAAGGAGCAGCCACGTCGCATGATGCGCGCTTTCCTCCACGCCCAGACGCGCGGCCTGCGGCTCAGCGCGGAGCTGGCGCAGCTCATCCGCGGCGACCTGCGGCTGGTGGACCGCGCGTTCAAGGCCGACGAGCACGTGCGCGAGACCTTCATCGAGATCCTGAACCATCGCGGCAACGTCGCGCCCATCCTGCGCATGATGCACGAAGTCGGGTTCCTCGGGAAATTCATGCCGGAATTCGGCGCGTTGACCTGCCTCGTCCAGCACGAGTTCTACCACCAATACGCCGCCGACGAACACACGCTCGTCTGCCTCGGCAAGCTCGACCGGGTCTGGGAGGCGAAGGAGGCGCCCTACTCCAACTATCGCGAGACGTTTCTCGGCGTGGAGCGCCCGTGGCTGCTCTACCTCGCGCTGCTGCTGCACGATTCCGGCAAGGCCTTCCGCAGCGGCAAACACGAGATCATCGGCGGCGAGCTCGCGATCAAGGTCGGCGAACGCCTCGGCCTCGACGGCGCGGCCACGCACCAGCTCCGCCTCATCATCGAGCTGCACCTGCTGCTCGTGCAGGTCTCCCAGCGGCGCGACCTCGAAGACCCCGCCGTCATCCGCCACGTGGCCGAGCAGGTCCAGAGCGCCGACACCCTCGACATGTTGACGCTCCACACCTTCGCCGACTCGATGGGCACGAGCGACAACCTATGGAACAGCTTCAAGGACTCGCTCCTCTGGAGCCTGTATCGCCGCGCGCGCCAGGTCCTCGTCGAGGGCACCGAGTTCATCCGCGCCGAGGAACGCCAGCGCGAGATCCTCCTGGAGGAGATCCGCCGCCAATCGCCCCGCACCTTCCATCCCGAGGAGATCGAGGCGCACTTCCGCAACCTCCCCTCGCGCTACTTCTCCATCCATTCGCCCCGCGAGATCATCGGCCACCTGGCGCTCGTCCACCGCTTCATGCACCGGCAGATCGACGACGGCGACGAGGCGCTGACGCCCGTGGTGGACTGGCGCAACGAGGCCGATCGCGGCTACACCGAGGTCCACATCTGCACCTGGGACCGCGCGGGGCTCTTCAGCAAGATCTGCGGCGCCCTCGCCGCCTCCGGCTTCAACATCCTCGGGGCCGAGATCTATTCCCGCACCGACGGCGTGGTGCTCGACGAGTTCTTCGTCACCGACGCCCGCACCGGCCTGCTGGCCAAGCGCGAGGAGAAGGAGCGCTTCGAGGCGCTGCTCACCCGCGCGTTGACCGACGAGGGCGTGGACCTGCACGACATCATCATGAAGGGCAAGCTCCCGCGCTCGCCCTACCGCAAGCAGGCCGTCGAACGCATCCAGACCAAGGTCTCCTTCGACAACGAAACCTCCGGTTCGCGCACCATCATCGACATCGAGACCGAGGACCGCATCCGCCTGCTCTACTTCATTTCGCAGACCCTCAACGACCTCGACCTCGACATCTCCCTCGCGAAGATCTGCACCGAGAAGGGCGCGGCCATCGACAGCTTCTACGTGACCGAAGCCGACGGCCGGAAGATCGAGTCCTCCGAGCGCCAGGCCGAGATCGCCAAGAAGCTCAAGGCCCGCATCGCGAAGCTTGGGGCGTGAGGCGGTCGGGAATGCCCGGAGCGCGGAGCATCGCTCCGCCGACCGCCAGACGGATGCCCTCCCCGTTCGGACGATCCGGCCCCCGTTGTTGTTTCCGACTCGCACCGGAGCGCGTCCCGGCGGAACGATGCTCCGCGCTCCGGGAAACAGCCCGCCCGTCTCAAGGCACCCCTGGAAACAGCGAGGAACCCAAAGTTTGAAGGACGAGCCGCCGCCGCAGGCCGGGCATTCTTGCCGGCAGTATTCTACACGTTGTAGGCCGGGTTCCCCAACCCGGCGCTGGCGCAACCCTTCACCCACTGCGCCGCCGCGCTTCCGGCTCTCGTGCCGGTGGCGAAACATCCCTGCATGAGATAGCCGCCGGTCGGCGCTTCCCAGTCGATCATCTCGCCCGCCACGAACACTCCCGGAAAACGCCGCAGCATCAGCGTTTCGTCCAGCTCGCTCCAACGCACGCCGCCCGCTGACGAGATCGCTTCCTCGATGGGACGCGGCTTCGTCAGCGGGATCACGCAGCGCTTCGCTTCGCGCGCCAGCGATTCCGCGTCCTCCCAACGCTGACGCCCCAGAATCGCGCCCGCCGCTTCGCCCAAACGCCAACGGGCGGTGGCTTCCGCGAGGAAGTTCCGCTTCACGCCCTGCATCTTCGCCACGAGCTGTTCGCGGGTGAAGCTGGGCTTGAAGTCGATGGCGATGGCCGGCTCCGGCATCGCCCGCAGCGCCGCACCGAGTTGGTAGATCGCGCCGCCTTCCAATCCGTAGCGCGTGACCAGCAGTTCGCCGATGGCCAGGCGCCCGCCCGCACGGACGTGGATGTTCTTCAACGGCTGCCCTTCTGCCTTATCCAGAACCGTCGTCGGCCAAGGGTGCTCCCAGCCGCAGTTGGCCGGAGCCAAGGAATTCACGCCGATCCCCAGCGCCTCGAAGAGTCGCGTCCAACCGCCATCCGAACCCGTCCCGCTCCACGATCCGCCGCCGAGCGCGAACACGACCGCATTGGCCGTGGCGACCGCGCCATTGGCAAAGCCGAGACGATGCGGACGCCCCGGTTCCAGCGCGGTCCAGCGATGGTTCATCTGGAAACGAACGCCCGCGCCACGCAGCCGTTCCACCCATCGTCGCAGCAACGGCGCGGCCTTCATCTCCTTCGGATACACCCGGCCGCTGGTGGCTTGGAACGTCTCCACGCCGAGCTCCGTCGCCCACGCGCGCAGCGCAGCAGGATCGAACTCTGCCAGCAGCCGACTCCAAAAGCCGTCGGGCTGTTCCGGCCCCGAATAGCGCGTGGCGAAGCGGTCGAGCGGTTCCCCGTGCGTGAGGTTCAATCCGCCCCGGCCGGCCACGAGAAACTTGCGGCCGACCGACGGCTTCGCATCATGGAGCGTAACCTGGAGTCCGGCCGCAGCGGCGACCTCCGCCGCTCGCAACCCGGCGGGTCCGCCGCCGATCACGGCAACTTGGGAATGACTGTTCAGAGCCCGCAGGCTAGCGAGCGCGCCGCTTGGCCCGGAAGCAGAATGAAGCGGTCCAAGGGAGGTCAGGCTGCCAGCCGTCTCGTAGAAACCTTGGTGGGTGAAGCCCCTCACCCCGGCCCTCTCCCCATCGGATGGGGAGAGGGTGGCCGCAGGCCGGGTGAGGGGGAGCACCTCTTCCATCGCGGCCTCGCGGACGAGACCGTCCATGCTCCCGGACCCTTGAAAATCCGCGCCGCTTCCTGAAGGTGGCGGCCGATGCAACCCCAGCCGCTGGATATCGACCGCCTCCGCGTCTTTCCCTTGGTCGAGCGCCGCACCCTGACCCGCGCGGACGACATCCTGATCCAGCCCGGTTCCCGGCCCACTGCCATCTCCGGCGATTGCGCCGAGGCCATCGCGCACTGCGCCGCGCAGATCCGCATGGCCCGTGAGCAGAACGCTGCCGTGATGCTCATCTACGGCGCGCATCTGCTGCGCAACGGCACGGCGCTGCTCCTGGACCGTTTGATGGCCGGCGGCTGGATCACCCATCTTGCGACCAACGGCGCGGGCACCATCCACGACTGGGAATACGCTTGGCTCGGCGCTTCGACCGAAGGCGTGGAGGAAAACGTCGCCCGCGGTTCCTTCGGCACCTGGGACGAAACTTCGGCGAACATCCACCTCGCGCTCATGGCCGGCGCGCTCGAAGGTCTTGGCTACGGACGTTCCTTGGGTCGCTTCATCGCGGAAGACGGAGCCGATCTGCCCACGGTCGAAGAGCTGACCAAAACCATTCGCAGCGAGCCCGCCCATCCCCTGACCGCCGCCCGCGCCGATCTGCTCCAGACGATGACGCGGCGCCGTTGGCATGACGGTCGTCATGCGGTGGAGCACCGTTGGAAACACGCGAGCATCCTTGCTTCGGCGTGGCGTCACGATATTCCGGTCACGGTCCATCCCGGCATCGGCTACGACATCATCTCCAATCATCCCGTCTTCAACGGCGCGGTCATCGGCCGCGCGGGCGAGCTCGATTTCAAGCTCTTCGGTGGCTCCGTCGAGCGGCTGGACGGCGGCGTGGTTCTCTCCATCGGTTCCGCCATCATGGGGCCGCAGGTTTTCGAGAAGAGCCTGAGCTGCGTGAACAATCTCCGTCTCCAATCGGGCCGTAGCGTGGTGCGGAACTTCCACATCCAAGTCGTCGATCTCCAAGACAGCGGTGGCTGGGATTGGTCGCAGGGCGAACCGCCGAAGACGAATCCCGCCTACTACCTGCGCTTCTGCAAGAGCTACTCCCGCATGGGCGGCGCGATGCGCTACAGCCAGTGCGACAACGCCGCCTTCGTCCACCACCTGCACGACGCCCTTTGCCGCCCATGAACGCCGCCCGTTTCGAGCAACTCGCCGCGCGCTACGCCGGACTGCGCCTCGCGGTCGTCGGCGACTTCTGCCTCGACCGTTACTTGGAGATCGATCCCGCGAAGACCGAGACTTCCATCGAGACCGGCCTGCCCGTCCACAATGTCGTGCGCGTCCGTTCCCAGGCTGGCGCGGCGGGAACGATCCTCGCGAACCTGGCCGCGCTCGGTGTCGGCACGCTGCATCCGGTCGGTTTCTGCGGCGACGACGGCGAAGGGCTGGAACTGCAACGCGCGCTCGGCCGCTTGCCCGGCGTGCGCCTGGACCATTTCCTCGCCACGCCCGAACGCCGCACCTTCACCTACTGTAAGCCGTTGCTCGTTTCGCCCGGCCAACCGCCGCAAGAGCTGAGCCGACTCGACAGCAAGAACTGGACGCCCACGCCCGCAGCGGTGGTGGAACGGTTGTGCCGCTCGGTCGAAGAACTGGTGCCGCAGGTCGATGCCGTCATCGTAATGGATCAAGTGGACTTGGCCGGAACCGGTGTCGTCTCCGCTCCACTGCTGGAAACCTTGCGTCGCGCCTTGGAGCAACGGCCGAGCGTGAAAGCCATCGCCGACTGTCGGCGCGGCTTGGGCGAGTTTCCGCCGGGCTTCGTCTTCAAGATGAACGCCGTCGAGCTGACCGCCTTTCCGTCCGGGCGTTTTCCCCACGGCGCGTCGTCGGTGGAACAACGCGCCGCCGCGTTGGCCCAATGGACCGACCAACCCGTCTTCGTGACCTTGGCCGAGCAGGGCATCGTCGGTGCGCGGCCCGACGGCGACATTGCCCACATTCCCGCGCATCCTGTGCGCGGCCCCATCGACATCGTGGGCGCCGGGGACTGCGTCACCGCGAACCTCGCCGCCGCCCTGGCCGCCGGCGCGGACCTGCGCGAAGCGATGCAGCTCGCCATGTCCGCCGCGTCCGTCGTCATCCACCAGCTCGGCACCACCGGCACGGCGTCGTTGGAGCAGATTGCGGAATCGTTGTTGGGCGAAGAGAAGAGACACCATCCAAGTTGACGGGCGGGGTTCCACCCAACAGCTTGCGCTCCAGTTTTGGCGGAATCGAATCCAGCCGCGGCCGCGTCCATCGTGGCCGCCGTCGCCGAGGCTCCCGCCGCGCAGGCCCTGCGCGGGCGATTGGAGCGGGGCGGCGCATTGTCGTTGAACGCGGTGCCGGGACCGGCCCAGCCGTTCCTCGCCGCCGTGGTGCAGCATTGGTTTCCAGATCGGCCGGTGGTCCTGGTGACGGACTTGCTGAAGTCGCAAGAGAGCGCGCAGCTCGATCTGGAGACGTGGATGGGCGAAACTAAGCCGCTCTTCTATCCCGCCTGGGAGGTGTTGCCGCACGAGACCAAGCTCCCGCACGCGGATGTCATCAGCGAGCGGCTCCAGACGCTGGTGGAGTTGGCCGGATGCCTGATCCCGGATGCCGGATCCCGGAAACCCTCCACCAAAAAGAAGGCGTCCGAAGCAAAGCCCGGCATCCGGCATCCGGCATCCGGGATCGGGCATCCATTAATCGTCTCCTCCGTCACAGCCCTTCTCCAACGCACGCTGCCGCCCGCCGAAGTCGTTTCCCGCACCCGCACGCTGAAACGCGGCGACCGCATCGAGCCGTTGGACCTCATCGAATGGCTGGAGGACCAGGGCTACGAACCGGAAGCGCAGGTCACGATGAAGGGCCACATCGCGCTGCGCGGCGGAATCGTGGACGTGTGGCCCCTGCCGGCCCATTGGCCGGTGCGGCTGGAGTTCTTCGGCGACGAACTGGAGTCGCTGCGGGAGTTTGATCCCATCAGCCAGATTTCAAGGGAGCAGATCGAGGCGGTGACGGTGCCGCCGGGTGGGGAACTGGGGTTGATCCGGAAGCGGATTTTGGATTCCGCGTCTTCCTCCTCCTCTTCCTCTTCGTCCCAGAAAGCCGGAGACGAGGACGAAGAGGAGGAATCTGGACGAGGAGGAGGAATTGAACTCGCCACACTCCTCGACTACCTCCCGCCGAACACGATCTTCCTCCTCAGCGAACCCGCACTGCTGGACCACGCCGCCGATCACTACGCCGCGCAGATTCCCAAGGACGATCCGGCCTTCATCAGTTGGGCGGAGTTCCAGGCGGAGCTGATGACGCGGCAGGCGACGGTGGTATCGCTGACCGAATCGTCGGAGGACGACCATCTCAGTGAGGACGGGAATCCCCTCACCCGGCCTGCGGCCACCCTCTCCCCATCCGATGGGGAGAGGGACGGGGTGAGGGGCTTGCCGCACGATCATTCCGAAATCGCCGCCTTTTTGCCGGAGGACGCCTCGACCCCTCACCCGGCCTTCGGCCACCCTCTCCCCTCCGAGGGGCGAGGGATGGATTCGGGAGCCTCCTCAGGTGTTGGGGAGTTTTCTTTCACCACCCTTGACGCCTTCCGTCCGCTCGGCGACCGGCCGCCGGAACCGCAGATCGCCGAGGCCCAGCGCCGTGAGTTCTTCGCCCAGCTCCACCGCTGGCTGCGCCAAGGCTGGCAGGTCCACGTCTTCTGCAACACCGACGGCGAGAAGCAGCGTTTCGGCGAGGTGTGGGAGGAATACGGCTTTGCCAAGAGTCCCGAGTCCAAAGTCCAAGGTCCAAAGTCCAAGACAGCCGCGACGTCCAAAGCACGACATGGGACTTCGGACATTGGACCTCGGACTTCCCTCGGTTCTCTCCGTCGCGGCTTCCTCTTCGAGGCGGCCAAGCTCGTGGTCGTCACCGACGCCGAAATTTTCGGCCGCTACAAGGTCCAGCGCCCGCGCCGGCTCAAGTCGCCGCACGCCCAGACCACGCGGTCGGCCTTGGACATCAACTTCGCCGATCTCCAGGAGGGCGACTTCGTCGTCCACGTCCAATACGGCATCGCGCGTTATCTCGGCCTGAAGGTCGTTCCGCTCGGCGGCAGCCGGCGGCGCGGCGAAGCCGTTCCGGCCAAGGACGACGGCCAGGAGTGTCTCACGCTGGAATTCGCGCCGACCAATCCCGACGACGAACCGCCGCGCCTCTACGTTCCCGTCAGCGAGGCGCACCTGGTCAGCAAATATGTCGGCGCCGGCAAGGCGCGTCCGCAGCTCAACACCCTGTCGGGCACCCGTTGGGCCAAGGCCAAGAAGGACGCCGAGGTCGCCGTGCGCGATCTCGCCGCCGAGTTCCTCCAGATCCAGGCCGCGCGCGAATCGCAGATCGGGCTCGCCTTCCCGCCCGACGCACCGTGGCAGCGCGAGTTCGAGGGCAGTTTCCCCTACGAGGAAACGCCCGACCAAGTGAAGGCGATCGACGCCACCAAGGCCGACATGGAAAAGCCCAAGCCGATGGACCGCCTGATCTGCGGCGACGTCGGTTTCGGCAAGACCGAGGTGGCCATCCGCGCCGCGTTCAAGGCCGTGATGGGCGGCAAGCAGGTCGCCATCCTCGTCCCCACCACCGTGCTGGCCCAGCAGCACTTCAACGGCTTCCGCGAACGCATGGCGGACTATCCCGTGCGGATCGAACTGCTCTCGCGCTTCCGCACCCGCAAGGAGCAGAACAAGGTGCTGGAAGGCCTCGCCTCCGGGCAGGTGGACATCGTCATCGGCACCCATCGGCTCGTGCAGCCGGACATCGTCTTCAAGGATCTCGGCCTCGTGGTGATCGATGAGGAACAACGCTTCGGCGTGCTGCACAAGGAGCGCTTCAAGCTCATCCGCCGCATGGTCGATGTGCTCACGCTCAGCGCCACGCCCATTCCGCGCACGCTCTACCTCGCCCTCACCGGCGCGCGCGACATGAGCACCATCGAGACGCCGCCGCAGGACCGGTTGCCGGTCGAGACCATCGTCACGCAATACGACGAGCGCGTGATCCGCGACGCCATCCAGCGCGAGCTGAACCGGGGCGGCCAAGTCTATTACCTGCACAACCGCGTGTTCGACATCGACGCCGTCGCGTCGAAGCTCCAGGCCCTCGTGCCCGAGGCCCGTTTCGCCGTCGGCCACGGCCAGATGAGCGCCGACGATCTGGAGGAAGTGATGACCAAGTTCGTCAACGGCGAGGCCGACGTGCTCCTCTCCACCACGATCATCGAGAGCGGCATCGACATCCCGAACGCCAACACGATCATCATCGACCGCGCCGACCGTTTCGGCCTGAGCGGGCTCTACCAGTTGCGCGGCCGCGTGGGCCGCTACAAGCACCAGGCCTACGCCTATCTGCTGCTTCCGCGCCACGCCGGCGTATTGAGCGACGCCCGCAAACGCCTCAGCGCTTTGAAGCAGTATTCGACCCTCGGCAGCGGCTTCAAGATCGCCATGCGCGACCTGGAGATCCGCGGCGCGGGCAACCTCCTCGGCGCGCAGCAGAGCGGCCACATCACGGCCGTGGGCTTCGAGCTGTATTGCCAACTGCTTTCCCAGAGCGTCGCCGCGCTCAAGGGCGAGAAGGTGAAACCGCGCGTGGAAACGCAGCTGCGGATCGACTTCCTCGCGATGAATCCAGGGGAGGAGGAGCAGATCCCGGATGCCAGATCCCGGATGCCGGATAAGAAGGCGAAGGAGCCACTTCCTGAAATCCACATTCCCCGCGAGACGGCCACCTACTCATCCCATCCGGGATCAGGCATCCGGGATCAGGCATCCGCCCCGATCCCCAAAGCGCCCGCCTATCTGCCCCTCACCTTCGTCCCCGAATCCGCCCAGCGGATCGAACTCTACCGCAAGCTGGCCCAGGCTTCGGACAAGACGCTGCTGGAGGCGTTGAAGCGCGAAGTGCGCGACCGCTTCGGTCCGCCGCCACCCGCCGCCGAGCTGCTCTTTCTCGCCACCGAGCTGAAACACCTCGCCGCCGAGAAAGGCATCACCGCCATCGAGACCAAGGAGGACAAGCTGATGCTCACGCGCCACGGCGACTTCCTCCAAGTCGGGGGCAAGTTTCCCCGCCTGACCAAACCCGACGCGAAGGGGCGGCTCGGGGAGATCAAGCGGCTGTTGTTGGCGCTGTAGCCACCGAGGAGACCCAACGAAGAATGGTTACCCCGATGCTGTAAGTTGTAGGCATCTAGGTTAATCTCAATCGGTCCGCATCTGTCTTGAAAGAACTCTGCCGCTGCTTGAGATGCTCTTCAGCCGCCGCGTAGAGTTGATCCGCATTGGGGGAAACCAAGGTTCGCTCAACGATTTCAACGAATTTATCGCGAGCGATTACGAGCACACCAAGCTTCGCAGCCTGTTCCAAATCGGCTTTCACCTCTTCATACGTCATAGTTGTTACGATGATTGGAAGAACGCGCGGGTGGGGGTTTCCTGATCCAATGAGGCGTTGACGCACTTTCTCGGTTCTCGCCAACAAAGTGGGAAGCTTGTTGTCTGCCTTGAGCAAGCCAGACGTGCATTCGATCACGGCGAAATGACCTGACTGAGTTGCAGCGATCAGATCGGGAGCATCGGCTGTTCGGGCGGTTCCTCCAATGTGAGTGGTAGTGAATCCGAGCATCCACAAGATCCAAGAAACCGCAGTTTCAAACTCTCTGGCGTCCTTCTCCTTTTTCCCAAACGG
The DNA here is from genome assembly GCA_946480965.1 of uncultured Verrucomicrobiales bacterium. Next base: position 717 of record CAMLMI010000021.1, on the reverse strand, counting down.
TTTGGTTAGATCGGTCAGAGCTTCGAACTCGTCGTCGAAAGCGAGGTGGACTACACGAAGTGGGTTTAGGGCAGTAGCGGGATCAGAAAGCCAAGCTTGGTGCTGAACTTCGGAGGCATACGTTGCGATGCAGTGCACTAGTGCACCGACGGGAACTTTGATTTCCGCTTCGCCACGGCGGTATGGGCCTTGGTGGTTCCACGTCATGGAATTCCCAGAGATCGATCCTCTGTTCGCGACTCCGTTCCTAGTGATCAACCTGAAGCCAATAGCTGCTCTTTCCACATCCAACCCGGTTGCAAGATGAAGCACCAGTTTCGCGTCCTCTCCTGAAACGACACTTGCAGGCGCAATGCGAGCCACGTTGACAGCAATGACCTCGAAAGCAGCTTGTTCTAGGTTCGGAAGCCCGACCAAGCATTCGCCGCACAAGTCTTCAAGGCCATCAAACGGAACCGATGCGGCACGAAGTTCCCAATCTAGGTTTCGACGATCCAAAAAGCGGTGGTGCCTCCCACCCGAAACAACCAGCCGTGCGCGTCGAAGTTCAGGCTGGATACCCGAGTCGAAGTGCCGGTCAAAATAGACCGAATAGTCACGACTTTCCCCCGGCAAAAAACCGAGATCCAGATGATCAATTGAGATTCGACCGGAAAGGAACTGCTTAATTACAGCCAATGGGTTTGCTGCCTGTGACACACCGGCCCGAACATGTTC
>CAMLMI010000020.1 GCA_946480965.1 uncultured Verrucomicrobiales bacterium | reverse complement strand
GCGAACACTTCATCCACCGGAACGGTTTGGCATCGCAACGAAGCGACGGCCGTGCGGACCGACGCGGCGTTGTTGAAGAACGGAACGTAGCCGGAAATTTTCACCGGATCGAAGCCAGGGCTTTCTCCCAGGCCGCGCGCAGCGGCGCGGGGCCATACACGTCGAGTCCGTGCCGGCGGTTCTGGCGGGAGACGGGCTCCATGTCCTGGGCGGCGCACCATTCGATGCGGCGGGCGAGGTCGCGGATCGAGGGCAGGCGCAGATGGGCGTGCATCACCTTGGCCGCGCCTTTGGGAAAGGCGTAGCGCTTGAACCACTTCTTCCGAGCCCGCATCTCCGGTTGCCGCACATGGTCGCTCATCGGCGGGTAGTCCGTGGTGATGACGGGGAAGCCGATGCAGACGGGCTCCAACACGCCGAGGCCGCAGCCTTCCATCTTCGACGGTTGGATGGCCACGTCGCCTTCCGCGAAGAGCGCGGCGGGATCGGGCAGATTCCCGACGCGGATGTCCACCCGTTGGTCCACGGCGGGAAGGTCGGTGGGTTTCTGCATCCGGACGATGAGACGGAGCTCGGGGTTCTTCACCCGCATGAAGGCCTCGATGGTGTCGCGCGTGCCCTTGCGGTCATCGCCATCGACGAGTCCGGCGTTGTGAAAGAACACGCGTGCGGGTCCGCGAACGACACGTTCTTCAAAACGGGAGATGTCCAAGGCCCAAGGCACATAGACGGCCGGACCGAGCCCGTAGGACTGGACGATGGATACGGCGAACGGCGTGGGGCAGACGAAGAGGTCCACCAGCTTCCACTGAGGATCGGTGCCGCGGAACCATTCCCAGTTCACGTAGGCGGCGATCTTCACGCCCGCCTGCTTCGCGACGCGGAGCAGGTCCGGATGCCAGCCCCAGCGCTCCAGCACGAGGATGCCCTCGAAGCGGCCGAGCAAGGCCTGCAACGACGCCTCGTCCAGATCCTTGGTCAGCCGATGGTCCCGGCCTTCGACCATGGGATGCGTGGTCAGGCGGTCCGTCGGCACGGCCAGATGCTGGAAGCCCAGGAGCTTCTTGATGTCCTGGGCTTGTCGGCCGAGCCCGCTGTCGTCGTGGAACGACACGACGGCCCAGCGGCTGAAATCGATGGTCATGGAAGAACGACGGAACTGGCGCTTACCAGGCCTGCGCCTCGATGGTCTCCAGCCAGCAGTGCATCACGAAGGTGTGGACCTCCTGGATGCGGGCCGTGACGGAGCTCGGGACGACGAGGTCGAGGTCGGACAGGCCCTTGGCCTTGCCGCCGTCCTTGCCGAGCAGGGAGATGACGACCATCTGCTTGCGCTTCGCGGCGTGGATGGCGTTGAGGATGTTGGCCGAGTTGCCGCTGGTGGAGAAGGTCACGAGGACGTCGCCGGGTTTGCCCAGGCCGTCCACTTGGCGGGAGAAAAGCGCCTCGAAGCCGTAGTCGTTGCCGATGCAGGTGAGCAGCGGGCCGTCGGCCGCCAGGCAGAACGACGCGAGCGATGCGCGTTCGCCCTTATAGCGGCCGACCAGTTCCTCGGACATGTGCGAGGCGTCGGCCGCGCTGCCGCCGTTGCCGCAGGTGAGGATCTTGTTGCCCGAGCGCAGGGCGGCGACGAGCAGTTGGCCGCCGCGTTCGACCTCCGGCTGGAAGGTCCGGAAGCGGCCGAGGGTGGCGATGAGGTCGTCGAGCTGATTGTGCATGGTGGTGTCTTGGAATCAGTCCTGTCCGGCGAACACGGCCCGATATTTCGCCGCCGCGTCCGTCCAGGTCCACCGCGAGAATCGGTCGCGCAGTCCCTCCGGGGAATAGGGAAATTCGGGTCCGGCGGCCAGTGCGTCCCGGAGCGCTGCGGCCCAGGCTTCCGGGGAGGGATCGGCCGGGAACCGGACCGCTTCGCCGAAGCCGTAGAGGGCGATCTGTTCGCGGAACGCGGGGATGTCGGAGCAGACGACGCGACGGCCCCGGCCCACGGCCTCGGCCAGGGGCAGGCCGAAGCCCTCGCACTGGCTGGGCAGAGCGACCAAGTCGGCCTCGGCATACCAGCGCTCCACCTCGTCGAAGCCCACGAGGCCGCAGGCGGCGATGGCCGTGCGAAAGGCCGGAGGAGCCTGGGCCACAAGCTGACGGGCTTCCTCCAGCACCGGGTAGGGCAGCGGGGCTTCACCGAGCATCTGTTCGGTGCCGGGACCGGAGAAGACGGCGCGGAAGCGGAGGCCTTCTCCATGCAGCCGGAGCAGTGCCCGCAACAGCCCGAGCTGGTTCTTGTGCGGGGCGAAGCTGGCGGGACAATAGACCAGAGGGAAGCGATCCGGGCCCGATGGAGGAGGCTGGAAAGCGAAGCTTTTCCGCTGCGGGCAGGCATTGGGGATCGTCGCCGCGCGGAACGGCTCGGGCGCCACCACGGCCGAGGCCTCGGAGAAGGTGTGCCGCGAGATCGCGACCAGCCGGGCGGCCCGCCGGTTCCAGTCCCGGAGATTGCCGAGGCAGTCCTCGCGCCACGAGGGATGGTAGTGGGTGTCGTGCACGACGGCGAAAACGGGCGGACCCACGCGCGGAAACGGCTGCCTGAAAAGCGCGGGATAAAAGAGGTGGGTGATCCCGTGGCGGGCGATCAACGTGCGGAGGCGGCTTTCGGACGCCCTGCGCTCCAGGGCCTTCCCCAGCCGGGAGGAAAACGGACGCAGCCGACGCGAGAGGGCCTGGAAACAGCGCTGGGCGGCGACGGACCGTTCGCCGGGGAGCGGGAGGGCGGTTTCCGTGCCGATGCCGGTTTGTTCCGGGAGTCGGGCCGGGAGATCGGCGCGGCGATGGTTCGGGATCATCCAGACCAGGCGCTCGCATTGCTTGGCCAGCTCGGGCAGCAGCTCGAGCACGACCCGTTCGACGCCGCCGTGGCCGATGGCCTCGTCCACGACGAGCAACCGGAGCGGGGTTGGCGGGCGGCTCCCGGCGGAGCCCGGCATCGCGGCGGGACTCATCGGGCGGCGATCCGCTGGAACAGTCGGGCGTAACGGTCCGCCTGGAGCTGGAGCGTGTAGCCTTCCTCAATGGCTTTGCGGCAGGCCGGGCGCATGGCCTGGACGCGTTCCCGCTGCGGCAGCAGGTCCAGGAGAACCCGGCGCAGGTCCTCGGGAGAGGCCTTGTCGAAGGTCCAGCCCGTTTCTCCCTCGCGGATCATGTCGGGGATGCCGCCGGTGCGGGAACCGATGACGGGCGTGCCGCAGGCGAGGGATTCCAGCACGACGTTCGGCAGGTTGTCCTCGCGCGAGGCGATGATGAAGGCGTCCACGCACGAGTAGAACATCGTGAGCAGCCGGTCCGACTCGATCTTGCCGAGATGGACGGAACCGATGCCCTCGGGCAAGGAGGGCTTGCCGCTGCCGGCCGTCACGAGGAAGCAGTCGCGGACCAGAGCGGGGTCGCGGAAGGCTGCGGTGACGATGTCGATGCCCTTGCGGGGGCTGTTCACGTTGTAGGCGATGAAGCCGATGACGAGCTTGTCCTCGGGGATTCCGAGCGCCTTGCGGCAGGCGGCGCGGTCGCGCGGGGCGAAGGTGTCCGAATCGACGCCGTAGGGGATGACCTCCACGGGGAAGCGGCCGAGCAACGCGCTCTTCCTGGCCTCCGCCGCGAGCCATTGGCTGGGGGAGACGATGGTGAGCTCCGAGTCGGCCAGCGAGGCGTAGGCGCGCTGCTTGATCTCCCAGTTCAGCCGGGTCGCGTCCTGCTCGTCGTTCGAGCCGATCTGGAAGCACGCCCCGCAGGACTGCTCGAAGCGGCGGCAATGCTCGGAGTAGTGGCAGCCGCCGGTGAACGCCGCCGTGTCGTGCAGCGTCCAGACGAGCCGGCGCGGTTTCGGGAGGCGGTCGAAGAAGGTGGTGAAGTCCACGAAGCCCGCGACCCAGTGCAGGTTCACGATCGCCCCGGGCGGCACCTGGTCGGCCAGCGTCCGGGTATCCGTGTGGGCGGGCAGCAGCAGGAAGTCGCGCTTGGCCTCGAAGGCCTTGGAGAACACGCCGAACCGCTGGCGGAGGGTGCGCCCGAGCAGGCGCCGCCGGATGCGCTCGCCCAAGGCGCGCGGCGGCGCGTAGGTGATCACCTTGGGATGCTTCGTCGCCTTGGTCTTCACCAGCATGGAGGTGGCGGGCTGGACCGCTTCCAGGCTGGAGAAGAGATTGAAGGCCGCGCGCGTGGCGCCGCCGCCGTCGGCGTAGTCCTTGTGCGCGACGATGCAGACGGGGGGCGGGACGGGATGGGATTCCTGGGTCATCGGGCGTTTTCTCCGGGATCAGGCGGCGCGGAACGAAGGGCGTTTCTCGGCCACGGGTCGGCCGAGGAGCTTGCCGACCAGGCGGGCGAACATGCGGTTCGCGTTGCGGCACTCCTCCAGTGCGGCGGGATGCGACCGGGCCCGGGCCACATGATCCTTCCAGAAGTAGAGGTCGTAGGCGGTTTCGACGCGGTGCCTGAAGCAGAGGAACTTCGTGGCCCAGGGCACGACGACCACGCGTCGATTCATGAGCGTGGCCCAGTAGGCCGCGTGGTAGCTGCTGGTGATGAGCGTCTCGACCGAGGCGATCATCGCCAGCATGTCCTCCAGGCTGGAGCCCATGTTGGCCAGCTTGGGCACGCCGGGAATGTCGATCCGCATGAAGAGCGGATGCTCGATGATGGCCAGCGCCTGCCGGGGCGCGACGTTCCGGTAGTGGTCCAGCGCCGGGTGCATGCAGCTCACGCAGGGCAGCCAGGTGTAGCCGCTGTTGAAATCGCGCAGGCCCACGGCGTCGAAGGACGCGAAGAACTCCTGGGGCGGGAACTGCGGCTCCATCTTCTTCAGATAGGCCGAGACGGGCTTCAGACCGAGCCGCCGCTGCCACTGACGAACGACAAAGCCGAGGCCGCCCGCGTTGACCGCATACTGGAAGGGATAGGCGTGGCGGTTCGTGCCCGCGCCCCAGAGCACCTTGACCGGCGCGTCGCAGGTGCGGGCCGCGTCAACGCCGTCCTGGAAGGCGTCGTTGTCCACCAGACCGCCTCCGCCGACGAAGACGGCGCGGTGACCGGCCAGCCCTTCGCGGGTCGCGGTCTTCACGCAGACATCGGCGACCGGCAGCCCGAAGTCGAAGTAGTGCGTCGGCTTCGAGAGCAGATCCCCCGGATTCTTGGCGTCGAGCAGCGAGACGGAGGCGATGGACATTGCGGAGAAAGGATGGGGCGTCGGACCTCGCAACGGCGCTCAGGCGAGCGGCGCGCGCAGGGGACAGAGGCCCAGCTTGGCCGGAAGCGACTTGGCGCTGTAGCACGAGACGGTCACGCCCCGGGCGGCCATCTGCTCGAAGATCCAGGGCAGCTTGGCCTGGATGGGCGGCACACCCTCGTGCTCCAGCGCGGTGGGATGAACGCCGGTCGATTGGCGGATGGCTTCCCAGACATCGTGCAGCGTCGTGTCGGTGCCGTAGCGTTCCTGGTAGAAGGGGGCACCGTCGTCCAGATCCACGCCGAGCAGCGTCACTTTCGGGGCGAATTTCAGCGCCGTGATCAGATTGAGCAGACAGCTCAGGCTGCCCCGGTGGAAATACATCTTGTCGTCCAGCGACTCGGCCCACGGATGGTTGCCCGAGACGCTGTGGCGCTTGAAATAGAGCGGCTGGAGAGCGGCCAGGGGCCAGGGACGGTAGTCGTCGCGGAGGATGAATCCCGGCAGACGCCGTTCCGGGGCCGTGACCAGTGTCTCCACCATGCGGGTGAAGACCTCCGAGGCGGGGAAATGCGTGTCGGCCAGATAGGTGTAGGTCGGCCAGATCCCCAGCACGTCCCAATACAGGAGATTCTTGTTCATCGTCAGGACCGGGAGCTTGGACAACAGCTTCCGTTCCTGGGCGGTGAGGTCGAGGAGCGACGCGCCGGAGCCGAAGACGAAGAGCTCCTCGTGCAGCCAGTCGCCGGCCTTCAGCACGGGTGGCGTGACGCGCTCGTGCAGGCCGGGAATGGCCAGCAGGGCGGAGGCGCAGCGCATCTTCTGCTCCATCTCCATCGCGGACCGCAGCGCGGTGTCCGAATGGTCCAGCCGCTGGAAATCACGTTCCAGGTCCCGACGAAAAACCCGGCGGTAGGTTCGTGTTCCCAACCGACGGGCCAGATCGACGATGCGTTGTGTCATGGGGCGGAGACTCGGGTTCAACGGGCGGCCAGCACCCGCTCGGCAAACTCGCGGACGGCGCCGCGGCCGCCGGGCGTCTTCAGGATCGTGCGCACGACCGACTGCACGGCTGGCACGGCGTCGGCGGGGCAAGCGCTCCAGCCGACGGCCTTGAGGCATTCGAGGTCGTTCACGTCGTCGCCGATGTAAGCGACTTCGGACAGGGGCACGTCCCGCTCGGCGCAGAGCTGTTTGAGCACGGCGAGCTTGTCGTGCGCGCCCTGATGGACGAAGTCCAGCTTCAGCTTCTCGGCGCGGCGCGCGACGATCTTCGTGTTCTCCGTGGTGATGATGCCTGCGACGATGCCGGCTTCACGCATCAACCGGAGACCCAATCCATCGCGGGTGTTGAACTTCTTCAGCTCGTCGCCCGTTTCGGTGTAATACATGCCGGCATCGGTCAGCACGCCGTCCACGTCGGTCACGAAGAGGCGGATCTTCACCGGGGCCGCTGGCGCGGTCTTGGTCCGATGGGAGAGGACCGCTTCCATGAACTCCCAGTCGGAAAGTTCATCCAGTTCGATGTAGCTCTCTTCCGGCATCTCAACGGCCGCCGTCGTGCCGTGCAGGCGGCAGTTGGTCTCGAGAAGGCCGGAGCGCTTCATCACGTAGAACGCCCCGTTCTCCACGAGGAAACCGTCGAACTCCTGCCGACGCGGGCGTTTCAGCGGCACGTAGTTGACCGGCTCGGCCAAGCCGTTCGCGGTCGTCTTCCAAGTGAATCGCTTCTGCCTCACGACGGAGAGCAACGTATCCGCGCCGGTGCGGTCCAAGGTGCGGAACGCCTCGTCCAAGTCCTCCGAACGCAGCAGCGGTGAAGTGGCCTGGATGAGCACGATCCGTTCGCACGGCACGTTGCGGGCGAACTCCAGCAACGCCGACTCGGTGCTGGCGGTGTCGGTCGCGGTTTCGGGTGAACGGCCCACGACCTCGATCTTGGTCGAGCCGAGCGCCCGGGCGGCGTCGCCGATGCCCCGATCATCGGTGGCGACGAAGACGCGATCGATCCGCGCGCAGCCCACGGCCGCCTCCAGCACCCACCAGCACATGGGCTTTCCGGCGAGAGGTTTGATGTTCTTGCCGGGAATTCCCTTGGAACCGCCGCGCATCGGGATGAAGGCGACGGTGGCGTTTGGAGGAAGCGGGGTCATGGAGCGGCTGGGGCGGGCGGTGCGACTTCGGTTCTCGATCAGGCCGTGGCCTTCTCGCGCTTGAGCTTCCGGCGCTGGACCTTCTCGCAGTCGAGCAATTGCTCGGCCTTGGGCGCGAGGGCGAGCGAGACGTTGCGCAGATCGCGCACCAGGCGGCGCATGCCGTCGGGTTCGAGCGAAGCGGCGTGGTCGGTGCCCTTCCAGGTGCGGTCCAGGGTGAAGTGGCGCTCGACCCAGGTGGCACCGAGCGTCATGGCGGCGACGTCGGCGGCGATGCCGAGGTGGTGGCCGGAGAAGCCGATCTCTTTCACGCGGCTAGCGAACTTCTCGCGTAGGCGGGTGATCTCGAAGAGGCAGATGTCCTTGAACTCAACCGGGTAGCCGGAGGTGCAGCTGTAGAGGACCAAGCGTTTGGCCGCGTTCTTCGACTCGAAGAAGCGGACGATCTCCTCCTCCTCTTCGTGCGTGGTCATGCCGAAGGAGAGATGCAGCTCGCCCGCGTAGGAGTCGCAGAGGTAGCCCAGCATGTCGAACTTCAGGTTGCAGGCGGAGGGCACCTTGATGAACTCGGGATTGATGGAGGCGATCTCCTTGGCGGAGGTCATGTCCCAGACGGAAGTGCTGTAAACGACCTTGTTCTCCTCGCACCAAGCTTTGAGCTGCTTGTGCTGCTCGACGTTGAGTTCCAGGAACTCGCGGTGCGCGCCGTAGGTGTTGCCGTAGGCGTTGGCCGGGTTGGGATGCGGGGTGTCGTATTCCTCGGGGGTGAGGAGCTCGCGCGGGGTGCGCTTCTGGAACTTCACCACGTCCGCTTTGCAGAAGTAGGCGGCGATGTGGATCATCTCTTTGGCGATGTCCATGTCGCCTTTGTGGTTGCAGCCGATCTCGGCGATGACTTTGGGAGCTTTCATTAGGAGTGTGCGGATACGGGTTGGTTCAACAAATGGATGACTTTGCGGGCTTCGGAGGTGCGGCGTGCCACGGCCTCGGCGATGCGGGCCCGGGGCGATTCCTCGATCAGACGGCGCGTGCGCTCGGTGATGCGGCGGACGTCGTCCTCGGTCGGAATGTCGCGGAACTCGAAGGGATCTTCGTATTCCAGCATGTGCTGGAGGGTGAGCGTCTTGTGGGAGTTCGAGCCCATGAAGACGCAGGGCGTGCCGCCATCGGAGGCGAGGATGGCCGGGTGGAACCGGCCGGAGACGAACACCTCGGCCTTGCCGACGATGCCGGCGCAGAGGCGGATCGGCGCGCGGACGGACAGCCAGGGCAAACGGAGATCCTTGGCCACTTTCACGAGGAAGGCGTCGCCTTCGCAGGTTGGCGTGACCAGGAGCTGGTGGCCGAGGCCGAGGAGGGACTTCGCGAGCGCGGCGTAGGCGGCGTAGGCCTTGTCCTGCTGCCACGCGGCGGAGGAGCTGCCGCTGAGGCAGAGGTAGGGACGGTCGAAATCGATCTCGGGCAGCTTGGCGTGGCTCTCGTCGCCGAAGGGCTGGAAGCGGGAAAGCTCGCCGGTGATGGACTCCTTCCAGCGCGGGACGTGGGCGCTCCAGGTGAAGAGCGCGTCGGGATGGAAGCTGGTGTTGTCCTTCAATCCGGCTTCGCGCAGCACCGCGAGCGAATGGGAGTCGCGGGTGCTGACCGCGTCGCATAGGGCCAGCACTCCGACGGTGGTGCGGAAGACGGCCTCGTTGCGGCCGGTCTTCGGGCAGTCGGAGAACATGGCGTTGAGCACGTAGGTCTTCTTCCCGAGCTGCTGGCCGAGGCGGAGGATGAAGTTGAAGAAGAGCGAATCGCGCCGGGGCGGCGTGGAGAAGATGTAGGTGCCCTCGCCGTTGACCACGAGCGCGTCGGCGGCCTCGACCTTGCGGAGCATCTCACGGAGGCAGCCGTGCTTCGGGCGCAGGCGGTGGAAGCGTTCGATCGTCCGCTCGGGCGACTCCTCGACGAAGTCCTCGCGGATGTTCCACGACTTCTTGGCCGAACGGAGCAGGCGGTTGAGCGGCGGGACCGGCAGGGTTTCCAGGGTCTGCCAGAACCGGTTCGGCCAAAGCCCGCCCCAGGGGATGGCGGTGGTGCTGAAGCCGATCTCCTTGCCGCCGATGATGTCGGTGATCTCGGCCGTTTCGCGGACCATCGCGCCGAGGGCCATGCTGGTGGCGCGGCAGCCCCAGTTGGGCCGGTTCCGGTTGTCGCCGATGTAGAGGACCTTCATCACGGGAGGATCAGAGCTGCACGCTGTCGAAGCCGTTGGGACGGGACTCGACGTCCAGTTCGGCGAACTTCTTGGCTTCGGCGACCTTGATGAGGTCGTTGTCGGCGCCGCTGAGGAAGAGGTCGATCTGGTAGCGGCCGCGCTTCAACGGCAGCGGCGGAAGGTCGATGTCCACGGAGTTTTCGCCGGGCTGGAGGGCGAAGGGCTTGCGGTGGTTCAGCGAATGGTAGCCGGCCACGTAGTTGCCCGTGCTGTCCTGGACGCGGAGGCGGCAGGCGAGGTTGGGGACCGCGATCTCCGACCGGAAAGTGGCGCGGAGCTTGTAGCCGGAGTCCGTCGGGGCGATGCGCTGGGCGGGGTCCGGGCCGACGAGGGTCAACCCCTGCTGGGTCCAGGTGTTGCCGTCGGAGCCCTCGATCAGGCTGTCGTAGATCTTGCGGGCCTCGAAGATCGGGCCGTCGCCGACGGCGACGCCGCGGTTCATGACGAGGCCGCGGGTGCAGACGCGCTCGATCTGCTCGAAGTTGTGGGAGACGAAGATGACGGCGCACTGCTGGACGATGTCGGCCACGCGGCGCAGGCACTTCTGGCGGAAGTTGAAGTCGCCCACCGCCAGCACCTCGTCGAGGATGAGGATGTCGGGCTTGAGGGCGGTGGCGACGGAGAAGCCGAGGCGGACCTGCATGCCGGAGCTGTAGGTCTGGACGGGGGCGTCGATGAACTCGCGGATCTCCGCGTAGTCGATGATCTCGTCGAGCTTCTCGTCCACCTCGCGCTTGCGGAGGCCGAGGACGGCGGCGTTGACGTAGATGTTCTCGCGGCCGGTGAGGACGGGGTTGAAGCCCGCGCCGAGGGCGATGAGAGCGCCGACGCGGCCGCGCATCTCGATGCGGCCCTGGTCGGGCTTGATCAGGCCGTTGAGCATCCGCAGCAGGGTGGTCTTGCCGGCGCCGTTGCGGCCGATGAGGCCGAGGCACTCGCCCCGGCGGAGCTCGAAGGAGACGTCGTTGACGGCCCAGAACTCCTCGGGGCGGAGTCGGTCGCGCGCGCCGCCGCCGAAGGCTTCGCCCACGGTGTCTTTCAGGCCATACCACATGGACCGTTTCAGGCTGCGACAGAACTTCTTCTTCACGCCGTCGGCTTTGACGAGGACCTCGTTGCTCATGGGAGAAATAGGAAAGCTGAAAACGGAAAGCTGAAAACGAGGTGGATCAAGTGGCCCTCGTCCGTTGGATCATCGTGGTCATGATGGCGATGAGTTCGTCGGCTTCCTTTTCCAAAGGCCGGGTGTCGTCGGGCGACACCTGGCATTCCTCGCGCAACAGTTCCAGCCAGAGAATGGACTCGTCCGCCTCCTGCAAGGCGCCGCCAAGCTTGGACACGAACTCGTCGGATGAGCGGGCGCGGGACGCTTCCCTGACCTGGGCCGCGACGGATGTTCCCGAACGCAGCAGCTGCTTTCCCAGCACCCGGGTCTGCTCGGCTTGGCGCGAGAGCTTGGCGAAGAGGCGAATCGCCCCGGCGGCGAAGGCCTTGGTGCGAGTCCGGAACGGTTCCGGCAGTCTGCCGAGGTGCGACATTTGCAGGTTTCTCGATTTCTGCTTTGAAGGTCAGCCGCCCATGCGTTCGATGATGATCGGCATGGCCAGCCGGAACATGACCCACGCCAGGAAGAGAAGCAGGGCGGAGACGCCGAGGACGGCGAAGTATTGCGGCAGGAAGGTGACGGGATCGCCGAGGACCCATTCCCGGCAGGTGCTCAGCACGGGGCCGACCGGGTTCCAGCTTGCCAGGACCGCGCCCCAGCCGGAGGTGCGGGGCGGATAGACCACCGGCGTGACCAGCATCCAGAAGCCCAGGAACATCGTCAGTCCCCGGCCGATGTCGCGGGCCAACATGCCGAAGGGCACGACCAGGAGGCCGATGGAGTAGCCGAGCAGGACCATCGAGGCGGCCCCGACAGGGACGAGGAGCAGGGAGGGATGGACCGAGAGATCGTTCGGATAGAGGACGAAGAGCGCGACCAGGAGGGTGGAGCGGAGGACGAAGTTGAAGAAGATCTCGCCGAGCCCGGCCAGCAGGAGGGCTTCGCGGGGGAAGTTGATCTTGGTCAGCATGCCCTTGGCGGCCGTGACCGATTTCAGCGGTCCGTTCACCGAGTCGGCGAAGGTCTGCCAGAAGATGGTGCCGATGCCGGCGAAGACGGGGTAGGGGACGTTGATGCCTTCGGTGTTCATCACGCGCTGGCCGGCGAGCAGGCTGAAGCTGGCGGTCGTCGCGATCGGCGGCAGGAAGGCCCATAGGTAGCCGAGGAAGGACTGGCGGTAGGCCGCGCTGGTGTCGCGCACGAAGAGGCGCCAGGCCAGCCCGCGGCACGCGACGAGGTCGCGCCACATGGCGGCCAAGAGGCGGAGCGGATGGCGGATCGGCGATTCCGGAGTGTAGATGGTCGAGGGATGCGACATGCGATTCGAGGGGCGATGGGCCGGAGATGTCGGGGCGGGGCTAGGCGGCGGTTTTCGGGACCAGAGCACCTTGACCGGCCGGAAGCGGCGGCCAAGTGGGCAGGGGTTCCCGTTGCCCGAAGAACTGTTTCAGCGCGGCGGTGAGCAGGAAGCGAATCCACCAGACGCCCTGCCTGGAGGGGCGTTTAACGAATTGCTTCATCGCCTTGGCCGCCGTGCCCAGGTTCCGGCACGGGCGGAAGACCTTCCAGTAGAACCGCCGCGCCTCCGCGAGCCGACGGGCCTGCTCCGGCGTGGCGGCGGGCATCTGTTCCCACTTGGCGCGGAAGAGGCCGTAGAAGCGCGTCATCTTCTCGCCGTTGGTCGTGGCCTGGGTGGCGTGCTTGCGGTAGCGGTAGAGCGGGCGGGGCAGGAAGCGGATCTCCGAGAGCAGGGCCACCCGGCAGAACATGTCGGAGTCTTCCCACGGCGCGAGCCGGATGTCCCACGGGCCCGCCGCGTCCAATGTGCGGCGACGCCACATCACGTAGGGCCCGGCAGCGGTGCCGCAGAAAAACGTGAGGAAGGGAATCGTGCGGTCCGAGTCCTTCAGCCTCCAGGGCAGGCCGAACTTCTTGGCCCAGCGTTCGCGCCGTCCGCCGGGCATCGGCTTGCCTTCGGAATCCATCAGGCTCTGGTGGCAGAGCACAGCGCCCGCCGCAGGATGGGCCTCCAGTTCCTGCGCCATCTCCGCCAGGGCGGTGGGTTCGAGGATGTCATCCGGATCCGGGAAAACGACGAATTCGGCTTCGGGCGAGGCGTGGTGCCAACCGGCGTTGCGGGCGGCGGAGAGGCCGGCGTTGGCCTGGTGGACGGCGCGGATGCGCGGGTCCTGTGCGGCCCAGCGGTCGATGATGGCCCCGGATTCGTCCGGGCTGCCGTCGTCCACCAGCACCAGCTCCCAGTCCCGGAACGTCTGCGCGAGGATGCCCTCGACGTAGGCGTCCAGGTAGCGGGCGACCTTGTAGCAGGGACCGACGATGGTGATCCGGGGCATGGGCAAATACAGCGGTCAGTCGAGGCGGGCGGCGCTGCGTCCGTGCCGCATCCAATAGGCCAGCGGGCGCAGGTGGGCGCGCACGGACTGTTTCCACACCTTGAAGCGCTTGGCGGCGTTGACCGCCGGTGGCGCGGCCGGGGCCTGCAACGCGATGTTCGGCAGGCGACTGAGGGAGAATTCGAAGATCGAGCGGTTCTTGTGGTAGGAGCTGTCGAGGATGATCGTTCGGCGGCCCATCAGGGCGGCGGCGATGGCACCGTGAGTGCGGTCGGAATAGACGGTTTCAAAAGGAGCGATGCCTTCCAGCAGCTTTTCAAAACCGACGCTGCCGCCCCGGCTGAGATCCTCGACGTGGTCGGCCTGGATCTTCTGCGAAAGGCCTTGCTCCAGATCCTGCCGGAGAATGGCCAGCGTGCGGCCCGTTTGGGGAACGATCCGGGTCCAGGGTGCGTAGTCGAAATGGAAGGCGAGATCGTGGCTGAGAAACACGCGGCGCAGGCCGGGGCAACGTTCCTTGAGTCCGGCGAAGGTGGTCCGCTCGCGCGCGAAGACGGTGAACCGGTCCGGCTCCAGTCCGCGCAGGAATCGGATCGACCGTCCCGACCGCCAATCGACGGTGCAGGGCAGGATCGTGATCCTGGAGAAGTTGCGCTGGTAGAAGTTGATCTGGTCGATCATCTGGTTGTCGGTGCGGTTCAGGTTTCCCGGCACATGGACCAGTAGCTCGTCGCCGGAAGCGGGCTCGGGGAAGCGGAACTCCCGGAAGTCGAGATCCAGGGATCTGAAGAGCTGGCGCGCCCCGGCATGGATGAGGCCGTCGCCCCGGTTGCCCGGATTGATCAACACCATGATCCGCTTGCCCTTCAGCGCGGCCAGATGCTCCCGGATCGCGGTGGATTCGGGCACGAAGGGTTCGGGCAGAGGATCGAGCATTGGGCGGGTGGGGACCGGATTCAGGCCTGCTTGGCCTTCAGGACCGAAGCGACCCAGGGCTGGTGGTCGAGATACCAGCGGACGGTCTTACGGATGCCGGTCTCGAAGGTTTCGGCGGGCACCCAGCCAAGTTCGTTTTTGATCTTCGTCGCGTCGATGGCGTAGCGGCGGTCGTGGCCGGGGCGGTCCTTGACGAAAGAGATCAGCTTCTGCGAACCGCCGCCGAGCTCGGGCTTCATCTCGTCCACGAGGTCGCAGATCAGGCGGACGATGCGGATGTTGGCCCACTCGTTGTGGCCGCCGATGTTGTAGGTCTCGCCGAGGCGGCCCTGGTTCAGCACGGTCCAGAGCGCGTCCGCGTGGTCGGTCACGTAGAGCCAGTCGCGCACGTTCATGCCGTCGCCGTAGATGGGGAGCGGTTTCCGGGCGAGGAGGTTCTGGATGATGACGGGGATGAGCTTCTCCGGGAACTGGTAAGGGCCGTAGTTGTTCGAGCAGTTCGTGGTGACCACCGGCAGGCCGTAGGTGTGGTGGTAGGCGCGGACGAGGAGATCGCTGGAGGCCTTGCTGGCGGAGTAGGGGGAATTGGGCGCGTAGGGTGTGGTCTCGGTGAAGAGGCCGGTCTCGCCAAGCGAGCCGTAGACCTCGTCGGTGGAGACGTGATGGAAGCGGCACTTTGAACTCTGGACCCCGGACTCCGAACTCTGAATCCAGACAGCGCGGCAGGCTTCGAGGAGGTGAAAGGTGCCGACGATGTTGGTGTGGATGAAGTCGCCGGGGCCGGTGATGGAACGGTCCACATGCGATTCAGCCGCGAGGTGCATCACATGGGTGATGGCGTGGTCGCGGACGACGCGGAAGACTTCGGCCTTGTCGCGGAGATCGACCTTCTCGAAGACGTATTTCGGATGCTTCGCGACGGCGTCGAGGTTCGCGACGTTGCCCGCGTAGGTGAGGCAGTCGAGGTTGACGAGCTTGCTGATCGACGGCTGGTCGATGACGCGGTGGATCAGGTTCGATCCGATGAAGCCGGCACCGCCGGTGACAAGGAGGTTCATGCAGGGCTAGGAGGAGGACAGGACCTGGGCGACATGTTTGGCGAAGGCGGCCGGGTCCACCGTGATGTCGGAAAAGCGGTGCAGCAGGCCGCCCTGGTCCTTCGCCGGTCCGGACTCGCAATAGGCGCTGTAGCGGAGCTGCCGGTTCTCGGCCAGATCCCAGAAGAAGGTCTTGATCCAGAGGGGCGAGTGGATCTCGATGACCTGGGTGCCCGGGCGGCAGAAGATCAGGTTGGTGAATGCGCCACCGTGCATCCCGGCGATGACCGAGGCCGAATAGAACAGTTCGGCCTGCTGTTTCAGGGAGAGGTTTTCGGCGCGGACCAGCTCGAAGCCCAGCGGCTTGAGGGCGGCCACGACCGCCGGTTCGTTGCGCAGGTGGCGCCGGCCGGAAGCCCGGGAGAGGAATATCCGCCGTCCTTGGCCGGAGACGGGTGCGCCGCCGTGCCGGGTTTCCCAGTCGGGATCGACCAAACGCCGGACGAAGTCCAGATCCTCGGGACGGTAGGTCTGGGTGTCCGTGTTGAAGGAGAGGTTCGTATGGGCGGGGACGACCAGCTCTTCGGCCTCGATGTGCAGGTCGTTGCTCGAGTGGATCAGGCGCTCGGCGGGGATGCCGAGGGCCGCGAGCGTCTCCTTCTGGAACGGCAGGGATGGACCTGGGATCAGGATGCGGGACTCGGGGTCGTTCGAATCGAAGCCCGCCTGGTGCAGCATCTGGAAGCGCGGCAGCAGGTCCACCATCCAGTGCCAGTAGTTCAGGCGGGCATGGTAGGAATGGAGGACATGGCAGCGGCCCACCTTGAGCACGGGCGGCAGCTTCAGCACCGCGAGGGACGGGTGCAGGTTGGGATCGGGAAAGTGCCAGACGTGGGGCGAAAGAGTGAAGACGATGCCGTCGTCGTCCGTGATCGCCGTGCCGGAATCCGCAGCCCAGAAGCGTCCGTTGGGGAAGACGGAGACGTGGCGCTCAGGGTAGGTGCGGGCCAGCTTGTGCTGGAAGCTGTCGAGCACGATCCGGCTGGTGCCCGCGGGAAGCTGCCGGGGCGGGGCCGGTTCCTCGACCTTCAACTGGGTGAAGCATCGCGCCGGCAGGGCGCGCCGCGAAAAGTAGTCCTTGGGATGCCAGTATTGGCGGCGGGGAGGCCCGAAGTGCTTGGAGCTGCCGGGCAGGCTGCGGGCGGGGCGGAGGGCGCTGCGATAGGCGTAGGTCGCGGATTTCCGCACGGAAAGCATCCAGCGGAACCGGGAGCCGATTTTCTTTATGGTCTTCGGAAGCGTCATGGCTTCGTCGGGGACCGGCGGGGCGTCATTCGGGGCGCCAGCGTGCGAGGGAATCGCTGAGCGCTTCCTGCACCGGGCGCAGACGTATCCCGGCGGCGGCGAGCTTGGAGACGTCCATCACGCAGTTGGAGCGCGGCGTCCTGGCGGCGAGCCTATAGAACTCCTCGTCGCTTTCCCAGAACGCAAAGTCGCGGGCGGGCTTGAGGATGCGCCGGATCATCTCGACCACCTGCGCGGTGGTGACGAAGCCGGGGTTGGTCACGTTGTAGGTGCCGAAGGGGGCGCGGAGCTTCCAGGTGTCGAGGCAGGCGTTCACGAAGTCGGCCCGGTGCGACAGGGAGTTCACGTTGTCGTAGACCTTGGCGTAGCGCTGGACCTTGGAGAGGTAGTTGCGGGCGCTGTCCACCTCGTCGAAGGGGATGCGCAGCCGCCAGACGTAGCTGCGGCCGATGCCGGCGATCGCCTCTTCGCCCAGGGCCTTGGAGCCGCTGTAGAAGCTGCACGGGCCGTCGCGGAAGCTGAAGTTGGGTGGCTCCGTTTCGTTGAAGCCGCGGATCTTCTCCGGCGACTTCTCGGCCAGCGCGCGCACTTCGGCCTTGGTCATGTCCTTCTCGATCCGCCAGCCGGTGTCGGTGTCCACATGGGCCCCGGCGAAGATGCAGCCGGAGGAGACATGGCCCCAGGGGATGTCGAGCGCGGCGCAGGCATGGGCGAGCGCGGCGGGGAAGAGGGTGTTGCCCTGTAGCGTGTCTGCCTTGGC
This sequence comes from uncultured Verrucomicrobiales bacterium, assembly GCA_946480965.1. The sequence continues at coordinate 8,958 of CAMLMI010000020.1, read as the reverse complement.
GGTCTCGCAGGCGTCCACGTTGGGCTTGCCGGTGTAGCCGGCGGCGTTCACGAGGAAGTCGGGCCGGTGTTCTTTGAGCCAGGCGTGGAAATGGTCGAAGCGGGTGTAGTCCACGTCGCGGCGGGAAAGGGCGACGAAGGGTTCGCCCCGCTGCCGCAGGGCGGCCTGGAAGGCTTGGCCGATGTAGCCGGTGGCTCCGAGGAGGACGATCATGGCGGAGAATGGGGAAGGAATGGCGATCAGGCGGTGCGCGCGCGGTTCGCTTCGGCGATCACGTCGGCCAGGTAGGCGCGGTATTCGCAGTTGGGCATCTGCTCCGTGATTTCGGAAAGTTGGGCGAGCGACAGGAATCCACGGCGGAAGGCGGCCTCTTCGGGGCAGCCGATCTTGATGCCGGTGCGTTTCTCGATGGTCTGCACGTAGGCGCTGGCCTCGTGGAGCGAACTGCTCGTGCCCGCGTCGAGCCAGGCGAAGCCCCGGCTGAGCTTGCCGACGTGGAGCGTGCCGCGACGGAGATATTCCACGTTCACGGCGGTGATCTCCAGCTCTCCCCGGGCGGAGGGCTTCAGGTTCCGGGCGATCTCCACCACGTCGTTGTCGTAGAGATAGAGGCCAGGGACCGCGTAGCTGCTCTTGGGCTGCTTGGGCTTTTCCTCGATGGAGACGGCCTTGCCCCGCGCGTCGAACTCGACCACGCCGTAGCGTTCGGGGTCGTTCACGTGATAGCCGAAGATGGTCGCGCCGGACTTGAAGCCGTCGAAAGCCGGACCAAAACCGTCACCGCCGTAGAAGATGTTGTCGCCGAGGATGAGGCTGACCGGATCGCCGCCGATGAAGCTGGCCGCGATGAGGAACGCCTGGGCGATGCCCTCGGGCCTGGCCTGTTCCCGGTAGTCGATGCGGATGCCCATCCGGGAACCGTCGCCGAGCAACTGGCGGAAGCGGGGCAGGTCCTGCGGGGTGGAGATCAGGCAGATGTCGCGGATGCCCCCCTCGATCAACGTCGTGAGGGGATAATAGACCATCGGCTTGTCATACACCGGCTGCAGCTGCTTGCTGGCCACAAGCGTGAGCGGGAAGAGACGCGAACCGGCGCCGCCGGCGAGGATGATGCCTTTCATGGATGGATCGGTGGCCGGACGGGACGAAGGCTCCGCACTTGGTCGTTGCTCCGGGTAGGTCCCGGGAACGGCCTGGGCCGCAAAGATTCGAATTTGTCGTGGCACCCCATGGGAGCCATGTTCGGGAGGATCGGCGGGATCCGAAACGTGCTGAACAAGATCCCGAGATTATTGCCGGTCCCGGAATCGCCCGAACCTCGCCATTCCCGATTGCCGGCATGGGGGTTCCTGCCACGTCAGGATGCGATGCTGGGAGGCGGAAACCCCGGTCGGAATCGCTGGCGGGATTGGAGCGATGCCGGCGCGGCGCGCGAAGCGAAGCAAATGGCATGGGTGGGGTAAAGCGGAAACCTCGCGAGGACGATAGCAGGAGGAAGGCGTTGCGCAAATGTCGCCTTGGCCCGCGCTCCGGCCGTCCGGATTGAGATTGAAATGACACTGTCCATAGATTCTAACACTGGCGGCTTATGCGATTGATCGCGCTTTTTCTGGGTCTCCTCCTGACGACGGCTTGGCTCCCGGCAGCGGAAGAGAACAGCGGTTCCTCCTCCACCAACTCGGCTCCGGCGGCCGTCGATGTGCTCGACGACACCCTCAAGCTCAACACCGGCGTCCGCATCACCTACCGGGTGAAGGAGGACAAGGATCTGGCTAGGCCGCTCATCGTCACCGACACCGGCGAGATCGACGTGCCGTATCTCGGCCGCGTAAAGGCCACGGGCAAGACCTGCAAGGAGCTGGCGGCCGAGATCAAGCGGCTCCTCGAGTCCGACGAACAAGGGCTCTACCACAAGGCCACCGTCATCATCTCCGTGGACTCGGTCAGCGTCTTCAACCTCAAGGAAGTCCTGGTCCAGGGCCAAGTCGGCCGCCCCGGTCCGGTGACGATCCCTCCCGGAGGCGAAAGCCTCTTCACCCTCAGCAAGGCGATCTATGCTGCGGGCGGCATCACCCCTTTCGGCAAGGCGAACAAGGTGAAGGTCATTCGCCAGCCCGAACCTGGCTCCAGCACGGGGCAGCAGACGTTCGAGATCGACTTCGAGGCGATCGAGAAGAAGGGCCGGAAGGAGAACGACATCCTCATCAAACCCGGAGACACCATCATCGTGGACCGCATCGTGTTCCGCTTCTGAGGCCGCGCGACAGCAACCCAATTTCAAATGAGCTACGGATATCGTTACCCGACGGAAGCGGGAGGGGCTTCTCTGGCCAGCATCGTCACCTTCGTCCATCCCTACTGGGCGGGTCTGAAGCGTTTCTGGTGGATTCCCGCCATATGCGCCGCCCTCGCCGCCGGTGGCATGATGCTGATGATCCGCAACCAGCCGCCACCCGCGTATGTCTCCACGGCGCGCATCTGGATCGGCCTCCGTTCGGCCGACCCGAACGGTGGACGCGCCTTGGGCGATGCCGACGGCACGCAGCTCGAGATCATGAACAGTCCGGACCTGAGAACCCGGGCGGAGAACGCGACCCAAGCGCGGTATCCGAACCTGCGGGTTTCCCCGGTCCGTCTGTCGGCCGGCAAGGTCAAGGAATCCTCCATCTTCCAGCTCCAGGCCAGCGGGGTTGATCCCGAATACACCCGGCGCTTCTTGGAGGAGTTCATCCAGACCTACGTGCAGTATCTCCGGGAATCGTTCATCACCGATGCGGCGTCGATGGAGACGGTTGTCCGGAACAAGCTGGACGAAGTCAGCCGCGAGCTGAAGGAGGCGACCCGGAAGCTGGATGATTTCAAGCAGGAGAACAGCGTCGAGCTGCTCCGCCAACGTTCGCTGAGCTCGACGACGATCCATGCCGAGCTCCAGAAGAAGCAGCACGATCTCCAGATGGAGCTCGACCGGTTGAACCTGTTCTCGGTCGAACAGATCCTGGACCAGGAACAGCGGGGACTACCCACGGCGACCATGCCGCTCGTCCAGCCCGGCACCGACAGTCTGTCCGGTGCGGCCGATTTGACTGACAACCCAGAAGCGCGCGCGCGCCTCGCCGCCATGGACCCGCTGAACTCCATCTACAACACGCGCCACGAGATCGAGATGATGCGCTTCCAGCAACAGGAGCTCGGCAAGGACCTCCGGGAGAAACATCCCAAGATGATCGCCCTCGCCGATGCCATCGCCCGGGCGCAAAAGAACCTCGAATCGCTGGTGAAGCAGAGCGAGGACAAGATCGCGCAGCGCAAGCAGGCCATCGTCCTCGAAATGAGGGCACTGGAAAAACCGCTCAAGGACGCCGAGGACGACGCCTTGGCCTTCAGCAAAAAGACGGCGGAGTTCGACGCGCTGGTGAAAGCAGTCGCCGATCTGACGCCGATGTATGAGAAGCTCCTGACCGGGGCCGAGTCGATCAACATGCGCCAGTCCATGACGGACTACATCATGAAGGTGCTCGAGCCGCCCTCGGCCGCCCGGGCCCGCGCCGTGAACAATGTCACGAAGATGGTCGTCGGCGTCGGTGTCGGACTCGTGCTCGGCATCGGCATCGTCGGGCTGATCGTCTTCTTCGACGACCGGGTGAAGTCGTTGACCGCGCTGAAGGCCGCCTTCCAGGAACCGGTCATCGGACAGGTGCCGAATGTGGGCGACGGGTCCGAGGAGAACCAGAAGATCGACCTGTTGAAGGAGGACGACGACCGGCACAACTTCGCGGAATCCTTCCGCAACATCCGTTCCTCGATCCTCTTCATGGACGCCGGCGAGACGCGGCCCAAGACCATCGTCATCACCAGCGCCATCCCGTCCGAGGGCAAGTCCTCCGTCGCCGCGAACCTCGCCAAGACGATGGCGATGTCCGGCTCGAAGGTGCTGCTCGTCGATGGCGACCAGCGCCGCTGCTCGATCAACGAGAAGATGGGCCTGCCCGTGGGGCCGGGTTTCAGCGACGTGCTGACCGGCAAGATGAAGTTCGAGGAGGCGGTTCTGAACCCCGAGCCGAACCTCTCCGTGCTCGTGCGCGGCACCACGATCAAGAACCCCGGCGAACTCTTCGTCGGATCGGCGGCCGACAACTTCCTGCGCTCCGTCTACGACAAGTTCGACTACATCCTCATCGACACGCCTCCCGTGCTGGCGGCCGACGACGTCACCAGCTTGGCCCCCAAGGTGGACGGCGTGGTCTTCGTCATCCGGGCCGAACACACCTCCGCGCGCTTGGCCAAGCAGAGCCTGGAACTGCTCTACAACCGCCACGTGCGGGTGCTCGGCCTAATCTATAACCGGGCCAATCTCTTCCTTCCCGAATACTCATATTACAAGTATTCGAGCTACTACAACCAGCCGCAGGAAAAGGACGCCTGAACGGCCCGACAAACGAAGCCCCCGGACGACGCGAGTTGTCCGGGGGCTTCGTGTTTTCGGGGAAACGCCTGCGAAGGAACAGCCGGCTGAAGATCAGCCCTTGGCCGCGAGCGAATGGGCGTGGCGGTCGATGCGGGACGCCATTTGGTCCAGAGACAGGATCTGCTGGGCCGCGCCGAGCTTGATGGCCTCGCGCGGCATCCCGAAGACGACGCAGCTTTCCTCGTCTTGGGCGAACGTGGTTGCGCCGGCTTCCCTCAGACGGAGCATCCCCGCCGCGCCATCGGCCCCCATGCCGGTGAGCAGCACGGCCAGAGAGTGCGGACCGGCACCGCACTTCACGGCGGAGTCGAAGAGCACATCGACCGCCGGGCGCTGGTGGTGGACTTGCGGGCCGTCGTTCAGCTCCACGGTATAGCCCGCGCCGTTCCAGCGCAGGACGATGTGGTGTCCGCCGGGCGCGATGAGGGCCAAGCCCGGACGAAGGCGGTCGCCGTTCACGGCTTCGCGGACTTCGAGCCGAGAGAGCTGGTTCAAGCGGTCGGCGAAGGCCTTGGAAAAATAGGCCGGAATGTGCTGCACGATGGCGATCGGCGGCAGGTCCTCGGGCAGTTGGGTGAGGATGGCTTTGAGCGCCTCTGTGCCGCCGGTCGAAGCGCCCATCACGATCAGATCGCGTGCGCCATAGCGGCGTCCGGCGGAGGGAGCGGGGGGCGCGAGGGCAACGGCGGGCCGGGCCAGGACGGCGGTCGGTTCGGCGTGGAGCACGGGTGCGCTCGCGCGGGTCCGAAAAGCGGTGCCGGGCGAGGCTTCGGCGCGTGGGGGAGCCGGAGGAGCAACGATGGCGGGCATGCGGAGCTTGGCGCGGGCGGCGGCCTTGATCTTCTGGACCAGGACGGCGATGTCGCTGGTCACGGAATAGGAGCCGCTGGGCTTGCCCATCACGTCCACCGCGCCTTGCTGGAGGGCCTGGAGCGCGAGTTCGGAGCCGGGGCCGGTGAGGGAACTCATGATGATGACGGGCATGGGCCGGTGCTTCATCACGAGCTTCAGGAAGGTGAGCCCATCCATGCGCGGCATCTCGATGTCGAGCGTCATCACGTCGGGCTTCAGGGCGAGCATCTTGTCGCGGGCGATGTAGGGATCGGCCGCCGTGCCGACGATCTCGATGTCGGGATCTTTTGACAGGCTCTCGGTCAGGATCTTCCGGACGAGCGCCGAGTCGTCCACGATGAGGAGGCGGATGGGCATGGACTACGGGTTGATCGCGAGGAGGGCGTTGACCATCTCCATCTTCTGGTAGGTCTCGATCATGAACTGCGGGAGCGTGTCCGGGGAGAGGTTCAGGATGGTGAGCGCCTCGGCGCGGCCCTTGAGGGCGAAGGCCTGGTGGCCGAAGCCCTGGCCCATGAAGTGGGCGATCATGTCGCCCAGATACACGTGGGAGGCGAGGCGTTCGCTCGGGGCGGCGGCCTTGGGGTTGTGGTGGAACCAGACGGCGGAGACGACGTTGGCCGGGAAGCGCCAGCGGGCCAGCAAACGGCCGCCCACCTCGGCATGTTCCACGCCGAGCAGCTTCTTCTCGGCCTCCAGCAGCGAGCGCTGGTGCTTCTCGGTCTCCTCGATGACGCGGGCGTAGTTGGTTTCGAGGGCTTCGGAGAGGATGATCTTGCCGATGTCGTGCAGCAGCGTCGCGGTGAAGACGAGGTTCTCGTCGTCGCCGACGTGCCGCGCGATCTGCTGGGCGGCGACGGCCGCAGTGACGGAGTGTTTCCAGAGCTCGCCGCGGTCGATGCCGTAGCCCTTCTGCGGCGGGGCGAGGGTCTTGGAGCCGGTGACGGCGCAGACGAGGAGGAAGACCTGCTGGAAGCCCAGGCGGCTCACGGCTTCCTGGATGTCGGCCGTGGGCGCGCCGTTGGAGAAGAACGCGCTGTTGCAGGCCTGGAGCACGGCGGCGGAAAGGCCGGGATCGAGGGAGATCAGCTTCACGACGCGGCTGGCGTCGATGTTGGGCCGGTTGAGGAGGGGCAAGAGCTCCGGCAACACCTTGGGGGCCGGGGGCAGGTGTTTGATCCGGTTGATGTATTCGTCTAGTTCTTGCATAGGAAGGTCTCCTGGCTTTGACCCGAGATCTTGAGGCGGACGTTTCCGGTGACGAGGTTGAGATACATGGTGCGGTTGACCATGCCGCCGACCTGTTCCGCGTGGATGGTCAGCTGGTGCTCGCCGAGCAGGCGGGTGAGGGCCTCGTGGTTGCGCTTGCCGATGTTGAAGTAGCCGCTGTTGTCCATGATCTGCGCGCCGCCGGCCACGCAGATCTGCACGCGGTGCTTCTGGGCGCCGAGCTGGTAGGCGGCGCGGAAGAGGGCGGGCACGCCGGTGTCGACGAACATCGCGGGCTGGTTGCGCGCCTTGTTCGCGTCGATCCGAGAGTCGGGCAGCATGATGTGGAGCAGGCCGCCGACCTTGACGACCGGGTCGTAGATGCTGATGCCGAGGCAGGACCCGAGCGAGTAGGTGGTGAGGATGGCGTTCTGGTTGTTGGAAACCGCCAGTTCCGCGATGCCCACGATGACCTTGTGCTCGAAGCCGACTAGACTGGGTGAGGGCATTTTACTCCTTCTGGTAGATGCTGGGGCGAAGGCATTTCAACCCCGTGTTCAGTCCGGTCAAACTCTCCGAATGCCCGATCAGGAGATGGCCTTTCGGCACGAGCAGGCGGCTCTGCTTGCGCACGAGCTCCTCCTGGGTCTGGCGGTCGAAGTAGATCATCACGTTGCGGCAGAAGACGACGTGGAACGGCTCCGTGAAGGGATACTCCCCGAGGAGGTTCAGGTGGCGGAACTCGATCCGCGAACGGAGCGCGTCCTTGATCCGGTAGTGCCCTTCCCATTTGCCGAAACCCTTCTGGAAAAACGCCCGCTGCCAATCCACCGGCAACGCCGAGAGGCGCTCCGCCGGATAGATGCCCTCCGCCGCCTTGCCCAGCGCCTTGGTGGAGATGTCGGTGGCGATGATCCGCCAATCCCAGCCCTGCGCCAGCGGATAGTGGTGCGAGAGGTAGAAGGCGATGCTGTAGGGCTCCTCGCCCGTGCTGCACGCCGCGCTCCAGACCAGGAACCGCTTCTGCCCCGGCGCGAGCGTCGCGGGCAGCGCGGTGGAGATCATGAAGTCGAAGTGCTCCTTCTCCCGCAGGAAATTGGTGAAGTTCGTGGTCAACGCATCCACCACATGGGTGATCTCCTCCTCGTCGGCCCGGTTCCGCAGGTGGCTACAATAGGTCGAGAGATCGTCGAAGCCCAGGGCGCGCACGCGCTTGCCGAGGCGGGCGCGGATGAGCTGCTGCTTCCCGTCGTGGAGCCGGATACGGCTCCGTTCATAGACGAGATTGATGATGAACTCGAAATCTTCGGCTTCGTTGCGCGCGTGTCGCATGCGTTCGATGACGGCACCGGCCAATGACTGTCCGGCGGCGTTCCTCCCTGTCATCGGTCCCGCGTGATCCATGCTGTAGGGATTTCGCCGCAGACTTTTGTGCTGCATCGCGAGGGGTGTAAGGAAGCGGTGAAACCCCGGCTCAATGCCCCCGAAGACCTCACGCAGAGGTCGCCAAGAACGCAAAGAGGACGAGACGAGAGGGAGAATTCTGGGGATTTCTTCGCGTCCTTCGCAGCCTTCGCGTGAGACCGGATCTTCCTGGAAGGCTCCGCACGTTGCCCGCCCCCGGTTGGCCCGGAACTTCCTAATCCTCCCGGCATGACCTCGCGTCTTGGCACCCTATGCTCGCTCTCCGGCCCGTTTCGGTCCGGATTCGGGCAATTTCGACCGGTTCTGGGCCGGCCAGCCGGGCAAATCTCGCCTAGGAGCGCCCGGGGAGTGCCCGGCAGCAATTGCCGCCAAAGCCGGACTGGAAACCTAGGGCAGCGGGGTGGGTTTTGTTCAAAGCAATTTCGGAGAATGACTTACAACAAGGTTCAGCTGGTTGGCACTGGCATTGCTAATCGGTGGACCGTCGATCAGAACACATGAAAACGGTCGCTTACAACGAAGAGCAGTGGCTCACGGTCCGGAAGGAAAACGTCATCAGGATGCCGCTCGGACTGCTCGGCTTCGAGGAGATCAAGCAATACGTGCTGCTCTCCAGCCCCGAGGACGAGCCTTTCCTCTGGCTCCAGATGCTCGACGATCCGAACCACTCGTTCCTCGTCATCTCGCCCTTCGTCATCGAGCCCGACTACAGCCCCGATCTGAGCGACGACGACGTGCGCTTCCTCGGCCTGAAAGAGCCCGAAGACGCCCTCATCGTGAACATCGTCACCCTGCGCAACGGCTCCGGCGCCACCGTCAACCTGAAGGGACCCATCGTCCTCAACCGCCACACCATGGTGGCCAAGCAGGTCATCCCCACGAACGCCGCGCAGTATTCGCTGCGGCACCCGGTCCCGGTCGCGGCCTAACTCTTTCAAACACGGACGTTTCTATATGCTCATCCTCTCCCGAAAGACCAACGAGTGCATCGTGATCGACGGGCGCAT
>CAMLMI010000019.1 GCA_946480965.1 uncultured Verrucomicrobiales bacterium | reverse complement strand
CAGCCCGGCCTTCAGCTTGGCCTTGAGCGCGGCGGCGTCTTCGGTTTGCGGGTTCCAATCGACGTAGAGCGGCTTGATCTTGGTGCGCAGGAAATGGTCGGGGCAGCTGGTGCCGAGTTCCGCGAGGCGCGGGGCGTCGGCGGAATTGACGAAGCGCAGGATCTTCTCGTCGTCCTGCACGGTGCCGATGAAGCGGCGCTGCTGGCTGACCTGGCCGCGCAACCACGGGAGAATCGCGGCGAACGCCTGGCGGCGGGCCACCTCAGGAAGCGTCTGGTATTTCTGGCCACCGAAGGCGGTCGCATCACCGCCCTTGGCCTGATACTTCGCCTCGATGTAGGCGGCCGCCTTCTCGATGAAGCCGAGCGTGGCAAGGTAGCATTCCTTGTCGTCCTCGGCCCAGGAGATGAAGCCGTGCTGGCCCATCATGATGGCCTTCACGCTGGGCTGGGCTTTGCAGATTTCCTGCATGGCGAGGCCCAGCTCGAAGCCGGGGCGCATCCACGGCACGTAGGCCATTTCGCCACCGAAGATCTCCTTGGTCAGCTCCACGCATCGCGCGCTGGCGGCGATGGAGATGATGGCGTTCGGGTGCATGTGGTCCACGAACGTGCCGGGAATGAAGCTGTGCAGCGGCGTGTCGATGGACGAGGCGCGCGGGTTCAGGTTGAAGGTGGTGTGGGCATACATCGCCACCATGTCGTCCTCGGCCTGCGACTTGAGGCCCTTGTCGGCGCGGGCGGCATAGACCTTCTGCAGGCCGACGAGCTTTTCCTGGTAGAGCGAGCTGAAGAACTCGCGGCCGGCGGTGCGGAGATCGCCGCCGGAACCCTTCACCCAGAGCACGGTCACGTCCTGGCCGGTGAGCGGGTCCTTCTCGACGAGCTTGGAGGAAGTGTTGCCGCCCCCGGTGTTGGTGATGCGCTGGTCGCTGCCGAGCTTGTTGGAGCGGTAGACGAGGCGGTCGGCGCCGGTCAGCTGGGCGGCTTCGGCGTCGTTCCAGAGGTTCGAGACGTATTTGAAGGTGCTCATGGTCGGAAAAAGTCGGAGATCAAAGTGATTGATTTGTGAGCGAAATCTGAAGAGTTTGTTCGCAGCGTCAAACACAAACTTCAACCACGAATGCACACCAATAGACACGAATCGAAACACTGGCGTGTTTGGTTGAACACAGGCCGCTCGTTGGGCTCGGGCATTCGTGTCCATTCGTGTCCATTCGTTGTTTCCCCATGAAACGCCGTCTCCGCCTCAAGCAGATTCTCCAGCTCCTGCAGGACGATCCCGAGCTCTCGCTCCAGGAAGCCTGCGAGCGCTTGGTCGCATCGCCGGCGACGATCCGGCGCGCGTTCGTGGAGTTGGAGCAAACCGGACAGGTCGAACGCACCTGGGGCGGCATCCGGCTGGCCGGACCGGGCGCGTTGCAGATGGGACCGCCCGCCTTCGCCAAGCGGCTGGAGCAGGAGACGGACGCCAAACGCGCCATCGCCCGCGCCGCCGCCGAATTGTTGCAGGACGGCGACGTGGTCATGATCGACGGTGGGACAACGACCTTCCAACTGGCCGAGTTCATCGCGCTGAAGCGCATCCGCGTCATCACCAACTCCCTCGTCATCGCCCAGGCCATCGACCGCCTCAAAGCCGGCAAGCTCGGCGCTGAAGTCTATCTCACCGGCGGCCTGCTCGAACCCGAGTCCGGCTTGGTCGTGGGGCCGCAGGCTGAGGAATTTCTCCGGCGGTATCGGGCGCAATGGGCCTTCCTCGGCGCGGCCGGCGTGGATGCCAAGTCGGTCACGAACTACAACGAGGCCGTGCTCGCCAGCGAGAAGCGGATGATCGCCCAGGCCGAGAAGCTCGTCGTCCTGGCCGACGCCACCAAGCTCGGCAAGCAGGCGATGTGTGTGCTCTGTCCCATTGGCGAGGTGGACCACTTGTTCACCCAGAAGACCTCCGCGACCTCCGCGACCTCCGCCATGCTGCGCCAGATCGGCCGCGCCGGCGTAGTGGCCCATGTGGTCTAAAGGCCGGTCAAAAGTGCGGCCGGATGATCGGTTCCTAAAGGGAGGTTTGCTGGAGGAAGCCCGCCATTCATTGGCCGCGACATGGGTTCTACAGCACGGCCCGAAGGCTGCGATATGCGGCGATGTTCGGTAATGTGTCCTGCTCTGGCCGATCACCCCCGGATCTGCTCGAACTCCCTGGCCAGTAGCCGGCCTTTGTTCGGGTTCACCATGGTCACGTAGGCGATCATGCCGCCGAGCCAGTCTGGGAAGTTCTCCCGCTGTTCGCGGTTGGCGGCTTCGAGACCGTTCTTGCGGGCGTCGTGCAAGATGGCCCGCAACTTCCGCAATGTGGGCCGGGGGACGTTAGGTCGATAGTTGACCACGATGCCGGTGACGCTTTGGCGGGCGCCGGTGCGCTGGACGCGGGTCTTCTTTTCGTTCACCTCCAGCCGCTCGTCCGCAATGAGGTGCCGGACGCGGGTCAGGAGGTAGCCGGTTTTCGCGGCGGCTGTGGCGTCACCGGAGAAGGTGAGGTCGTCGGCGTAGCGCGTGTAGGTGAAGCCGAGCTTCGCGGCGAGGCCGGTCAGCCGCGCGTCCAGACGCCGCGCGAGCAGATTGCTCAAGGCCGGACTGGTGCAGGCTCCTTGCGGCAGGGCGCGCGGACCGCTGGCCACATGCAGGACCTTTCCGCCGTAGTCCATCCGACGGCGTGGCGATTCCGTGCAGAGCAAGGCGAGAATCGTGGCGACAGCCGGCGAGTAGCCCATGCCTTGGAAGAGTCCCTTCACGCGGGGAAAGGTGATCGAGGGGAAGAAGTCCTTCAGGTCGAGGTTCACCACGCAGTGGCGGCGCACATGCGGCACGGCGTTGCTCATCGTGCTGCGGCCTTTCACGAAGCCGTGGGCGGCATCGTGGAGCGGCCGTTTTTCCAGGACGTTCCCGAGAATCCATTCCTGGGCGAAGGCCATTTCGCGATGCGGCGCGGCCAATTCGCGGACTCCGCCGCTCTTCTTCGGCACTTGGAACCGGACGTAATGGGTCGTGGTCGAAGCCTCGGAATGGAAGGCCAGCCAGCGCAGCCGGGGAATGGTCAGCCCGAGCGCTTGGGCGACATCGGCCGGTGTGGCCAACACCGGCAGCTCGGCGGCTTGGAGCTTCTCCACGTTGGCCCGGCGATCGGCCAATCCTCCGGAAACGCCCCGGCCGAGGAACACGATGTCCGTTGCGCGGCGCTGGGCCACGGCTTCGACGTGGCGCTGGCGTTTGGCGGCGGCTTCGGCCTTCTTCTGGGCCTTGAGCGCTTGGCGAGCTTCCTTGTCGAGCTGCTCGGCCTGTTTGCCGGCGGCCTCGACGTGGGCCATCTGCGGACGAAGCTCGTCCATCTTCGCGCCGGCTTCGTGGATCTCGACCAGTTCCTCCGGCGTCAGAAGCCCGTTCGCCACCAGCGCGCGGTCGATCAGCATGGTGCGTTCGTCGGTGACGGGGGGAATCAAATCGCGGCGGCCGAACCACGGATTGCCCCACGTCCAGCGGCCCACTTTGCCGAAAGCGTCCTTCAGCTCCTTCCGCGAAATGGGCGCGAATTGTCCCGCGTCGAGCTTCAGCTTCTTGGGCGTCGATGTGGTCGTGGTTTTGCAAGACGCTGCGGACGGTGCGGGTGCTGCGCCGGGCCTGGGCGGCAAGGGCGGAACGCGGACCTGCTTCGGCGTGGCCGGAGTCGAGCCGAAGAGTTGGGAGAGCCAGGAGAAGAGTCCCATGGGTCAGCGCCTTGTCAGGGTTTTGGGAACAGGCCCGGTGAAAAGAAGGGGGAAGGGCGCGCGAAGAACGATGACTTCAAACGCGGGACCAAGGTCGTTCACCAAGGGCCGTCGCACTCCTAGGTGCAACGAGACCTTCGGGTCGTCTTGGTCGTTGCACCTAGGAGTGCGACGGCCCAAACGAACAACGGCCTTGGGGATGCATGGACGGGCAATGGCCACCGCGGCGGAACGCCGCAGCATGGAGGTCTCAAACGCCTCGCACGCACCTTCCCAAATCGACAAAGAACGGCTGACGGCGGAGTGGGTAGCAGGTTGTTCCATGGGCTTCAACCTCCCGCTTGCGCCTGTTTCCACGCCAAGGTCCGCAACGCCAGCAAGTGCCGGCACGGCCCCATCCGCAGTCCCGCCTTCTGGTGATGGCCGCAGAGGCAACGCCCGCGCTTGATGCGGCCATCGGCGTCGAGCAGCAGCTCCACCGGTTTGCTGTCGGCCTGGCCGATCAGGACTTCGCTCGCAGCCGGTCCGGCTTGGCGGGAATCGATTCGCACCCGGCCGCGCTGGAGCAGGTCCTTGGCGCCCACGGACTCGGGCGGTTCCGGGCCGAGCTGCTCCTCGCCCAGCGCCATCGGCATGATCTGCCGCCAGCGCGTCACGCCGTTCGCCAGGTCGTGGATGGCCTGGCCGGTGTGGGCGAGATGGTTCAAGGCGGACGAGGCCAAGGCTGTTTGGCCACCGGCCAGCGCGACCAATTCCGGAAACGCGGCGCGGCGCTTGGCCTGGAGGAACTCGCCGACTTGGCGCACCAGATCGGGTCCGGCCTGCGGCACGGGCGACAAGAGATCCAGCCCCGAACCGCGCGTCCAATCGTTCGCGGTCCAGCCGGAGAGCCCGAGCGTCAGATTCATCTCGCCCATGCGCACGACCCAGAACGACGGCAGGCCGGTGCCGAGGAGATACACGTCCACCCGCTCCGCCAGCGGCAGCACGCGCGCCAAGGCCAGCAGCCGTTGGCGGCCCCAGATGCGGATGGGTTCGGGGCCGAGCACGTCCAGATTGCCGTGCAGCGGAATGCGCTGTTCCCACGGCTCCAGCACCAGCGCGGGCGGCTGGTCGGCGCGCAGCTCGAACCGCAGCGCGCGAGGGCTCTTGGCCGCCTTGTGCCGTCGGAGGAAGGCCAGCACGGAATAAACGGCGTCGCGGCCGAGCGTCACGCGCTTGGCCGGAAGCGCCATCGCCGCCTGGATCTGCATGAAGCCGCGCAGCCAGCCGGGCGGAAGATCGATCTTCTCCTCGCGCAAGGCTCCGGCGTCGGCGGTCGCCACGGAGAAACCCTGCGGGTCCACGGTGAAGCGCGTTTCGCGGTAGGTGCGCAGGCTCTGGAAGTGGTCGTAGAGCGCCCACGAGTAATCCACGTTCGTGGTGCCGAACTGGGTCTGCTGGCTGGGGCCGAACGCCGCGTCGCGCTCCACGCTCAGGCAGCCGTAGCTCGATTCGTCCGCCGAGAAACATTCAAAGAAGACCACGTCCTCGGCCACGGTGATGACCGGGTCGCAGGGCACCATCCGGCGCCACAGTTCAATGTCGGTCTTCAACAGCTGGTTCGAATACTCCTGCCGGGCCGACCAGTAGCGTTTGCGCAGCCGATGGAAGTCGCGTTCGAGACCAGCGGGGAGCGGTTCGCCGCGTTTGGCCTCCACCGCGCGGACCGCTTCGGCCCGGGCGCTGCGGCGCACTTCGACCAGGCGCTGCGCTTCGCTGGCCTTCCAGGCTTCGTAGGCGGACTTGTCGCGTGGCTGGAAACGCAGGTCCGAGACGACGATGTCGTGCAGCGCGGAAACGGCTTCGCGGAAGCGCAACGGCTGGCGGAGCGCGGCGTCGAAGGCCACCGGCTCACGGGCGAGGTTGGGCGCGAAACTGAGCGCCTGCCCGCCGGGAACCGGCTTCAAACCGCTGTGGCCGAGATAGGCGAAACGCAGGTTCATAGCGGCGTCAGTTCGGGAAGATGGCGACGCATCGGTTCGGCCAATTCGGGCCGGCGTTCCAGCAGCCCGGCCACGGCCGCCAACCCGGCGCGCATTTCCGGTCCACGCACAGACCGCACCGCGACGGCCAGCACCGGCAGCAGCGTGTCGGCGCGTTCTGGCTCGCCCAGGATCGCGTCGCCGATCTGATGGACGGCCTTGGCCTTGAGCCGACCGCCGCGATGCACGCCCAGCAGGACGGTGGCCCAGAGCGAGGACAGGTCGGCCTTGGAACCGGCGGGCAACGCCGCCTTGCGGTCCAATCGTTCGACCAGGCGCAGGCGGAGATCGTGGTGCGGCGTCTCGATCAACCGGCTCCACAGCACGGGATCGTCCGTGCCGGGCGAACCTTCGGCGGCCAGCCATTCCCACGCGGCTTGGCGGGCGGGTTCGTGCGGGCTGTCGAAGAAGGCGATGACGGTGTCGGCGGAATAGTTCACCGCGTTGCCGAGATGGGTCAGGGCGAAGCGTGCCAGCTCGGCGGAAGCCGCGCCGCATTGGGTGGCGGCCAGACGCATGAGCTCGGCCCGGTCGGAGGAAGTCGCGATGGTCTTCTCGCGCAGGTAGGCGAGTCCCAACCGCGACACGCTCGTCGCGCGTTGGTTGGCGAGATCGACGCAATGCGCCAGCGACAGCCGCTCCGCCGTGACATGGCGGCGAAACAGGTCGCAGAGCTGGGCGAGGGCTTCGGCGTTGCGCGTGGCCAGCAGCCGCAGCCAGAAATCCAGCGGCCGGGTCTCCAGGCCGGACAAGCCCGAGAGCAGCTTGGAGCCGAGCTGTTGCAGCTCCTCGTCGTCGTGGTCCAAGAGCCGGAGCAACGCCTCCACCGGAGCGGCGAAGCCGGGATGCTCGCGCTCCAAGGTTTGCCGGGCCCAGACGCGGACCAACCGCGAGCGGGCTTCCAGCAGCAGATCGAAGAGAATCGGGCCGGATTCTGGACGGCGCCACGTTTCGGGGAACATCGGAGCCGAAGCAAGTTCGGCGAAGGATCGGTCCGCTTTCAGCTTGGCGTGGGCGGGACCGAACTCCAGCGCCTCGTGTTCGCCGAAGCAGGCGTGGAGCAGTCCCCAGGAATCGAGGATGTTTTCCCCGGCTGCCAGGTGTTCGTCGCGATACAGCCGCAGAGCCATTGCAATGCGGGCCGGGTAGTTCGCCGGCTCGCGATAGCCGATCTTGCGGAAGTGCCGCCACGCGCGCCGCCGCAGGTAGTAGCGGCTGGCGTAGCGGAAGAGGCGGCCATTGGCCGGAAAGCGGTTTGAGATGATCTCGGTCGGAGGGATTCGTTCACCCGTGGCCGGATTCCGATAAACGGTCTTGGTGGATGGGAACGAATCGCGCGGAAGCTTCAACACCTCGTCGTGGTAGGACGTGCGCGTGCGGGAATCCCACCGCCACTTCGTTGCGAGCTTGCGACGGACATGGACGTCGAAGGCGACGAGGAACCGCGCCATCAATTCGGCGTCGTCGGAAGCCTCGGCGTGCTTGAAGAGGCGGCGGACCACCGGCTGGTGCCCGGGCCGGTCGAAGGGAAGTTCCGCGTAGGCCAACTGTTGCCGCCGCGCCCAAGGACGTGCGTCGGCTTTCCAGCGATCAGCAAAGGCGGCCAGCAGCTTGGGCTGATCGACACGTCGGAAGGCGTCGAGGAAGCGGTCGTCTTCGGCGGAGAAACACTCCTCC
Source organism: uncultured Verrucomicrobiales bacterium (assembly GCA_946480965.1). The sequence goes on along the minus strand of CAMLMI010000019.1, from coordinate 19,060 downwards.
ACCAACAGCATGGAACCGCGTTCTGGAACGGGGCGGGGCATCGACCTTGGATTGATTTCGCGGCGGACCGTAGGGACGCCATCTTTGGTCGGCAATCCGGAAAACCAGCGGGGTTATTTTTTGCCCGAATTCCGACGAAGTGCTTGAGCGGTGTTTCGTAGCGCAGGCTTCCAAGCCTGCTGTATCGCAAGTTTCCAAACTTGCGCCGCGTGGAAGTTCCAGTGCGCTCCGCCAGCACGGCACCCTGCCGACTTGGAAGTGCGGCGATACGGCAGGTTCGGAAACCTGCGCTACGACCGAGGACGGCCCCATTCCGGAATTCGGGTTTAGCCCGCGTTCATCCGCCAGAGGGTGAAGCTCAGCACGGCGGCGAAGGACACCCAGGCGAGATAGGGTGCCATCAGCCACGCGGCGACGCGGTCGTGGCGGTGGAAGGCCACGGCGGTGGCGAGAATCGCGGCCCAGAGGACGAGAATCTCCGCGAACGCCTGATCCATCCGGTGCAGGCCGAAGAAGAGCCACGACCACGCGGCATTGAGGATGAGTTGGAGTGCGAACACGCCCATCGCCACCGGCGCTCTGCGAAAACCCGCCTTGCGCCAGACGCGCCACGCGGCCACGGCCATGAGCGTGTAGAGCAGCGTCCAGACGGGGCCGAAGATCCAGTTCGGCGGATTCCACGCGGGTTTGGCCAACGCCGCATACCATTCGCCGGGCAGGAAACGGGAGCCAAACGCCGCCGCCGCGAAGGACGCCGCCAGAAAGCCGCCCAGGGCGAGGAACTGGCGGGGCCACGGGATGGATCGGGAAGATTCGGGCAACGGTGGTTTCACGTTGCCGCCAAGGAAGCCGCTTTTCGCGGCCAAGCAAGCGCCGGTTCTCGGCCGGGCGCACCTGTGGCTCTGTGGATCGGAGGGGATGGGTTCCGGATCACCCGCCTTGTTCGCGGGCGGCGGCGTAGGCGAGGCAGGCTTGGATGTCCTCGCGGGTCAGGTAGGGGAAGTCGGCGAGGATCTCGTCCGTGGACATGCCGCCGGCGAGGTATTCTAGGACGTCGTGGACGGTGATCCTCAGGCCCCGGATGCACGGCTTGCCGAAGCATTTTCCGGGATCGACGGTGATGATCTTGCGCCAGTTTGAATTCAACTAGAGCGCTCAAACGAACTGGGAACCCTTGTTAGAGAGAAGCGACCTCCCGTCTGCAAAATTCGTATTTCAATTCGTCCGTCAAAATTTCCCACAGCCTCACATGCTGTAAGTTTGGACGGATAAGAAGTCTCTGAACTTCTTCTCTGACTTCTCGCTTTGTTCGGGCTCCAAAGGTAACAGACTTGATGAGACTTGAAGGAATTTGCAGTAGTCGAATGTCCCCTTTTTCGGTCCTTTGAATGGTTGTTTTGTCGAGATGGACGACTAGCCTCATCTCCTCTTCATGATCCCAATGGGGGCTCTTTCTTTTTGAAAAGACCTCAATTTGTTCACGCGACTTTTCGTGTTGTGACGGTTCAAACTCGGCGCGTTCTCCGTGGTATTCGACTTCGATAAAGTCCTGAGTTTGAAAGAACGGGCTTTGAGTATCGAACTCGATTGCAAGGCCCTCGTGCTTGTCGGCGTAGTGTGCCCACATTAACGGATGGGTTGGATTTTTTGAAAAGCAGACCACGCCAAGAAGATCACTGATCCTGTCCAAGATCTGCTCTTGTAGTTCTTGGTCTATCTTTGGGATTTCTTTTTTGAAGACCTCGATGAGTTCTGCGGCGTTCGCACGTGCGAATTTCTGATATTTCCTGAATGAAGTCAGCTGCGGGAAGTTCAGAGAAAACCACAACCGATTCTCATCGAAAAAAGTGCTGTTCGTTACGGAGTTCTTGAATCGCTGGCGCGCCTTTTCGCCAATGTCTTTAGTCCGAACAATCGGACTCATTTCAAAGGGATCATTCAGTTTATTGGGCGGAGTTACTTTGATCTTTAAGTCAGCGAGAATTTTTGTCCCTGAACTCGGACAATATTGGAACAGACTCTTTGGGCAGTTCATCGCCGCCTCACTCCTCGGCGTTCGCCACGAGCTTGGCGATGACGTTGAGGTCTTCGAGGGTGGTGGTGTCGCCCTTGATGTCCTGGCCGCTGGCGATCTGCTTGAGGAGGCGGCGCATGATCTTGCCGGACCTCGTCTTGGGCAGGGCTTCGGCGAAGCGGACTTCGTCGGGCTTGGCCACGGGACCGATCTCCTTGCCGATGTGGTTGCGGAGTTCGGCCTTCAGCTCGGGATGGGCCTTGATGCCGGTCTTGAGGGTGACGAAGCAGACGAGGGCCTGGCCCTTGAGCTCGTCGGGGCGTCCCACGACGGCGGCTTCGGCCACGCTCGGGTGGCTGACGAGGGCGCTCTCGACCTCGGCGGTGCCGATGCGGTGGCCGGCGACGTTGAGCACGTCGTCGATGCGGCCGACGATCCAGAAATTGCCGTCCTTGTCCTGCCGGCAGCCGTCGCCGGTGAAGTAGCTGCCTTTGACCTCGCTCCAGTAGGTTTCCACGAAGCGTTTCGGGTCGCCCCAGATGCCGCGGAGCATGGAGGGCCAGGGTTTCCGGATGACGAGCTTGCCGCCGGAACCTTTGGGCACGGCCTTGCCGGCGTCGTCCACCACCTCGGGGAGAATGCCGAAGAAGGGCAGCGTGGCGGTTCCGGGCGTGGTGGGCGTCGCGCCGGGCAGCGGGGTAATCATGATGCTGCCGGTCTCGGTCTGCCACCAGGTGTCCACGATGGGGCAACGTCCGCCGCCGACGACCTGGTGATACCACATCCAGGCCTCGGGGTTGATCGGTTCGCCGACGCTGCCGAGGAGGCGGAGCGAGGAGAGGTCGTGCTTCTTCGGCCATTGGTCGCCCCACTTCATGAAGGCGCGGATGGCGGTGGGGGCGGTGTAGAGGATGGTGACGCCGTATTTGGCGATGATGCGCCAGAAGCGGTCGGGCTCGGGCCAGTTGGGCGCGCCTTCATACATGAGGGCGGTGGCGCCGTTGGCCAGCGGGCCATAGACGATGTAGCTGTGGCCGGTGACCCAGCCGACGTCGGCGGTGCACCAGTAAACATCCTCCGGCTTGAGGTCGAAGACGTATTTGGACGTCAGCTTCGCGCCGAGCAGGTAGCCGGCGGTGGTGTGGAGAATGCCCTTCGGTTTACCGGTCGAACCGCTGGTGTAGAGGATGAAGAGCGGCGACTCGGAATCCATCGTGGCCGGCGCGCAGTCGTCGGAGACGTATTCCAGCTCGCGATGCCACCAGACGTCGCGGCCTTCGGTCATGTGGACCTCGTTCTCCGAACGACGGACCACGACAACCTTCTCGATGGTCTTGGCCAGGAGCTGGCCGTCCGGGCCTTTGAGCGCGAGGGCGTCGTCCACGTTCCTCTTCAACGGAACAATCGCGCCGCGCCGGAAGCCGCCGTCGGAGGTCACGACCATCTTCGCGCCGGAATCCTGGATTCGGTCGGCCACCGACTGGGCGCTGAAGCCGCCGAAGACGACGCTGTGGATCGCGCCGATGCGGGTGCAGGCCAGCATGGCGATAGCGGCCTCGGGGATCATCGGCAGGTAAAGCAGGACACGGTCGCCCTTCTTGACGCCGTTTCGCTTGAGCACATTGGCGAAGCGGCAGACCTCGCGGTGGAGCTGCTTGTAGGTGAGGACGCGTTCCTCGCCGGGTTTGCCGTCGGTGGCGGGTTCGCCTTCCCAGATGAGCGCGGCCTTGTTGGCGGTGGCGGTGCCGAGCCAGCGGTCGAGGCAGTTGGCGGAGACGTTGAGCTTGCCGCCGAGGAACCACTTCGCGTGCGGCGCCTTCCATTGGAGCGTCTTGGTGAAGGGCTTCTGCCAGACGAGCTCGGCCTTGGCCTGCTTCGCCCAGAACTTGTCCGGCGACTTCACGGACTCGGTCCAGAGCTTCTTGTATTGGGCCAGGCTCTGGATGTGGGCCTTGGAGGAGAATTCCTTGGAGGGCTTGAAGACGCGGTTCTCCTTGAGCAGGGACTCGATGTTCTTGGCGGCGGATTTTTCGGCCATAGGTCAGGTGTCGATTGGGAAAAAAGGTGCGCGGAGTCTGCGGACCCGACGCGACGAGGGTCAAGGATGCGGCCACCCCTGAAACAGGGTCCAGTCCGTGCGGGATTGGGAACCGTGGAGAAGGGGACGGAAGCTGGGCGATTTTCGTTCAGCCGACGAACCTGGTCGAACCCGGCTACGGTTGCTGAAAGGGATCGTCGTCCAGCCAAGTGGCCTCGGGGTGCTTGTATTCCAGCTCTGGGCGGCGAACGCACCAGTCGGCTACCCATTGCGCCAGACAAGTCAGCTCATCGTAGGCGAACCTCCCTTCGTCGGCTCCTTGTTCGCCCGCATACCGCACCGCATCCAGAGCCTTATGGATTTCCTCACGGACTTCGACGGGGAAAAGGTCCGGGTCTGGCAAATACCGGCGCAGAACGGCGACGGACTCCATGTCGCCCTCGTCCCAGTTCATCCAACCATTCCGCTTGGCCTCGTCATTGAGATTGCCGATGCAGCGGACGAGTTCGCCCTGCAAGGTCTCCGCCTCGCCGGAATGAGGCGCCAGCTCCTTGGCCAAGCGCACCAGGGTCTGTTGCCATGTCTCTTGTGGCTCCGGTTTGCGGAAGAGGTTTTTGAAACGCTCGAACATCGGAGGCGATGGAGGACGGACGATCAGGGACTGGGCCGTGGCCTTGAGAATTCGACCCTATAACCGTGGGTCGCCGCGTCACGGCGCAGTAGTTCGGTGGCACGCAGTTCGTCCTTAGGCGCGACGGAGACACCCATCACGAAGGAACCGTGGGTGAAAGCCTGGATGCCGGCGCGGTCAAACATCTCCTGGACATGAGATGCTCTGTCGGAATCGACGGACGCAATGACCGGATAGGAGGCGGAATCCGGATGGGCGCAGCCGCTCGGCACGAGTGCGTTGAGCAGTGCGGACAGAATTACGAAGGATTTCATGTCCTCAGAAGCACGCTATTTGCCGAACTGGAGTCTAGCTATGGGTTGGCGTTCGGTTCATTGGCAGGAGCTTTCTTCTGGTTGAGCCGTTGTCTCTGTCGCTCACGTTCGGGCGCAGCCAAACGGTCAAAAAGCCAAAGCAAAAAGCCAAAGACCAATGCCAAGCTGAGATAAACGACGAAGCCGAATCCAGGAAACGGATGCTTGCCAAGAGCGCTCAAAACCAAGCTCCCGCCCAAGGCCAGCGGTATCGGGCAAATGATCGGGAAATCGAGAGTGGGCGCACCGCCGCCGCCGAAAGCGTCATGCGAGACGTCCCACACCATGTATCCCTTGAAGGCCGACCAGAGCAGTCCGATGGCTAAAATGATGATTCCCGTGGTCAGCATTGGTTTGCGCTTCGGGTCAAGGGTTCATGTGCGAATGAAGTTGGTTTGCTTCTCCAAGCTGAGTTCGGCTCGTTCCATCTTCACGGACTCACCGAGAAGCTAAACACCGCCGTTTCTTTGTAGGGCTGGCCGGGGCGGACCACGATGGAGGGGAACTTGGGCTGGTGGATCGCGTCGGGGTAGTGCTGGGTCTCCAGGCAGACAGCGGTGTGGCCCAGGTGATTGCCGGTGTAGAGCTGGATCGCGGGCTGGGTGGTGCGCACTTCCATGACGCGGCCGCTCTTGGGTTCGGTCAGCCGGGCGGCGAGCTTCAGATCCTTGGACTCGCCGAGAACGAAGTTGTGGTCGTAGCCGCCGGTCTTGGGTTTCACCTGGTCGAGATGTTCACCGACCCGTTTCGGTTGGCTGAAGTCCATCGGCGTGTCCTTCAACGGCCGGATCTCGCCGGTGGGGATGAGCACGTCGTCGTTCACCGTGTAGCGGTCGGAATTGATCCACAGGACGTGGTCGAGCGCGGTGCCGCCGCCGGCGAGGTTGAAGTAGGCGTGGTTGGTCAGGTTGACGATGGTCGGCTTGTCGGTTTCGCCCTCGTAGTCCACGCGCAGCTCGTTGTTGTCGGTCAACGTGTAGGTGACGGACGTCTTCAGGTTGCCCGGGAAGCCTTCCTCCCCGTCCTTGCTCAGGTAGGTGAGCTTGATGGCGGATTCACCCGCCTTGGCCGGGACGGTCTCCACGTTCCACACGACCTGGGCGAAGCCCTTGCGGCCGCCGTGGATGGTGTTGCCCCGGTCGTTGGCGGCCAGCTTGTAGGTCACGCCGTCGAGTTCGAACTCGGCCTTGGCGATGCGGTTGGCCACACGTCCGATCACGGCGGCCGCGCCGTTGAAGCGCTCGAACTTCTCGATCGTGTCGGTGGTGAGGACGATGTTGGTGAACTGGCCGGCACGGTCAGGCACGCGCAGTTCCTTGATGATCGCACCGTAGGAAAGGATCTCGGCGCTCAGACCCTTCGCGTTCCGCAGGGTGATTTTCTTCACCGGCGAACCGTCCTTGGCGGTGTCGAAGTCGGCTTGTTCAACGCGCTTGAGATCATCGGCCCGGACGGTGCCGAGCAAGGCGGTCATCAGCAGGGAGGCGGCGGCGAGTCGTCGCAATGGAGTGTTCATGGATGGATTTCGTTGGAATGGGTTCTTGCGGTCAATCGGAACGGACTTCGTCAAAGCGCGTTTCGCTGAAGTCGAACTGGTAGATCATGCCCTCGAAGCCGACGGCGTAGAGCCGGCCTGCTTCGTCGCGGCCGAAGGAGACCAGCCCCTGCGGCACGGTGGCGATCTGGCGGACGGCCTTGAGCACGCCTTTCTCCTGGGTGACGCCGAAGACGCGTTTGGAGGTGTAGTCGCCGCAGAGATAGACGCCGTAGAACGAGGACGCCGGATCGGCCCGGTAAACGTAGCCGCCGGTGATCGAGTTCCCGTATTTGCGGCCGTAGGCGAAGACCGGCGGGGAGTAGGTCTGGCCTTCGCGGCGATACTGGTTCGAGAAGGGCTCGAAGCCTTCATAGACGCTCCAGCCGTGGTTTTCACCGCGACGCACGAGGGCGACTTCTTCCACGCGGTCTTGGCCGACATCGGCCAGCCAGAGATCGCCGTTCAAAGGATCGAAGCAGAAGCGCCAGGGATTGCGGAAGCCGGAGGCCCAGATCTCGGGCGGAATGCCGGCCTGGCCGACGAAGGGGTTGTTCTGCGGCACGGCGTAGGCTTTGCCACCTGCGGCGCGGTCCACGTCGATCCGCATCATCTTGCCCAGCAGCAGGCCCATGTTCTGGGCGTGGCCATTGGGGTCGTTGTGCGGGCCGGTGTCGCCCATGGCGAAGTAGAGGAAACCGTCGGGCCCGAACTGGAGACAGCCGCCGCTGTGATCCTCCGCCACGCTGACGATCTTGATCAAGCGTCGGCCCAGTTCGCCGGAGTCGCTGCGGAGATCGGCGGTCAGCTTCTTCTCGACGACCACGGTGGCGACGGTGCCTTCCTCGAAGACCTGATACTTCAGGTAATACTTCCGGTTCTCGCGGACCTTGGGATGAAAGGCGAGGTCGAGGAGTCCGTTCGGGCCGCGTTCGCTGAAGACCTCGGCGCTGAGATCGGCGAAGACCGTTTGCGTCTCGTCCGCCCCGGATTTCTCCACCCGCCAGATGAGGCCCTTCTGGTGCAACACGAGGAAGGAATTGGTCAGACCGGGAATCTGGTGGAACGCGGTCAGGCCGGTCTGGACCTTGCCGGGCGGCGCCTTCAGCTCCTGGCGAAAGAACGACCGCACGGTCACGGGTTTGGCCAGCTCGGGAATGGTGCGGGGCATCCCGTGATGGCTGGCCAAGGCGGAGTCGGGCTGCTTCAGCGTGGTGAGATACTCGGTGAGATCGGCGAACTCCTGGAGCGTGAGCGCGGTGTGCAAACCCTCCGGCATGAGCGAAACGGTGCTGCCTTCTTGCGAAGCGATTTCGCTGCGGGCGATGGACACGAGCACACCGTCGCCGCCCATCAATTGGAGGCCGGTTTCATTGGCTTGTTTCAAGGTGCCCTGAAGGCTGCGGCCGTCCTTGGTCTCGATCTGCACCGTGCCGTAGCCGGGAGCGATCTTGGCGGAAGGAGCGAGGATGGATTCCACCAGGTCGCGACGGCCGAACGCGTCTCCGGCCGCAAAGAGATCGGGGCCGGCCTTGCTCGCGCTGCCGTCGATGGAGTGGCATTTCGTGCAACTCAGGCGCTGGTCTTCCGCGAAGAGCTTTGCTCCGCGAGAGGCGTCGCCCGCGCGGGTCAGGGCGTGGCTCCGGTAGACATCGAGGCTGGGTGGTTTGGGGGATTGTGCGTGGAGCGGCCAGAGCGCGGCGAGAGCGAGGAAGGTGGTGGCCAGAGCCGCCCCGATCGGGCCGGAGGAAAGCTTTGGAGTCGCGCACTGGATCATCGGGTTGCTCCGGCGAGTGTCTTCGATTCTCCGGGGGAGCCAACCTCATTTTCGGAGGCCGGGAGAGCCGCCAACTCGGCCTTGCTCCCGGGACCGGGCCGAACTGGCAGTGGCGGACCACGGCTCCGCGCCGTTTGACCTCACGGTCGGTTTTCCCGCAAGCTGACGCGACATGGGCAACACGTTCGGTCAGTTGTTTCGCATCACCACCTGGGGCGAGAGCCACGGGGGCGGCGTCGGCGTCGTCATCGATGGGTGCCCGCCGCGCATCGAGCTGACCGAGGCCGACATCCAGCCCGATCTCGACCGCCGTCGCCCCGGCCAGTCGAAGATCGTCACCCCGCGCAAAGAAGCCGACGCCGTCCAGATCCTCAGCGGCACGGTGGACGGCCAGACGCTGGGCACGCCCATTTCCATGTGGGTGAAGAACGAGGACCAGCGCTCGGAGGCCTACAACGAGATGGCCACGAAGTTCCGCCCCAGCCACGCCGACTACACCTACACGGCGAAATACGGCATCCGTGCCTGGGCCGGCGGCGGTCGCACCAGCGCCCGCGAGACCATTGGTCGCGTGGCGGCAGGCGCGGTGGCGAAGAAGATCTTGAAGCAGCAGTTCGGCGTCGAAGTCCTCGCCGCCGTGACGCAGGTCCAGAACATCGTCGCGGAGGTCGATCCCGAGACCTTCACCCTGGCCGAAGTGGAATCGAACATCGTCCGCTGCCCGAATCTGGCTGTGGCCGAGAAGATGATCGAACTCATCGAGCAACGGCGCGGCGAGGGCGACAGCGTCGGCGGCGTGGTCCTGGGCGTGGCGCGCGGCGTTCCGGCCGGTTGGGGCGAACCGGTCTTTGATCGCCTCGAAGCGGACCTGGGCAAGGCCATGCTCAGTCTGCCGGCGACGAAGGGATTTGAGATCGGCTCGGGCTTCGGCGGCATCGCGCTGACCGGGCTCCAGCACAACGACGCCTTCTACATGGAAGGCGACCGTGTGCGCACCCGCACCAACCGTTCCGGCGGCGTGCAGGGCGGCATCTCCAACGGGGAAACCATCTACTTCCGCGTCGCCTTCAAGCCCGTGGCCACCGTGATGCACGAGCAGGAAACGATCGACGCCCAGCACCAGCCCACGACCTTGAAAGGCCGGGGTCGCCACGATCCGTGCGTGCTCCCCCGCGCCGTGCCGATGGTGGAAGCGATGACTGCCTTGGTCCTGCTGGACCATGCGCTGCGGCAGCGGGCGCAGTGCGGATAAGGGCGTCTTTACAGAATTGGGTGGAAATTGCAGTGGGCGGGCCTAGCCTCGCGCCCTACCAATGAGGCCCATGAAAAACACCCGAGGGGGTTCCGTTCTGACCCGAGTTTCCACCGCCACCGCCGCGCTCGCCGTCGCCTTGACGGTCGGCTGCGGAAAGAAGGAGGGCTCTTCCGAGTCTTCGTCCACACCCCAGGCTCCGGCCAAGCCGTCCGCCATCGTCTCGGCTGAAAAGACGAGCTTCAACGAGGTGGCCGCGCGGCTCGACGCCGGGGGCAGCCTTTACGGCTACCTGGGCACGGCCCAATGGCTGGAGGGCTTGTCGGCCAAGGTCGATGGAGCCCAGCGAAGCCTGCTCCAGTCGGGCCTTGTGCCGCCGGGGGACCGGCCGCAGGTGGAGACGGCGTTCAAGGCGTTCAGCGGCGCGTTGAGCCGCAGCGGGCTGGAGGGGATCACGGGCGTGGGCGTCAGCGGCATCGCGCTGGAGCCGGGCTTCTACCAGACCAAGATCTTCGTGCATCGCGCGGCGGGCGCGGAGGACGGCTACCTGTGGTCGTTGACGGGCGGCAAGGCGCGGCCCTTGACCGAGCTGGACTGGATGCCGGCGGAGACGGCGTTGGCCTTCTTCGGCGACTTCGACCTCGGCGGTGCTTGGTCGGCGCTCAACAAAGAGCTGACCGCTCTGGGCATTCCGGAGGCGATGGAGGGGCTGAAGGAGCTGGAGACCCAGGTCGAGATGGGCACGGGCAAGAAGCTCCAGGAACTGATCGGTTCGCTGGGCGGACAGCAGGGCCTGCTGCTCACGCTGGACCCGGCGCGCAAGGTGAGCCTGCCGTTGCCGGACATGGACGCCCCGGTGGAGTTCCCCGAACCCGGGCTGCTCCTGGCCGTGGCGGTGAAGGACGACACGCTGTTCGACCTGATCGACCAGGCGTTGAAGGAAATGCCGAACGTGGCGACGGCCGACGAAAGCGGTTTGCGGATGCGCTCGATGGTCGTGCCCGCGCCGATCCCGATGAAGCTCCAGCCCACCGTGGCGCGCTGGGAGAACCTGATCCTCATCGGCACCAGCGAGGACCTGATCCGGAAGGTCGTGGCGGTGAAGGGCGGCAACACTCCGGGGCTCAAGGCGGACCCGGAATTCCAGCGCGTCTCCAAGGGGCTGGCGCTGGAGGGCAACCAGTTTTCCTACGTGTCCAAGAGTTTCGGCCAGGTGGTCGTGGACATCCAGACCAAGGTCATGGCCGCGCAGCAGGAGAAGGATCCGCAGGCCAAGGCGGTGATGGACCTGATGAAGTCGGTCTTCGGCGAGCAGAAGGTGTCGGCCGCCTTCGCGGTCGGCGGCCTGGTCCCGGACGGCTGGCTGATGACCGCGCGGGGCGAGCAGAATCCGACGTTGATGGCGGGCGCGCCGGTGGTGGGAGGAACGGCGATCATGGCGGGAATGCTCCTGCCCGCATTGGCCCAGGCCAAGAACAGCGCCCAAACCGTTTCCTGCGCGAACAACCTCAAGCAGGTCTGCCTCGCTGCCCGGCTCTACGCGGACGAGCACAACAACCGGCTGCCTTCCGGCCTGGACGAATACGAGCAGTATCTCGCCGGAGCCGAGGTGTTGGTCTGTCCCTCGCAGGACAGATCGGGCGGTCCGACCTACAAGCTCGCGAAGCGCGGCGGCGTCATCTCCGAGCAGACCGCCAGCACCACGGTGTTGATCGAGTGCCCGGTCCACGGCAACAAGGGCTTCGTGGACGGCCACGTGGAGCAGGGGAACAAGCGCTGAGCGCCGGCTCCGGTCCGGCGGGCTGAACGAAAGGCATCCCTTCGCGGGGATGCCTTTTCCGTTGTTGTGGGACGGATCGGCTATGGCCCGGTGGCGAGCGGCCACACGCGCGGCACCAGCACCATCGCGAGGATGAAGAGCAGCACGGTCAACGGCCCGCCCACGCGGATGAAGTCCATGAAACGGTAACGGCCGGGGCCATAGACCATCAGGCAGGCGGGTTCGAGCGGGGTCAGGTAGGAGCAGCTCGCCGCCACGGCGATCATCATCACGAAGGGACGCGGGCTCAGGTCCAGCAGTTGGGCCGACTGGATGGCGATGGGAACGATGACGGCGGCGGCGGCCTGGTTCGACATCGGCTGGGTGAGCAGAACGGTCAGGACGAAGAAGCCGCCCAGCAGCCACAGCGGGGAATGGCCCTGGGCGAAGCCGATGATGCCGTTCGCCAGATATTCGGCGGTGCCTGTCTTGGCCATCGCTTCGCCGAGCCCGAGCATGGAGGAGATCAGGATGACCACGCGCCAATCCACCTCGCGGTAGGCGTCCGACGGGGCGACGCAGCGGGTGGCGAAGACGAGGAACGCCCCGAGCAGCGCCGCGACGGGCAGGGGCAGGAGGTTCACCGAGGCGACGGCCAGGGAACCGATGAAGATCAGCGCGGTGCGGACGGCCCGCCGGCGGTTGAGGCGCTGGCTCTCGATCGAGCCCAGCACGCTGCACACGCCCTCGTCGCGCAGCGCGGCCACGGACGAGCGGTGGCCCTGGAGCAGGAACACGTCGCCCACCCGCAGCGTGATGCGGCTGAGTTTACGGAGCAGGTTCTTGCCGTGCCGATTCAGGCCCAGCACCTGGAGGCCGTAGCGTTCGCGGAATTCGAGCGACTTCAAGGTGCGTCCGATCAACGGCGAACCCGGAACGATGAAGGCCTCGACCAGCGAGGTGTCGCCGTCCGAGAGGTTGGGATCGGAGAGCTTCACTTCGGGTTTGATCTCGATGCCGGCGGTGTCCTTCACCTTCAGCACCTCCTCGCGCGGGCCCTCGACGAGCAGCACGTCGCCGGCCTGGAGCACGAGGTTCGAGCGGGGCACGAGGTATTGGTCCTTGCCTCGCACCACGCGGATGACGGTGAGGTCGAGCTGCTGGCCGAGGCCGGCGTCGCGCAGCGTCTTGCCCGCCAGCGGCGACTTGGGCAGGACCAGCACCTCGGTGAGGTAGGAGCGGATGCCGAAGCCGTCGATCAGCCCGTCGGTCCCGCCGCGGTCGGGAATCCATCGCCGGCCGACGAAGAACATGTAGAGCACGCCGACGACCGCGATGGGGATTCCGACCGGCGCCAGCTCGAACATGCGCATCGGCTCCAGGCCGCGGCCGGTCATCAGGCCGTTGACCACGAGGTTGGTCGAGGTGCTGATGAGCGAGACGGAGCTGGAGAGGATGGAGGCGAAGGCCACGGGCATGAGCAGCCTCGAGGGGGAGGTGCCGGACTTGGCGGCGATGCCCATGACCACGGGCACGAAGAACGCGGCGGCGGCGGTGTTGCTGATGAAGGCGCTGAGCGCCGCCACCGCCAGCATGACGAGGAAGAGCAGCAGCTCCGGCCGGGAACCCGCGCGCCGGAGGATGCCGCGCCCGACGAGGTCCACGACCCCCGTCTTCAGCATCGCGGCCGTCATGATCAGCACGCCGATGATGACCATCACCGTGTCGCTGCTGAAGCCGTTGAAGGCCTTCTCCATCGGCAACAGCCCCGTCAGGACGAGCGACAGCAGCAGACCCAGCGCGACGACATCGGCGGGCACCCAGTCGAAGGAAAAGAGGACCAGGGCGGCCGAAACGAGCAGGAGCAGCAGCGCTATTTCCCAGGTCATCGCGGCGAGGTTAGGCAGAAGCCCGGCGGGAAGAACAGGACGGGCTTGGGGCAATGGGTTGGAAGGGCTTACAGACCGCCGATTTTCCGGGTCACATCGGCTGAATGCGCCCGCCGGGAATCCAGTCGGGAAACGTGAGACGATGAAACTGTTCCGCCGCTTCCGCTATCCGCTGCTGTTCCTGGCCGTGCTGCTCTTCTGCTCGGTGATGATCGTCCGGCAGTTCCGGAACAACCAGTCGAAGCACGCGGAGCGGAGGGAGGCGTTCATCCTGCTCTTCGTCAAGGGCTACCGGACCGAGGCGGACCAGCTTTACCGCAAGCTCCTGGCCGAGGTGCCCACGCTGAGCAACCGGCAGCTGGTCGAGGACTTCCAGCGCACGCTCCAGGTGGTCAACGCCGTGGAGAAGAACGAGTCGGGCAACCTGATCTACAACTACCACTGGGAGGTGAGCAAACAGATGGAGATCCGGGCGGCCGACATCCTCGACCGGGCCAAGCGCATGGCCGCCGATTGATCCGCAACGGTCCGGCCGGGAGGTCGCGGGCCGACGCTTGCCGAGAGCGGGGCGGCCTCCTAGATTGCGCCGCGTGAAAAGCGTTTTTACCGGTCCCGTCTTCGTCGTCCGCGACAACATCGACACGGACCAGATCATCCCGGCCCAGTATCTGAACCTGATCCCGACGATCCCCGAGGAATACGACAAGCTCGGTTCGTTCGCGATGATCGGCCTGCCCGATTCGCTCTACCCGACGCGGTTCGTCGAGGACGGCCAGGTGGACTCCAAGTTCCCGATCATCATTGCCGGACGCAATTTCGGCTGCGGCAGTTCCCGGGAACACGCGCCCATCGCCATCGGTTCGGCGGACTGCCATGCCATCGTGGCGGAGAGTTTCGCGCGGATCTTCTTCCGCAACTGCGTGGCCACCGGCGAGCTGTATCCTTGCGAGGCCACGGACCGGCTGTGCGACGCCTTCAAGACGGGAGACGAGGCCAAGCTGGACCTGGATGCGGGCACGATCACACACTTGGGCACAGGCAAGGTCTATTCCCTGAAGCCGCTGGGCGACGTCCGACCGGTGGTGGATGCGGGCGGGATCTTCAACTACGCGCGCCAGAGCGGCATGATCGCCGCCAAGTAGAGCAACCGGCAACGGTTCAGCCAAAAAGCCGCCGATCCTCGGATCGGCGGCTTTTTTGTCGGTCTGATCGGCGCGGAACGCTCAGTCGTCTTCCAAGCCCAAGTCCAGAAGCTGGGCCAAGTGCAGGCATTCTTCGGCCTGGGCCGTCGGTGTTTCCGGGCGGGCCGGGCCGGTTTCCGAGGCGCGGCGGCCCGTGAGGGCTTGGGCCAAGGCCTTGACCACTGCGGCCCGGTGGCAGCGACGGAAGCGGCGCAGGCCGTTGACCGTGAGCGGGCGGGCGGGCAGGAGCCGATACAGCGCGGGTTCGCGGTTTGCCCTAGCGAGCACTTCGGACGAGGCCAGGCAACCTTCGGCGTAGCAGTGCGCCAGCAGCTGCGTGAGGTTGGCGGCTTCCGTGGCGCCGATCCCGGATTCGAACGTGGCGGCGGGCTTGGGCCGCACATAGGTATGCACCCGGTGCCGGGCCAACAACGGCTGCTCGGCGCGTCCCCAACGAATGTGACCCAGAACCATGTCCCTAACATCGCCGCCGCGTGTTACGGAAATGTGTCGAACGGGCGAAGAGACGGTGTCGATCCGACCGCCGGTTGGGACGGGGGCTTCCGGAGAGATGGACAAACGCCGGGTCAGGACATCCGGCCCGCACGCCAGATCATTGGGCCAAGCCCAGATCCTTGTAGATGAGCGTATTGAGCTCCCGGCCGCGCTTGTGGTGCAGGCGAATGCCGGGCAGGCCGTTGCAGACCCAGGCGACTACGAGACCGTGGGCGGGATCGGCGAAGGCGCAGGAGGTTTGCACTCCGCCGTGGCCGAAGGCGGATTCCGAGGCGTGGCGGCCGAATCCATACGGCACCGTTTCCACGCCGTAGCGGGCGGAGTTGAGGATCAGGCCGTAACCGAAGTCGATCTTGTGCTTGAAGGTGTCGTCCCACAGGCCTTCGCGGTGGCGGCGGGTCATGTGCGCGATGGTTTCACGGCGGAGCAGGGGGCTCGGATCGGCCAGCAACGCTTCGTAGAACCGGCCGAGATCGTGGATCGGTCCCCGCAGGAACGCGCCGGGCCGCAGGGTGGCGGCAGAGGCCGGGGTGTTCCAAAACGGATGCGGATCAACGGAGCCGCGATCCGTGAGGTGCATCCAACCGAGGCGCGGTTCGAGCCGAGGAAATTCCTCCGGCGAGATCCGCACGCGGCTGTCGTCCATGCCCGCCGGGGAAAACACCCGGCGACGCACAAAGTCCTCGAAGGGTTCGTCGGATGCGCGCTGGACCAACTCGGCCAAGATCGCCCAGCTCGAATGCGTGTGGTAGGCGGCCGAGGTGCCGGGAGTCGCGCCTTCTTCCAGTGGCGTGTCGCAGATGCGGGCGATGGTTTCCGGCCACGGCGTGTCTTCGGGAACGGCGTCGGCCGCGCGGAAGGCTCCGGTGTGCGTGAGCAAGTGGCGGAGCTGGAGCGCGCCTTTGCCGTGGGCGGCGAATTCCGGGAGCCACTTCGCCACGGGCGTGTCCCAATCGAGGCGGCCGGCTTCGACCAGTTGGGCGATGGCGACGGCGGTGACGGGTTTGCCGGAGGAGAACCAGAGGTTGAGCGTCCCGGGCTGCATCGGTAGGCCCGGACGGGCTTCGCCCAAGGCCAGATCCGCGATGCAGCGTCCGTGGTGCGACACATGAAGCTGGGCTCCGGGATGCCAGCCTAGGGCGCGGCATTCTTCCAGCCAAGCAACCGCGCGGGGCAATTCAGGCGAGAGGGACGACATGGACATGAGGGAAGGCAACGGCGAGGACCACAGGCCGGGAAGGCCGTGTCATTTCTGATTGGAACAACTTCTGCATCAACCGTTCGGGTTTCAAAAACCAACAAAATGAACCGAGCAACGACTCCAGCAGTGGCCATCGAAAAACTCAGCAGAAAAGAACGGCAAAATCGCGGCGGAACGCTTCTGGAAACGATGCGCGCCCCGGCGGAGCCCTTGGGCACTCCCCGGAGCCGGATCGCGCTGGAGGCGCTGCGTCTGGGTGTCGTGCTGTGGTTCCTGTGGTGGCTGCTCGGGCCCCGCTGAGAAGCCCGCATCCGGATTTCCGAAGCCCCCGGGGAACGCCCCGGGGGCTTCCTTTTTTGGGAAGACTCGGTTTCATCGGGCGCGATGACGCGGCGATTCTTGAACCGACCCGGACGCTGGCTCGGGCTGTTGGTCTGCATCCTCGGCGCCCTGGCGGGTTCCGGATGCCGCCATGCCGAGTTTTACCGCCAGGCGGTGGCCGGCCAGTGGGAGATATGGTCCCGCCAACGCCCGGTCACGGCCATCCTCGCGGAAACCAACGCGGCTCCGGAATTGAGGCAACGTCTGGAACTCGCGGTGGAGCTGCGCGAATTCGCCCGCCGCGAGCTGCTGTTGGAACCGGGCGGTTCGTATCACCGCTACGCGGATCTCGGGCGGCCGTTCGTGACCTGGACCGTGACCGCCGCGCCGGAGTTTTCGCTGGAACCGAAGGAGTGGTGGTATCCGGTGGTGGGACGCCTGGGCTATCGCGGCTATTTCCGGAAGGAAGAGGCGGCGGCGCTGGCCCGCGAGCTCATGGGCGAGGGTTGGGACGTGTCGGTGGGCGGAGTGACGGCCTATTCCACGCTCGGCTGGCTCTCGGACCCGCTGCTGAACACGTATCTCTTCGATCCCGAACTCGCGCTGGCCGACGTGTTGTTCCACGAGCTGGCGCACCGGAGGTTCTTCGTGGCGGGCGACACGGAGTTCAACGAGGCCTACGCCACGGCGGTCGCGACGGAAGGCGTGCGGCGCTGGATCGTGAAGCGCGGCGACTCCGCCCAGATGGCAGCTTGGCGTCTCCAGCGGGAACGCGAAGCCTCCGTGCGGCAGATTCTGTTGAGCGGACGACAACGGCTCGAAGAACTGTATCGAACGGCGACGGATTCCACGGTCGCGCGCGAGCAGAAAGCCCGCGAACTGCGGCGCATCGAGGCGGAATTGCAGGCATTGGTCGCGGAGTGGGGCGACGGAACCGCGACGGCGATGTGGCTGGGCGGGCCGTTGAACAACGCGCGCCTGAACGACGTGGCCACCTACCACGCGCTGGTGCCGAGGTTCGAGGCGCTGCTGCGCGAATGCGACGGCGATCTGGAGCGGTGGTATCGCCGGATCGAGGAGATCGGTTCCCTGGCGGCGGCGAAACGGATGGAGGCGCTGGGAGCGGCGGGCACGGAGCTTTCCGGGCGCTGAACGGCTCCGGCACTTGTCCGTTCCCGCAGGGTGGAGCTACGTTCCCCGCGCCATGTCCCGACCCGACGACCAACCGCAAGATCCCAAGACCAACATGCTGGCCCTGATCCGGGTGATGGAATGGTCGCTCCATCTCGCGCTCGGCGTATTGGCGGCGCTGATCGGCTCCATCCGGGAATTCGGCGTGGACCACGGCCTGCGCTTCAACCTCTGGTCCGTGCTCGCGCCGGTCATCGTGCTCGCGCTGAACCGTCTCTTCTGGAACCGCACGCGCCGCCGGGTCGCGGCGGAGGATTTCACGCCGAAGAAGCCGGGCCCTCGGCGCTGAACCGGATCGGCGCAGACCAACTGCTTCGCCCGGAGGAACGGGCTCCTCTTTTGGACCGGCGGTCAGGCACCGTCGGTCCGGAGACGCGTGCGCAGCGCCGAGATCAGGCCTTCGAGCGAGGAAGCTTTCCGGAGCTCTTCCGCCGACAGCAGCACCTCCACCGCTTCGCCGCGCAGGCCGAGCACGGCCGGGAATTCCACCGACACGCCCGGGAACCTTTCCCGGAAATCGGGCCGGTGGAAAAACTCGCAGGGAAGCCCGAGGGCATCGAGGAACTCCTTCCAGGGCTTCCGCATCCCGGTCATGCCGTAGGTGTAGAGGCACAGGCTGCACTGGTAGGTGGACGGCGAGACGAGCTTGTGGGTCCAGTCGGTCAGCACGTTGAAGAACCCCTCGTCGGCGTTGTAAACGAAGATCAGTTTCTCGGGACGCATGGGCGGAGGGTAGCAGAACGGAACGGCGCGCGCCGCCGCGATTTCGGCTTCCGGCGGATCAGGGTGCGGCCGGGCCAAGGGCGGCCCGCACGGCTCGGACCGTCGTTTCCGCCGATACGTGGTGGACGGTTTGCCAGCCGCGCTGGCGGGCTTGTTCCACGTTCTCCAGACGGTCGTCGAGGTAGAAGAGGCGGTCGCCGCGGTGCCAGGTGCGTTGCTCGACGACGGCGTAGATGCGGTCGGTCGGCTTCATCGCGCCTTCCTCGTAGGAGAGCACGGTCCCGGTGAACTTCCCGTAGAACGGATACGCGCGGCGGATGAACTGGATGGCCAGCTCATTCGTATTGGAGAAGGCGAAGGTCGGAACGCCGCGCCGCACCAGCTCGTCGTGCAAAGCGATCATCTCCCGGATGGGCGTGAACATGTCGGCAAAGAGCGCGGCGAACTGCTCCGCCGTGCCGTCGAAGCCGATGGCCTGGCCGACCTGCTCGCGGAACTGCGCGGTGGTCAGCAGGCCCGTTTCGTATTCGTGGAGGAGCGGCGTCTGGTCGAGCAACGCGCGGATCTCGTCAGCCGGGAGACGGGAGCGGGTGGCGAGGTTGGCGGCGGCGCGACCGTAGTCGAAATCGACCAGCACCTTGCCGAGATCGAAGACGATGGCCTGGGGAACGGGCATGACG
>CAMLMI010000018.1 GCA_946480965.1 uncultured Verrucomicrobiales bacterium | reverse complement strand
ACGAAGTGGCCGTGCCGGTTGTGCTGAAGAACTTCCATTCCGGAGCCGCCGGTTGGTCCGAGGTCACGGAGGTCCAATTCGCCACGCGGCTGTTGTCCTTCGCGGCGTCGATCAACTGGAACGACGAACCCACGGCGGATTTCCACGGCACGCCGGGTTCGTAGCGGACGCGGTCCACGATCTCCTCGCCGCCGCCCGCGAGCGGTCGCAGCAGCGTGAGCGTTTCACCATTCGCCTGGAGCCCACCCGCGAAGCTGTCGAAGACCGGCGCCTGCACGCCGTAGGCCGAGACGAAGGCCGTGCGATCTCGGTCCAGCACCAGATAGCCGCCCGGCGCGATGACGCTGCCCGGCGGGAAGACGTAGTCCACGCCGTTCACCGTCCAGCCGGAGAGGTCGAAGGCGGTGGTGGTCGAGCGGTTGAAGAGTTCGAGGTATTCCGCGCCATCGACCGACGGCAGCGCCATGATCTCGTTGAAGACGACCTGATCGATGGGCAAAACCGCCGCGCCGGAGTATTGGACGCTCAGCGCCACCGGTGAACCGACCGCCGCGCCGTTCTCGTCCAGTCCCCCAACCGTGAGGGCGTTGGCCCCGGGCACGAGCGGCACGCGGATGCGCCAGCCGGTGACGGAGGTCCAAGTGACGGGCCAGGACTGGCCGTTGACCGTGATGCTCTCAACGCCGAGAGGCGCGGTGCCGGTGAGCGTCACGACGTTCGTGGACGCGGTGAACGACGTCGCTCCGGCCACGCCGAAGCTGGCTTCGCCTTCGGCCAATTGACCGAGCAGGAAATCGCGCCGCGTGCTGAACCACTGCTTGACCACCGTCGGGTTCACGAGGCTTCCGCCGTCGCAGAGCGTGACGCCGTTCTCCACCAGCGAACGGTATTTCGCGTCCATCACCGGCTCGTAGGCCGCCGCATCCATCCCGTGGTCCACGGCCTTCCGGACCGCGCGCAGGTAGGCGCGGCGGAACGGGGGATGGTCATACATCCGGGACACGGTCGGGTCTTCCGAGCTGTAGAGCGAAGCGTTGGCCGGGCCGCGTCCGGTCTGCGCGGAGACCAGCATCAGCCAGTCGAGGTCGAAGGGATACAGCCGCCACTTCCCGGTCGGCGACTTGTAGGAATACATGTTCTTGCCGATGTCGTGGCCCCAACTGTCGAAGTTCACGATGATGTGCTCGAAGGCGAAGACCCCCATGAACTGCTCGACATCCACCAGCGCCTCGGTCTGCGCCGTGTAGGGTTCGGGCGAAGCCGCGTTCAACGCATCTGCCAGGACGAACACGTTGGTGAAATCGAGCGCGGAATCGTAGGCGCGCTTCATCCACGTCCAGCGGTAGCGCTCCGCCTTCTTGATCGTCGCGCCGGTGGTCGGATCGGTCGTGGTGTAGAGCTGCATCCGGGGCTGCGGATCGGCGATGAGCCCGCCGCCGTCGCCGAACTCGAAGGCGCGGTCGATCTTGTAGAAGTCGCCGTCGCTGTCGCCGTCTTCCCAAACCTCCAGGTAGTCGCCGCCCGGCTGGAACGCCGCCTCGAAGACGCCACCTCGCTGCATGTCGGTCACGCCGTTCACGTGCAGCCGGATGAAATGCCGGTGGCTGAACGGCAGGTCCATCCGGTCCGCCAACCAATAGGCCATCTGCTCCTGGATGGCGGTGCGTTCGCCGCCGTGGCCGCCGGGCCAATCGAGCACCAGCCCGTCGGAGCCGAGGAAGAGATCGTCCTTCGGAAAACCGATGCTGTAGCCGCAGCGGTTGCCGGCGGGGTTGTTGTAGCCGGGCGAGATGTAGGGGCTGCCGGCGTATTGCGCCTCGGTGTTGTAGATGGCGCGCGCGTTGCCCGAGACGAAAGTCACGTCGTAGGCCGCGTTGCCCAGCTTGTTGGCCGAGGTCCAGGCGTTGAACGTCGCCTGCGTCATCCAGATGCGATACACGGGGATGTTGCCCACGGGCGTGGGTTCACCGAAGCGCACGAGGCATTCGCCGTTCGGCGTCGAAGCTGGGAACGAAGCCCCCTGCCCCAGTCCATCGGTGGCCTGCACGTGGAACGCCACAAGCACTCCCTGTGCTTGGCCGGGAATCGTCGCGCTGAACACGCCGTCGCCCGCCACCGCGTCGCCGCCGGTGCCGGTGTCGTTCATGGCCAACGTCGTCAGCGTCGCCGATGGATCGATGCGGTAGCGCAGGTTCAGCGCGGAAACACCGTCGGGATCGTCCACCCGCGCGGTGACGACGACGCTCTGGCCCGTCTCGGGCACCACCGGGAAATGGGCGACCTCGTGGATCGCGGGCGGGGCGTTGACCACGCGGCGGCTGTTGACTGCACCAGGTGTGCCGGGAGCAACCGGCAGCGACATCGCGCCTGCGGCTTCGAGGCCGTTGCCCCGGAACCGGAACAGGATCTCCGGATGGCCGCTCAGCCACCGGACGCGCGCGCGGATGATCGCGGTGCTGCCGGAGGCGAAGCTGCTGGTGAGCGGTGTCCGCACGCGGTTCATCTGGTTGTCGCCGCGTCCCACCGCGCGCAGGCGATACGAGCGCGCGCTGCCGAAACCTTCGGCCGTTTCCCAGCCCGAACCGGACAGGGTGCCTTCAGCGGTCCAGCCGGTGATCCCCGATTCAAAGTTGGAATTGGCCACGCGGTTGTTCCCGTTGCTGTCGATCACCTCCACGTTGTCGATCAGGCATTCGCCTTCGCCCAGCAACAGCACCTGGAGCTGGTCGGCGGTGGCGCTGGCGTTGTCCACGCGGCCCGTGCGCGAGATCCAGGTCCAACCCGCCTTGGCCGTTTCGTCGCTGGCGGCCCAGTTCGCGGCGAGCCGGGTATTCGCGTCGGTGTCGATCAGTTCCAGGCTGGAGCCGCCGCCGTCGGACAACCGGGGCCAACGCCCGCCGGTGCCGTAGGTCACTTGGTTGACCGCGATGTCGATGACATTGGTCACGCGCACGGAGCCGTTGGTGGAGACGATCTCGTCCGGCATGGTCAGCACGAGCCGTTCGCCGCCGTGGCTGAGACGCCCGGCGAAATCGCCCACGCAGTTCGCCACAGAAAGTCCGGGATACAAGGTGCGGAGCCGCGCCGCGTTGCGCGCCACCACCAGATGGGAATTCGCGCCCAGCGTCGTGCCCGGCGCGAAGCGGAAGTCGATGCCGTCGGTCAGCCGCCAACCGCCGAGATCGATGGCCTGCGCCGTCCGGTTGTGCAGCTCGACGAACTGGTCGTCGTCTTCACCGGTGATCGGATCGAACATGATCTCGCTGATGACCACGGCTTCGGCGCGGGCGACGCCGTTGGCCGCCGCCGGACTGGACGCCGCGAGCCGATGCCACTCCGGACCGCCGTTCGGCACGCGCCCGAACGAGACGCCGTTCTCCTGGCCGCCAAACGCGACGGCGTCGATCACCCGCGTGCGGTTGGAATTCACCAGGAAGACCTCCTCGCCCGCCGCATTGAGCGAGAAGCCCAGCGTGCCCTGCTCGAACCGCACATAGCTGCGCGCGGCCAAGGTCGTGCCGTTCGGAATTCGGAACTTGTTCGTGTCCGCATCGTCGCTCAACCAGGCGCCGGAAAGATCCACCAACGAATTGCCGTGGTTGTAGAGCTCGATGAAGTCGGGCTGTGGGTCGTCGGTGTGGGCGAGGATTTCGTTGATCACCACCGAGCGCAGCGGATCGGCCGTGATCGGCTCCATTCGCCCGGGCGAGCCGAGAATCGCGTCGCTCGCGGCCCACGCCTGCGGTTCGCCCTGACCATACGAAGGCCGTGCCAGCACGAGCGAATGGCCCGCGCCATCGGCCGACACCGGCCACGGAGCGCGGGTGTCGTATTCGACGTTCAGGAACAGCGCGCCGGAGCGATGCCGGAGCTGCACCACGCCGCCGGAGTTGGACAGGCCATTGGTCGCCGCGCCTTGCCACGGTCCCAGCGCGCCCGTCGCGCCCGTGACCGCCGCCAGATCGGAGGGCGAACGCGCCACGACCAGAAAGCTGCCGCCGGGAATCACCGTGCCCGGCGGGAAGGTGTATTCCACGTCGCCCGCGATCCGGTAGCCGCCGATGTCCTCGGGCTCGCCCCGGGTGTTGAAGATCTCGATGAACTCCAGTTCGACCTCGCGGTTGCCCAACATCCGCACGGGCGGGTGATACATGATCTCGGAGATCACCAGCGACGTCGCGCGACTGGCTTGGCCCAAAGGCTCAAGGGCCAAGGGCGGATTCACGCCCGCGCCAGCCGCCACGTCCGAGAACTCGCGGAAGGCCGCCTTGGCCGTGCGGTTCGTCGTGTGGCTGGACACGGCGAAGCCCAGATGCAGCGTCGCGGGCAGGCTCATCGTCGCCGAACCCAGGCGCGTCCAGCTCTGGCCGTCGTAGCCGACGAAGCCGGTGAAGGCGTCGCCCGCGCGTTGCAGGCGCAGCCACATGTTCGGATACGACACCGGCGCGGAGCCCGAGAGCGTCGTCGCTCCAGCCGCAACGGTGCGTGCCTGGAAGTAGGCACCGCTGACCGTGGGTGTGGCCATGACTGAGGCCGAACGCGCGTCGCCATTCAGGCTTTCCCGCACGACCAATCCGGCCTCCGTCCACACGTCCGCCAGTTCCAGCGAATCGAGCCGGACCTTCACGTCGAAGTTTCCCGTCACGGGCCGATGGCTGAACTGGAAGCCATCGCTCGTGCCGCCAACATCCAGCCCGCCGCCCACGAGATCCAATCCGCCTGGAACCACCTGCTGTGAACCGGCAGGCAAAGCCCCTCCGATGGTCGCCGGAGCGTAGAGCGATGCGGTGAAGTTCGTCTGCGTGCCGACGGCCAAGGCATTCCGGGCCGCCGCCTGGTCGGTCAATTGCGCGACCGCGACGGTGTAGAGGCCGCCATCGACCAACGCCGGCACGTTCAGCACCACGTTGCTCTGGGAGACATCCAGCGCGGCGGACAGAATGCCGACCGCTCCGCCCGGCCCCGTGAGGGTGTAGTTCCCCAACGTGGCGACGTTCGACGGATGGATGCGCTCGGAGAACGAAAGCTGGACTTGCTGCAACCCGAGCGACGCCGCCGTGACCAAACGGGGCCGCGTGGTGTCCGCCGTGACCAGCAGCCGCGCCACCACGCTGGTTGCGCTGCGGGGAATGCCGCCGACGAAGTTCGAGGCGACGAGGAAATACGGGACGTTGTGTTCGGACAACGGAGCCGACGGAAACTCCAGCGCCGTCTTGGTCGCTCCGGGAACGGCGACGCCGTTGCGATACCATTGCACCGAGGGGAACGGACTGCCCGCCACGCCCGCGATGAGCGCAGCCGGCTGGAGTTCACCCACCGCGACGTTGACCGGCTGCGTCACGATGCTGGTGGAAAGATCCGGCGCGAGTTCGCCGCTGACGGCATAGATGCCGGTCGAACCCGCACCCGAGGCCTGCTCGAACGTGATCGCGGCCAGCGGACGGTTGTTCGCCCCGAGCAGCGCGACGAGGTCGATGGTCGTCTGGTAGAAACGCGGGTTGCTCGTGCCGCCGCTGGTGTTGCCGCTGTTGACGTTGATCCGCTCGAAGCCCAGCAGCGCGTAGCCGCCGTTGTTGAACCAGTCCGGCGCCTCGTAGGTCGTGGCCACCGTGCCGCCATCGGAGAAGTGCAGCGTGAGATTGGCGGTGTTGCCGCCGCTGGCCGAGTTCGCGATGACCGCGATGCGAGCGTAGGTCGCTGGCGTGACCAGCGTGAGCGCGCCGGAACTGATGCCGGTGCCGCTGCTGAGCACGAGCGCGTTGTTGGCGTTGTAGGGCTGGAGCTGGAAGACGGTGCCGTCGTCGCCCGGCAACTGGCTGACGAACGATCGGGAGGCCGGCAACCCCAGGAAGAGGCCGGGCAAGCCCTCTTCGTAGAAGACGTTCCCCTCGTTCGGATTCAGCTCCTGCGCGGCCGTGTAGGGCGGACCCGAGGCCGAGCTTTCGAGCACGACGTCGCGGTTGAAGCCCGTCACGGCGATGGGAGACATGCTGGCGGCCAACACATCGGGGACGGAAACCGCCGACAACGTCAGGGCCAACGCTGCACAACGAAAGGAAACGACGCAGGTTGCCATTTGGGTGAAGTTTCCGTGTCTTTCACACGAAAGCCACATCCGGCAACCCCCAAAATGCCTGTTGGCGCGGAAGACACGGACCACAGGGACCGGACGAAGTTGCCCGACGAACAGGGCCCCCACGAAGAACTGGTGGCGATCGGTGGTCGATATCAGGAAATGGTCCGTCGCCAGACCGAGTCCCGCGACGAGTGAAGGATGGTCTGCAAGGGGTTCCGACGCGGTTGCCCTAGAGAAACCCCAAGCGCAACCGTCTAGGAATGAATACTTTGAGTTACGTGTAAAATTGCGATTCGAGACATCTGTTGCTCGACACACGTTGCCGCAGCGGCGTAAGGATCGGACGCAGCCAATTTCAGCGAAAGGTCGCTGACCTCCGTGGTCAACGTCTTTGCCGGATCGCTCCCGATCCAAACCGATCCAGCACTCCAGCAGTGGGACGGGAATCGGAGCGACGACAGAGGTTCGGGCCAAGAGGGTCGAGCGAGTTCGGTATTGGCGTCTTTGCATTCGGCTGCTCGCGACAGGAAGGCCTATGAAGCAATTCTCTGCCGACAAGCGCTGGCGTAGCCGGTTCACGGTCCGCCGGGCATCCATCCGGATGGGAGCGTCAGTGGGGCTCATCTGCGCCGCGTGGGCCAGAGCCGCTGAAGCCCCGGATTCGCCCCCCGTGAACCCACGCGACGCGGCCGTCCCCTACAAGAAGCTCAGCTTGGAGGAGTTGATGGACATCGAGGTGATCTCGGTTTCCAAGCAGCCGGAGAAGCTTTCCGAAACGCCGTCGGCGATCCAGGTCGTCACCGGAGAAGACATCCGCCGCTCGGGGGCGACCAGCATTCCGGAAGCTCTGCGGCTGGCCGACAACCTCCATGTGGCGCAGAAGAACTCGCACGACTGGGCCATCAGCGCCCGCGGGTTCAACACGGATCTGGCGAACAAGATGCTGGTGATGATCGACGGGCGGACCGTTTACACGCCGCTCTTCTCCGGGGTGTTTTGGGATCGGCAGGACTATCTGCTGGAGGACATCGACCGCATCGAGGTCATCAGCGGTCCGGGCGGCACTCTCTGGGGAGCCAACGCGGTCAACGGCGTCGTCAACATCATCAGCAAGAGCGCCAAGGACACGCAGGGGTTCTACGGGGAGGCGGGCGGCGGGACGCAGCCGCAGGGTTTCACCGGCCTGCGCTACGGCGGAAGTTTCGCCACCAATGTGTTCTTCCGGGTCTATGGAAAGTTCTTCACGCGCGACAACGAGGTCTTTCCGAACGGCAGCGACGCGTCGGACGCGTGGCACATGGGCCAAGGCGGATTCCGGATGGACGCCGAGGTCTCGGACCGGAACACCTTCACCTTGCAGGGCGATGTCTATGACGGCGAAGAGGACATCGCGACCGGTGGCTCCGCCGATGTCTCCGGCGGCAATGTGCTGGGGCGATGGACCCATGTGTTCTCGGAAGATTCCGATCTGAGCCTCCAGCTTTATTACGACCGGACCCATCTGTCTTTGCCGGTCCCGGCGACCACGGCCAACGGCAACCAATTGGCACCGGCCGGTCGGCTCAAGGACGACCTGGACACCTACGACCTCGATTTCCAGCATCGGTTCGGCCTGGGGGATCGGCAAAGCTTCGTCTGGGGGCTCGGCTATCGCTTCACGCATGACGAAGTGATGAGCGCGCCGGGACTGGCGTTCGATCCCCCGGAGCTGGATCAGGACCTGTTCAGCGGGTTTGTGCAGGACCAGATCCAGCTCGTCGATGATCTGGCGTTCACCTTGGGGACCAAGGTCGAACACAACGACTACACGGGGTTCGAGGTCGAACCCAGCGCACGCCTCCAATGGAATGTGGGGGAAAACCACATGGTGTGGTCCGCTGTCTCCCGCACCATCCGGGCTCCGTCGAGAGTGGACCGGGACGAACGGCTGCCGACCCCGGCGTTTTCGCCCATCGTGGACAATCTGCTGATCGGAGGGGCCAATTTCCGGTCCGAGACGCTGATCGCCTATGAGGTCGGCTACCGCGCGCGCCTCGGGCAAAGGCTCTCGACGTCGCTCTCGGCCTTCTACAACCAATACGACGATCTGCGCAGCACCAGCCCGAGCCCGCCTCCCGCCGTGTTCGGTCTGCCCCTCTTCTACGAGAACAACCTGGAAGGGGAGACCTACGGGTTCGAGCTGAGCCTCAACTACCAGCTGCTCGAATGGTGGCGGTTGAAGCTGGGCTACACGCTCCTGCGGGAGGACATCCGCGTAAAATCGGGAGCCGTGGATTTCAACAACGCGCTCAACGAAACGGCCGATCCCGAAAACCGGTTCTCGATCCGGTCCTCCATGAACCTGCCGCACGGTCTGGAGCTGGACGCGGGGCTGCGCTGGGTCGATTCGTTCCGCTACAACACCAGCGGCACGGCCGCCACGGTGCCCGCCTACTGGGAACTCGAAGCCCGCCTCGCCTGGCACGTGAACGAAAACTGGGAGATCGCGGTGGTCGGACAGAACCTCCTGCATGACCAACATGCCGAGTATGTGGTCTCCAGTCCCAACCCCCGCGAGGAGATCCGGCGAAGCGTCTATGCGAAGGTTTCCTACCGCTGGTAGGATCGGAAACCCAATGCGATGAACCGCCGATTCCATCAGCTCGTTGGGTTTGCCCGGCAAGCGCGGCGGCTGTTCCTTCTCGGCGCGGCCTTCCTCCTTTGTCTCTCCGGCTACGGGCTGGCCGCCGCCGATTCCGCCACCGCCAAGGAATACCAGGTCAAGGCCGCGTTCGTTTTCCAGTTCTTGCAGTTCGTCGAGTGGCCCCAAGACACGTTCGCCGATCCGGAGACGCCGATGCGGATCGGCATTCTCGGCGCCGACCCGTTCGGCCAAGCCCTGGACGAAGTGGTTCGGGGCGAAACCGTCCAGGGCAGAAAGGTGGAGGTGGTCCGGGCCAGGACGATGGCGGAGCTGACGGGTTGCCAGCTCGTCTTCCTGCCGCAGACAGAACGGCGGGAGGTGTCCGAGATGCTCTCGGTCGTCGGATCGAGACCGGTTTTGACCGTCGGCGAGACCAAGGACTTCGCGGAGAAGGGCGGCGTCATCAACTTCTTCACCGACGAGAAGAAGATCCGGTTCGAGATCAATCCGGACGCGGCGGAGCGTTCCGGGCTGAAGATCAGCTCCAAGCTGCTCCGGCTGGGAAAAATCGTCCGGTCCGGTCCGGGGAAAGGAACGCCCTAGGATGAAGGGAGCCGTCTCGATCAAGCGGAGCCTGAACGGGGTCGTCATCACGACCTGCACGATCATGCTGCTGTTCGCCTGCGCGGCCCTGGCGATCTACGAGATGATGGATTTCAGGCGGACGTTGACGCGCGACATGGTGGTGTTGGCGGACGTGATCGTCCGGAATTCGCAGGCTTCCATCGCCTTCCAGGACGAGGCTGCGGCCGAAGAGACGCTCCGCGCGCTCGAAGCCGATCCCTACGTGGAAAGCGCGTGCCTGTATCTGGCCGACGGCGATGTGCTGGCCTCCTTCGTCCGTTCCGGTGAACAGCCCGAGTTTCCGGCCGTGCCGGAAGCGGATGGAATCCGGTTCGACGACGGCCGTCTGGTTCTCCACCGGCCGGTGATCCTCAACGGGAAACGCGTCGGGACGATGCGGTTGCAGGCGAGCCTGCAGGGGCTGCACGAGCGCCTGCTTCTCTTCGGGCTGGTGGCCGGCGCGGTGCTGGGCGGTTCGATCTGCCTGGCGTATCTGCTGGCGTCGCGGTTGCAGCGCCCGATCACCGAGCCGATCCTGGCGTTGACGGCCACGGCGAAGAAGATCTCCGAGCGCAAGGACTACTCGGCGCGGGCCGAATCCTCCGGCCGTTGCAGCGAGATCGACACCTTGACCGAATCGTTCAACGAAATGCTCTCGGTCATCGAGGCGCAGGAACGCGATCTGCGGTCCAGCAACAGGACGCTGTCCGACGAGATCGCCGAAAGAAGCCTTGCGGAGACGCGGGTGAAGGCGCAGCTGGCGCGGCTGGAGCTGTTGAGCCAGATCACGCGCGCCATCGGCGAGCGGCAGGACGTCGAGAGCGTCCTTCAGGTCGTGGCCGGAAGCCTGGAGAAGGATCTCGGGGCCGACCTCAGCTGCGTCCTGCTCTACCGGCCGACGGAGAACGACCTGGTGGTCAGCGGAGTGGCGCGCGGGTGTCTCGCCCGGGCCAGGGAGGCGGGCCTGACCGAAAGCAGCAGGGTTCCCGTGGATGGCAACGGATTGTCCCGCTGCATCCAGGGCCAGTTGGTCCATGAGCCCGACATCGGCCAGGTGGCCTTCCCTTTCCCCGAGCGGCTGGCCCGGACGGGACTTCGTTCACTGGTCATCGCCCCGTTGCTGGTCGAGAGCCAGGTGTTCGGGGTCGTCGTCGTCGCCCGCTTGGCCGCGAACGCCTTCAGCAGCGGCGAATGCGAGTTCATCCGGCAGCTTTGCGAGCACGCCGCCCTGGCCGCGCACCAGGCGCAGCTCCACGGGGCGCTGCAGCAGGCCTACAACGAGCTTCGCCAGACGCAGCAAGCCGTGATGCAGCACGAGCGCCTCAAGGCCCTTGGGCAGATGGCGAGCGGCATCGCCCACGACATCAACAACGCGATCTCGCCCGTGGCGCTCTACACGGAGTCGCTGCTGGAGAACGAAACGGGGCTCGGCCCCAGGGCGCGTTCCTATCTCGAGACCATCCAGCGGGCCATCGACGACGTGGCCCAAACCGTGGCTCGGATGCGCGAGTTCTACCGGCAAAGGGAACCGGAAATGGTCTTGGTGCCGGTGCAGTTCAACCAGTTGGTTCGCCAGGTGGTGGACCTTTCCAGGGCGCGGTGGAGTGACATGCCACAGCAGCGCGGCGTGATGATCGACCTGGTGGTGGAAACCTCTCCGGACCTTCCCGTGGTCCTGGGAGTGGAAAGCGAGCTGCGCGAGGCCCTGATCAACCTCGTCTTCAACGCCGTCGATGCCATGCCCGAAGGCGGCACCCTGGTGTTGCGGACGCGCCATGAACCCGGACGGAGCCACCCGATGGTCCACGTGGAGGTCTCCGACACCGGTGTCGGAATGGACGAGGACACGCGGCGCCGTTGCCTCGAGCCCTTCTATACCACGAAAGGCGAGCGCGGGACCGGCCTGGGACTGGCAATGGTTTATGGCACGGCGCGCCGGCACGGAGCGGATCTGGAAATCGAGAGCGTTCGCGGCAAGGGCACGACCATGCGCCTCGTCTTTTCGGCGGCCGACCCCGTGTCAAAAACCGCGCCCACCGGCCATCGCCGCACCGGCCGGCTGCCATCCCGGCTCCACCTCCTGGCCGTGGACGACGATCCGGTGTTGTTGCGAAGCCTGTGTGACATCCTGGAAGCGGACGGACATCGGGTCGTCACCGCTCCCGGAGGCGCGGAGGGCATCGCCGCTTTCACGGAGGCCCTGGCGGGCAAGGAGCCGTTTGCCGCCGTCATTACCGATCTCGGGATGCCCCACATCGACGGGCGAAAAGTCGCGGCCGCGATCAAGGCCGCCTCGCCGGCCACCCCGGTGATCATGCTCACGGGATGGGGACGCCGCATGATCGCCGACGGCGAGGTGCCGCCGCACGTGGATCATGTCCTGGGAAAACCCCCGAAACTCCGCGAGATCCGGGACGCGCTGTCCGCCTGCGTGGCCGGTGGGGGCGATGGGCACCCCCCTCGGGAAAAGTCACCATGAACGAAGAACTTCCGCCTCCGGCCCGCCTCCTGATCGTGGACGACGAACGCTCCCAAATGGTGGCCCTGTGCGACACGCTGGGAGATCGGGGGTTCTCCGCAACGGGTTTCGCGGCCCCGGCGGAAGCGCTCGCGGAACTGGGCCGCGCCAAGTTCGACCTGCTGCTGACCGACCTGATGATGCCAGGGATGGACGGAATCGAGCTTTTGCGCCGGGCCCTCGCGATCGATCCGGACATGGTCGTGGTCCTGATGACGGGCCAAGGGACGATCGACACCGCCGTGGAGGCGATGAAGGCCGGGGCCATCGACTACATCTTGAAGCCGTTCAAGCTGAGCTTTGTCCTGCCCGTGATTTCACGCGCGCTGCGCATCCGCGAACTGCGGCTGAAGAACGCGGTGCTCGAGCGCCATCTGCGGCAGAGAACCGCCGAACTGGAGGCCGCCAACAAGGATCTGGAATCCTTCTCCTACTCCGTCTCGCACGACCTGCGCGCCCCGCTCCGGGCCGTGAACGCGTTCTCGTCGATGATCGAAAGCAAGTTCACCGACCAGCTCCCGGCCGAAGCCCGGGAACTGCTCAGGAAGATCGCGCAGAGCGGGGACCGCATGAACGGTTTGATCGACGATCTCTTGCGCCTCGCCCGCCTCGGGCGTGCGCACCTTTCCAGACGTCCCGTGGATCTGGCGGCTTTGTCCAAGGAGGTTGGCCATGAGCTGGTCCAATCGATGCCCGGCCGCAGCATCGACTTCGTGGTCGAGCCGCTGCCGTCCTGCTCCGGGGATCCGGCGCTGCTCCGCCAGGTGATGGTCAACCTGCTCTCCAACGCCTTCAAATACACCCGCAACCGCCAACCGGCCTGCATCCGTGTGGGGCACGAGCGCACCGACGAAGGCGTCGTCTTCCATGTCCGCGACAACGGGGTTGGATTCGACATGAAATACGCGGGGAAACTCTTCGGCGTGTTCCAGCGGATGCATTCGTCCAGCCAGTTTGAAGGCACGGGCATCGGCCTTTCCATCGTCCACCGCATCATCCAGCGCCACGGGGGACGCATCTGGGCCGAATCCACGCCCAACCTTGGAACGACGTTCCGGTTTACTTTGCCGGAAACACCGACGGTTGACTCCGATTGAAACCGGGCCGGGATGGCCGGAATGCTTCTCAGAAAACCTCTTCAGCGAAGTTCGGAAACCTCGCTACTAACAATTTAGTTGACCAGCGGGTCTCATGGAGGTTTCCTCCACATACTAATTCTTTAATACAACGGAGAACCAATGGCCCGAAAAAAATCACTGACCCTGACCGACGCCGAGCTGCGCATCATGGAGGTCGTCTGGAAAAAAGGAGAAGTCACCGTCGCGGAGGTGGCCGAGGAACTCGAAGGCAAGGACGGGTCGGCCTACACGACGGTCCTCACGATGATGCGCATCCTCCAGACCAAGGGCTACGTCGCCTGCCGCAAGGACAGCCGCGCCTACGTCTATACCGCGAAGGTGGCTCGTGAGGCCGCCGCCAAGAAGGCCGTCGGGCAGCTGTTGGCGAAGTTCTTCTCGGGCTCGCCGGGCGAACTGGTCCTGAGCTTTCTGCGCGACGAGGAACTGAGCGTCAAAGAGCTCGACGAGCTGAAGAAGCGGATTCGCGAATCCTGACCCTGTCCGAACCATGACAGCCGACGCCGACATCCTGAGCCACCGCGTCCTGGCCGCGCTGTTCAACGGCCTCTACCAGGGCCTGGTGCTGGTGGCGGTGCTGTGGCTCGGGTTGAAGCTGTGCAAGGGCCTCAACGCGGCCACGCGTCACGCGGCCGATTTCGTCACACTGCTGCTGGTGACGGCGCTGCCGTGCGTCCACTGGGCTCTGGCGGCGAACGAAAGAGCTAGCCGGACGGAAACACAGCCGCGCTCCAGTTTGGTTGTCGCCAAAGAAGAAGCGGCTGATTGGTCACTGGATGGAGAAGCTGAGAAGCGAGAGCTGGGCGGCATGGCTGTAGGTTTTCACGGCACCGTATCCCCCCGGGTTGAGCCCGGGCTTGGGCAGGAGCCCGGGGCGATCGTCGGCACCCAGCCCGAGCAGCAGAACTCAGAGGAAACGACAGCCGCTCCGATTCCGAACGGCGGAGCATTGCCAGACTTTCCAAAACAGTCCTCCGCCGGGCCCGCAGAAATCGCAGCCGTTGCTCATCGGGAACATTCCACGCCCGAAACAACTCCACGGAACGCGGGCGGTGATGCTTCGGAAGCTTCGCCCCGGCTCGCCGAAAAGGCAGCGTTCGCCTGGCTGCGCTTCTGGCCGGCGGAGCTTCCCTACAGGGCGAGCCTCATCTTGCTGGGGGCGGTGGCGGCCATTGCCGGCCTTCGTTTCCTCCGCCTCCTGTGCCAGTGCGTTTTCCTCCTCCGGCTCAAGAAACGTGGCCAGCCGGTGGCCGCGCCGGTCGAACAGCTTTGCGCCCGCTTGGTCGGCGAAATGGGGATCGGCCGCCCCGTCGTCGCACGGGAAAGCGACGGACTCCGCACGCCCGTCGCGATTGGTTTCCTGCGGCCCATGGTGCTGTTGCCCCGAGGGTTCACCGCTGCCGCCGCTCCGATGGAATGCGAGAGCGTGCTGCGCCATGAGCTGGCGCATCTCCGCCGCCATGACGACTGGACCAATCTGGTCCAGCAAGGCATCGCCGCGGTGCTCTTCTTCCATCCCGCCGTCTGGTGGCTCTCCCGCCGCCTGACCACGGAGCGCGAGATCGCCTGCGACGATTTCGCCTTCGCCAGCGCCGGTTCCGCGAAGGACTACGCGCTGCTTCTCGCCGAATTTGCCGGGCGGACGCGCGGCCGTGACTTGGCCGCCGCGCCAGCAGCCTGGAGCAACCCCCACCAACTCAAGGAAAGGATAGATATGCTGCTCGATCCGAAAAGAAACACCTCGACCCGTCTCGCGCTGGCCCGCACGGGATTGCTGACCGCCACCACCTTCGCCGTTGCCACGGTCGCACTTCTCGCCGGACCACGGCTCGTGCTGGCGGAGCCGTCCATGGCCACGACCGTTTCGGACGCCGTCGTGGCGGTTCAAGTGCCCACCGATGTCACCGCGCCGGTGAACACCGAACTGGAACTTCGCCTCGACCAAGCGCCTGCTCTGGCTCGGGTCGAGGTATCCCCGGTCGCGACCGTCGAAGCCCGCATCAAGGAAAACGCGCTTCCCGCCGTGGCCGTTCGCACGTCGAGCGCGGTCACTCCGACACCGGCTCCTCATCCTGTGGCCGCTCCGGCACCGCGGCCCGCGATCCTTCTGGCGCAAACCGCTCCGGCGGCTCCCAAACCGCCCCGGGCGGCCAAAGCCGTTGCTCCGGCCGAACCAACCTCGCCCGCAGCCCCCGCCCACGAATCGCTGGAACATCGCCTGGCGCAGCTCGAAAAACTGGTCCACTCGCTGTTGCACGAGCGGGCCCACGGGAAGGAGCCGTCGAAGGAGATTCGCGGCAAAGCCTGGAACGAGGATGCCCAGGGCAAGCCCGCCAAGGTCGAGGCCAAGGATCTTGGCAAATTGGATTTCAATGGTCCCGCCTTGAACCACCACCCGGAGTGGTCGTTGAGCGACAAGGACCGGGAGGAAATCACCAAGGCCGTGCGGCAGGCGGAGAAGGAAGCGGCCAAGGCCGTGAAGGACGCCGAAAAGGCGATGCGCGACGCGGGTCGGAAGATGGGCGAAGAGACGCGGTTGGCCGAAACCCGAAACGACAACGTCAACCGCGACCAGCACCGCCGCGCCATCGAGCAGCGCAGGGACACGCTGGAGCAGCAAATGCGGCAACTGGAGAAACAGCTGGGGACCCTGGAGGAGGAACTGGAGGAGTTGGATGACCAGATCGAGAAGGAACTCGACCACGACCTGCCAACGCCCGTGCCGAACAGCGCCCCGGAGAACGGTTCTCCGAAACCGCTCCGCTGGTAACCCCCTGCTCCCACAATTCCCGAGCGTCCGTCTGGCGCCGTTCTGCTGAACGGACGCTCGGGAACCCTTGCGCCTTCTTCCCATGAACCAGCCACCTTCCAACGCCCAGAACGGCACCATCGCTTCGGCGATCAACCTGGAATTCGTCCGCAACGTCGCCGAATCGGCCAATGGCGACGGGCTGGCGGAGGTGGAGTCGTTCCACCGATCCCTGTTCCTCCATCAGCACGGCCGTGATCTCGAGCAGTTCCGGCAACAACGGCTCTTGAGCGAG
Organism: uncultured Verrucomicrobiales bacterium; assembly: GCA_946480965.1. The sequence continues at coordinate 11,383 of CAMLMI010000018.1, read as the reverse complement.
AGTCGGCTGGCTGACTTGGAAACCAGGCTCCTGACTGCTCGCCAACGGTTGGTCGGCGAGGAACCGCTGCTGCCGGTGATGGAAGGGGGCGCGCCGGACACGCGGCCGACCGCGCCCTGGAATCTCTGGGACCAGACCATGTTCTGGATCGCCGCCGTCGGCATCGCGTGCCTGCTCGTGTTCGGCGTCCTCAACATCTCCTTCAATCTGCTCGAATCCGGCATCGTCACGTTCACCGAACATCCGGTGCGCGCGTATCTCTGGGCGGCCCTGCTCCCGGTCGGCGCGCTGGCGGTGAAGATCGGCTGGGACTTCCTCGAAAGTTCCCGTCGCCAAGGAATCTATCTCTGGACCTGCCTGGGCATCGGCATGGTTGCCGTCCTCGTGTGGGTGGCGGCCTATACCAGCGTCTATCCGGCGCTCTCCCTGACCACCGAGGAACGGATCGCCCACCTCAGCGTGCGGGACGAGGGAGGTTCGACCGGCGGTTCTCCTTCGTTCGCTCCGGGTGGAGCCAAGCAGATCGACATGCTCATCGTGGCCGCGCAGGCGATCGCCGAGATCTGCCTGTCCGCCGCGCTCGGCATCTACATGACCCGCCTGTATGCGAAGCACCGGCCGGTGCGCCTCGCCCGCAATCCGGCGTTCACCCAGCACGACGAGGAACGGCGATTGTTGGAGGAAAGCATCGCCCGCGAACGGCTCTCGCTGGCGGACGCGAAGGGCAACGAAGACCGATTGGAACACCAGCTCAACGCGTTCGTCGCCTACGCGAAATCCCTCTTCCAGAAAGAAGCCGCGCAACGTCGGGACCGGGGGCATCAGAAGCGGCAGTTGCTCGACCAGATCACCGAACAGCTCCGTTCGCGCTTGGCCGACGCGGACCGCGACGGAGGATCCGAGCAGAACGGCGATCTCAACCGGCTGTCGCTCGACTCCAAGTGATCCCATGAACCCGTGCCATATCCTGCTCGTGCTCGCGCTGCTGCTCGCCGGTGCCGGTTGCCAACCCGCCGCTCCCGCAAACCAGACCCGGCACGTGCGCTACATCGTCGGGATCTCGCCCTTCCTCGACGAGCGGGCCAACGACGAGGTCTTCCGCCACCTCGTCCGGCTGTTGCTAGAGGACATGCCGCTCAATTCGTCGCTCTGGCTCTACGACGCCTACCATGTGCGCACCATCACGCAGATCGAAATCCCCAACGTGCGCGCCTTCGAGAGCGACCGGACGCGGGCCAACCAGTTCGCCGGTCCCATCCAGCAGCTCAAGTCGTTCCTCGCTTCACCAAAGGAACGGCCGAATGTGGCCGATCTCGACTTCGCCCGGGCCGTGCGTTTTCCGCAGTTCATGGATTTCGTCGCGGAGAACCTGAACACGACGAATGGTTCCGTCGTGACCATCGTCCTCGGCAGCCCGTTGTATCTGGACGAAAAGGAACCGGCTTTCTCGATGGTGGAAGGATACTTTCCGTCGGACGGGCACTTGCTCGCATCACGCGAGAAATCGGTCTTCGGGCTCAAGGATGCCGGAAACCATCTTCCAGAGGTTGGGGTGCATTGGGGCTACTTCGGCGATCCTTGGACGAACGATCTGCACAGCCAGAAGGTGGGCCGTTTCTGGAATCTCTTTCTCAACTCACAAGGGGCGCGCCTGGAGACCTTCACCGACGATCTGCCCACCGTGTTCAACGCCGTGCGCGGCCGGACAGAAGCGGACGGTTCACGTGGCAACAACGATCAAATCGATCCCGCCCAGACCAAGATCGAGATGCTGCGCATTTCCCGCGACGTGGGCGTCGCCGACTGGATCACGCGCGATCTGCCCGCCAATCATCGCCCACCGCCGCCCACCGCATTCATCGGTCCGATGAAGATCGGCATCCGTTGGCAAGGCGACATCGATCTCGATCTCTACGCCCGACCGAGCCGCAACGCGGAGACCCTGTTCTTCCAGCACACCCGCTCGGAAGAAGGCTTCTACTTCAAGGACCACCGTTCCTCGCCCGACCGGGAACACGAGTTCATCGAATTCACCGCACCGGTCGATGTCCGCCAGGTCGAAGTGCATGTGAACTACTATGAGGGCCGAATGGATCAACCTGCGGGCGAGGTCCGCATCGAGTTCCAGGGCCGGATCTATTCCGGCGACTTTGCCCTCGCGGCGGAGCGTGGAAACAAAGGCCGGGGCGGAGATGAGCAGCGGAAGTTTTGGACAAGGATCAGTCTCGCCCAAGTGCTGGGCCTACAGTGAATCGGTGATCCGGTGAATCCAAGGCGCGAATCCTCAGATCTGTCTTTGCCCCCGTTGCGGAGGCGGTTAAGCGGGCAACTCCGTCCGGTTGCTGGATTCAGGCCATCATTGCGGGCGTGACCGCCCTGACACCTGGCGATGCGGAATGCCGTGTCGCTTTTTCGGTGGAAGTGGCTGCTAGATTTGGCGGCGTGAAAACTGTCGCTCCCACTTTGGACCCGGAGGAGATGCTGGCCGCTTGGCGGCGTCGTGATCCGGAGTATGACGGTCTGTTCTGCTTCGCGGTGACGACTACCGGCATCTTCTGTCGTCCATCTTGTCCGTCTCGGCCCAAGCCCGAAAACCTCCGTTTCTTCCCCGACGCCGGCAGCGCCGTCCGCGCCGGGTTCCGCCCATGCAAACGGTGCCGTCCGGAACTGGCGCATGGTCAACCGCCCGATTGGATCGGGCGCCTGCTGCGGCGCGCCGCCGAGTCGCCCGACGAAAAGATCTCCGCCCGAGAACTGCGCGCCTCGGGGCTCTCTCCGGAGCGCGTGCGGCGCTGGTTCCAGCGGCATCACGGCATGACCTTCGCCGCGTGGTGCCGGGGCCTGCGGCTGTCCCGTGCCTTCACGCAGATCCGGCGCGGCGAGCCGATGGACGACGTGATCCTCGGGCACGGCTTCGAGTCGCACAGCGGGTTCCGATCCGCCTTCGGCAAAGCGTTCGGCACCGCCCCCGGGGGCGCTTCCTCGCAGGCCCATCTCGTCGTGACCCTGGTGGAGACGCCTCTCGGCGCGATGCTGGCCGCCGCGACCGAACATGCCGTCGTCCAGTTGGAGTTCGCCGATCGGCGCGGCTTGGAGCGCAGCTACGAGGAGATGCGTCGCCGCTTCCGGTTCCCGGTCATCCCGGGGAACAACGCCGTGCTCGAACAGCTTCGCCGGGAACTTGCGGAGTATTTCGACGGAAAGCGCCGCAGCTTCGACGTGCCCATGCAAACGCGCGGGACGGCCTTTCAGGAAAGGGTGTGGGCCGAGTTGGGGCGCATTCCCTACGGAGCAACGGCGAGCTACGAGGAGATCGCCCGCCGCATCGGAGCCCCGGGCGCATTCCGCGCGGTGGCCCGGGCCAACGGAAGCAATCGCCTCTACCTGCTCGTCCCCTGCCACCGCGTCATCGCCAAGGATGGGACCCTGAGCGGCTACGGCGGCGGGCTCGTGAGAAAACAGCGGTTGCTCGATCTGGAACGGCATCCCAGCCAGGCGAATTCCTGTCCCGACACGAAAGCTCCATCGCGCCCCGTGAAAACAGAGAAGCCTTGGTCTTCCGAAGCGGCCGCATCTACGCCAGCAGCGCTTGAACCACGTGCCCGTGCACATCGGTCAGCCGATAATCGCGGCCGCCATGGCGGAAGGTGAGGCGTTCGTGGTCCATCCCCAGCAGGTGGAGGATGGTCGCGTGAAAGTCGTGCACGTGGACGCGGTTCTCGGCCACGGTCGCGCCGATCTCGTCGGTGCTGCCGTAGGTGAGGCCGCCCTTCACCCCGGCCCCGGCCATCCATGAGGAGAAACACGCGCTGTGGTGGCCACGGCCCTTTTCGCCGTCCACGCCCGGCGTGCGGCCGAACTCCGTGGTCCAGACCACGAGCGTGTCGTCGAGCATCCCGCGCTGTTTGAGATCCTTCAGCAACCCGGCGATGGGCTGGTCGATGTTCTTCGCGTGCTTCGCGTGCTCGGCCATGTCGCCGTGCTGGTCCCAGTTGTGGCTGGAACTGCCATCGACCAGCTCGACGAACCGCACGCCCCGTTCCACCAAGCGCCGACCGACAAGGCATTGCCAGCCGAAGCCGTCCGTCTGGTCGCGCTTCATCCCGTAGAGCGCGAGCGTGTCGTCCGACTCCTTGGAGAGATCGAAGACCTCGCGCGCCTCGGTCTGCATGTGGAAGGCGGTCTCGAAGGTGCGGATGCGCGCGGCCAGTTCGCTGTCGTGGCCGCGGGCGTCGAGGTGCCGTTTGTTGAAGGCCTCGGCCAAGCCGATCTCCAGTTCCTGCACGGAACTTTGTTTGGTGCGGCGGTCCAGATTCGCGATGGGTTCCTTGCCCGGCACGACGCGCACACCCTGGTGGTAGGCGGGCAGGAAGTCGTTGTTGAAGATCTGCGTGCCCGCGTAGGGCGAACCGGCGGAGAGCACGACGAACGACGGCAGGTTCTGGTTCACCGTGCCCAAGCCATAGCTGACCCAAGAACCGATGCTGGGCCGGGAGAAGAAGAACGACCCGGTGTGGATGCCGAGCGTGGCCTGGTAGTGCTCGTTGTCGTCGGACTTCATCGAGCGGATCAGGCAGATGTCGTCCATGCACTCGCGGAGATGCGGGAAGAGATCGCTGACCAGCGCGCCGCATTTGCCGCCGGGTTTGAATTCCCAGCCCGGCCGGAGCAGGCGGCGCTGCTGGTTGGAGAGCCCGCCGCCCACGCCCATCGTCTTGCCGTCGGCGGCGAAGAGCGCGGGTTTGTGGTCGAAGGTGTCCATGTGCGACACGCCGCCGTTGGAGAAGATGAAGATGACGCGCTTGGCCTTGGCCGGAAAATGCGGGGCCTTCGGCGCGAGCGGATCGACGTCCGTCGGGGAGGATTCAGCCAAGAGGTTCGCCACGATGCCGGGCAGCAGCAGCGACGAACCGACGAGCGACCGGATGGCGTCACGACGGTTGAGGACGATGGGGCGTGAGTTCATGGAAGGTAATTGGCAGGTGCCGAGGCCCGGAGGGCCGCCGAGAAATTAGCCGGTGGCGTGAGCCACCGGAACGGAGCAACGAAAGCAGCAAGCCCCGGCAGGGGCGAAACAACCGCTCCTGCGGTGTGATGCGCAAACAAACCCGTGCCGCCCCTGCCGGGGCTCGGTTCGTTTGGGACCGGTTTCCGGTGGCTCATGCCACCGGCTAATCTCTGACCGGCTCTCCGGGCCTCACCGTCTTTCGCGTGGCGGCGGCCATGCTGCTTCAACCCGTCACCACAAGAACCGTTCGTCGTATTCCACCAAGCCTCGTTTGAGGAACTCGACATACTCCTCCTGGAAGGTCTGCCGTCGGTGATGGTCTTCCTGTTGGGCGATATACCGAACCACTTGCTGGATATGCTGCGCGCTGACCGTGAATGCCCCGTAGCCTTCCTGCCACGCGAACGCCGCGTCGCCCCGGTCGGCATGGACCCAACGGGAAGAGTTGGCCTTGAGATCCCGGACGACGTCCGCGAGGCAATGCGTCGCCCGCAGACCGAGGAGTAGATGAACATGGTCTTCGATACCACCAACTGCCTCGGGCACGCCGCCCAGATTCTGGATGATGCCGCCCATGTATCCGTGGAGCCGGTCACGCCATTCGGGACGAATCGTCCGCACCCGATCCTTGGTGCTGAAGACAACGTGGAAGTGAAGCGAGAGATGGGTGGATGGCATGGGATGCGTGAATCAAATGGCTGCTCAAGAAAGGTGCGATACGCCGCATCGGCATGAGGCCCGGAGGGCCGGTCAGAGATTAGCCGTTGGCGTGAGCCACCGGTAAGATCCCCAACAAGAACAAGCCCCTGCCGGGGCGACACAACTGCTGCGGTGAGATGCGTGAACAAACCTGTGCCGCCCCTGCCGGGGCTCCGTTCATTCGTGGCAGTATTCCGGTGGCTCACGCCACCGGCTAATTTCTCAACGGCCCTCCGGGCCTGCACCATTGGCAGCTCAATCCACATACACGAATTCGTTGAGGCGAAAGAGGACGCGGACCATCGCTTGCCAGGCTTCGGTCTCGGCTTGATCGGGGGAAGTGCCGGAGGCGGTCAGTTTCTCCCGGACTTGGGCGAGGAACTGCTGCCCGCGTTCCACCTCGTCGCGGTCGGCGGCGCGACCGAGCGCGGTCTGGTAGGCGAACCGGAGGCGGCCGGAATCGTCCTTCGCGTTGGCTTGGACGCGCTGCGCGAACTGCGCCGACTGTTCGTGGACGAACGGATCGTTGAGCAGGTAGAGCGCCTGCAACGGCGTGGTGCTGGTGGTGCGGCGCGCGGTGCTGGCGGAGGGATCGGCCCCGTCGAAGATCGCGAGATACGGGTGCCGCTGGATGCGCTGGGTCATCAGATAGACGCTGCGGCGCTTGGTGTCATAGACGGCGCGGAAGGGATTGTGCTGGGTGTAGTTCCACTCGGTCTGCGGCGGGAACGGATGCGGTCCGGCGGGCGCGGTGTCAAGGTTGCCTCCGAGCGCGAGCAGCGTGTCGCGCAGCGATTCGGCGTCGAGGCGGCGACGCGGGAAAGAACTCAAGAGGGCGTTGTTCGCATCCACTTCCGCCGCGCGGCCGTCCCGCTGGCTGGCCAGCCGGTAGGTGCGGGAGTTCACGATCAACCGGTGCATCGCCTTCACCGACCAGCCGGAGTCGATGAAGCGCCCGGCCAGCCAATCCAGCAGCTCGGGATGCGTCGGCGGTTGGCCCTGCTTGCCGAAGTCGTTCGCGGTCGGGACGAGCCCTTGGCCGAAATGATGGAGCCAGATGCGATTGACCATCACACGCGCGGTCAGCGGATTGTCCCGGGCCACGATCCATTCGGCCAATTGCCGACGGCCGCTGCCGCCTTCGTCCGGAGCCAAGGTCGCGCCGCCCAACACGGTGAGGAAGCGGCGCGGCACAGTCTCGCCGGGCTTGGCCGGATCGCCCTTCAACTGGATGGCCGCGTTTCCGATCTTCCTCGCCTCGGCCACGGCGTAGGCCTGGTCGAAGGGCAGCGGCGTCTTCTGTTGCCGGTCGGCGGCTTTCTTCGCTTCTTCGAGAGATTTCTCCAGCGGCTTCTTGGCGTCGCCCTCGGCGGCTTTGATCTCCTTCTCCAAACGCTTCACCGCCTCGTCGAGCGCGGTCTGTTTCTCGCGGTGAACCTTGAGCGCGGCTTCGGCTTCTGCGGCGGAAACCAGCGGCACGAGGTCGCGCTGCTTCTGTTCCAGCTCGATGCCGGGCCACGGATAGCGCGTGCTGTGGAAGATGCCGTAGAGCCCGTAGTAATCGGCGGCGGAGACGGGATCGAACTTGTGGTCGTGGCAGCGCGCGCAGCTCACGGTCAGCCCGAGAAAGGCGCGGCCCACGTTGTCGATCGTGTCCTCGATGGTCAGGTGCTGCGGGTAGTCGTCCACGCGCGAACCGAAGCGCCGGGCGTTGGCGATGTAGCCGGTAGCGATGAGGCGCTCGCGCGTCTCCGCCTCCGTCGCGCCGGGCAGCAGATCGCCCGCGAGCTGCTCGCGCACGAACTGGTCGTAGGGCAGATCGCGGTTGAAGGCGCGGATGACCCAATCGCGGTAGCGGTGCATCTGCGGCACGGGGAAGTCGGAGTTGTCGCCGGCGGTGTCGGCGTAGCGCACCACGTCGAGCCAATGCCGTCCCCAGCGTTCGCCGTAGTGCGGCGAGGCAAGCAGACGATCCACCACCTTGGCGAAGGCGTCGGAAGATTTGTCCGCGAGGAAGGCGTCGATCTCCTCCGGCGTCGGCGGCAAGCCGATGAGGTCGTAGGTCGCGCGGCGGATGAGCGTGCGCTTCTCCGCATCGGCCACGGGCTGCAAGCCTTCCTTCTCCAAGCGGGCGAGGATGAAACGGTCCACGTCGTTGGCGGGCCAGCGGGAGTTCTTCACCTTCGGCGGCGGCGCTTTCGACAACGGCCGGAACGACCACCATTCGCGGGCCTTGTCCCAATCAATCGCCGAACGCGCCTGGGCCACGGCGGCCGTGTCCTCGGAGCGTGGATCGGGCGCGCCTTGGCGGACCCATTCCTCCAGATCGGCGATGGCGAGGTCGGGGATCTTGGTCTTCGGCGGCATGGCCGTGTCGGGATCGGCGTGGCGCACGGCCTGGATCAACGGACTGGCCTCGGGTGAACCCGGCGCGATGACCGGCCCGGAATCGCCGCCCTGGACCACGCCCGCGCGGGAATCGAGCACCAGGCCGCCCCGGATCTTCTTCGCGTCGGCGCTGTGGCATTCGTAGCAGTGCTCGACCAGGACCGGCCGAATCCGTTTCTCGAAGAACGCGGTCTGATCGGCCGTGGGCTGGGTGACGAAGGAGGCCCCGGACGCGGCGGGAACCGGCCCGTCGCCGCGCCAGACTTCGAGACCGGAGAGGTTGGCCGCGCCGTGGCCGGGCCCGCGCGCGGAGACCTTGAGCTTTTGGCCCACGCTCTTGGCGGGCCACGGACCGAGCCTCTTCCATGAACCGGCCGCGCCGCTGTGGAACTTCTCCAACACCGGCTGGTCGTTCACCAGCAGATCGAACTGCTCGCTGTGGTTGTCTTCCCAGACATAGAGGAACACCTGGAACGCCCCGTCCGGCACTCCGCTCAATTCGACGTCCACCCGGCTGCCCCAGCGGCTGCTGCGGATCATCTTGGCCCGCTCGGGATCGGTCACGGGCTTGAGGGGGACGGCTTGGTTCTCGAAGGCGTTGCCGGTGGCGGTGACGTTGGTGGTGTCCTTGCTTTCCCACGGACGGCCGTCGATCACCAGCGCGGGGCCGTTGAGATTCACCGCGCGGTAGAAGACGGCCTCGGCGGCGGAGAGCGGGGCGGCCGACGCCCAGCCGATCAGAGCGACGCTCCAAGCTGGAAGCCTGAAGCGGAAACCACGACGGAGCTGGGCGACGACGGCGTTCATGGCGGTCTGCGACGAATCTCTCGCCGGCTCACGTTCACGTCGCCACCGGACGGGCGGCCTACGACTCGGGGCGTGCCATGATCCTGCTGAGGGGTTACTGACGCGGAGCGTGCCGGGCTTGTTCACCGCTGGCACGAGGAAATTGGAGCAGCCTTCTCGCCGCGCGACCGCTCCAAGGAACGCCAGGTGTGAATTCGTCGGCCGCAGGTGGTTCCTGTGGCTTTCCCCCGATCCACGTTCGGGCAATGGTTCGGAACATCCCGAGTTGAAACCATGTCCAAACTGCATCCCTTGGCCGGTTGGTTCGCGCTCTTGGCGCTGTGTTCCCCGATCTTCGCGGCGAGTCCGCCTCCCGCACCGGGCCGGGCCACGCCGCTCTTCGACGGCCGTTCGTTGGCCGGTTGGGAAGGCGACACGAACGTCTGGCGCGTCCAAGACGGTGCGCTCACCGGCGGCTCATTGACCGAGACGGTGAAACGCAACGAATTCCTCGCCAGCCTCCGCCCCTACACGAACTTCATCCTCCGCTGCCGCATCAAGCTCACGGGCACCGACGGCTTCATCAACAGCGGCATCCAGATCCGCTCCGAGCGCGTGCCGAACGATTCGGAAATGATCGGCTACCAGTGCGACTTCGGCGATCCGAGCTGGTGGGGCGGCATCTACGACGAGTCGCGCCGCAACCGCGTGCTCGCCGCCGCCGACATGAAGCAGCTCGATCCCGTGCTGCGCCGCAACGACTGGAACGACTACGTCATCCGCGCCGACGGCCGCCGCGTCACCACTTGGATCAACGGTGTGCTCGGCGTGGACTACACCGAACCCGACGCCTCCATCCCGCAACACGGCCGCCTCGGCCTCCAGGTTCACGGCGGCGGCAAAGCGCTCGTGCAGGTGAAGGACATCACCATCGAAGAACTGCCCTCGACGCCTCCAGCGGTGGCGGGATTTCTCGGTGCGCCGGAACCGGTGAAGTCTCCCCTGCCCTCGCCGCGTTCTCCGCAGGACCAAAGGGCTGGCTTCACGCTGCCGCCCGGTTTCGAGATCGAATTGGTCGCGGCCGAGGAGCCGGACGTGGCCGGCAAGTTCGTCGCGGTGAACTTCGACGCCAAAGGCCGAATGTGGACCATGACCGCCTTCGAGTATCCGGTGGATGCGAACGAGAATCCCGCAGCCGCCGAGGCGCTCTACAAGTCGCCGGGCAAGGACAAGGTGCTGGTCTATGACACGCCCTTCGCGCCCGGACCGCAGAAGCCCCGCGTCTTCGCCGACGGGCTGGCCATTCCCCTCGGCCTGTTGCCCTACGGCGATGGCGCCTACGTGCAGCACGGATCGGAGATCGTGTTCCTCCGTGACACCGATGGCGACGGAAAGGCGGACCAACGTGAGGTCGTGCTCAGCGGCTTCGGCGTGCAGGACTCGCATCTCTTCCCGCACCAGTTCACCCGCGCGCCGGGCAACTGGCTGTGGATGGCCCAGGGCGCGTTCAACTACGGCAAGGTGCGAATCAAGGGCGGCGAGGAAACGGCCTTCAACCAGACGCGCATGACGCGCTTCCGCGCCGACGGATCACAGTTCGACATCACTTCGCAAGGCCCGTGCAACATCTGGGGCCTCGTGCTCGGCGGCGAAGGCGAAACGTGGATCCAGGAGGCCAACGACTACGGCTATCCGGCGATGCCCTTCCACGAATACGCCAACTACCCCGGCTGCACCGACGGCGAGTTCAAGAGCTACGCGCCGGTCTTTCCCGTGACCGCGCCGGACTTCCGCATGGGCGGCACCGGTCTGAGCGGACTGGCCTTGAGCGACAAGACCGATGCTTGGCCGCAGCCGTATGCCGATGTGCTCTACGTGGCGAATCCGATCATCGGCGAGATCCAGGCGATCCGGGTGGAGCGGGACGGACCGCGCTATCGCTTGAACAAGCTGCCCAGCTTCGTCCGCTCGAACGACGAGTTCTTCCGCCCCGTCGCCTTGACCCAAGGGCCCGACGGCTGCCTCTACATCGTGGATTGGTATAACCGCATCATCTCGCACAACGAGGTGGCCCGGAACCATCCCGACCGCGACAAGGTCCGCGGCCGCATCTGGCGCGTGAAGCACTCGGCGCAGAAGCCGTTTCCCGTGCCGGACTTCACCACGCTTCCTCCGGAAGAACTGGTCGCGAAGCTCGGCGGCCCGTCGCTCGTCCAGAGCCATCTCGCGTGGCAAACCATCGCCGACCGCAAGCTGACCGCGCTCGCGCCCACGCTGAAAACTTTGGTCACCGACACCACCCAGTCCGCCGGTCGCCGCATCGCCGCGCTCTGGGCCTTGGAAGGGTTGCAGGCCGTGGACGCCAACACCGTGTCGCCCTTGCTCCTTGCCGAGAGCCGCAACCTGCGCCGCGAAGCCGTCCGCGCGTTCGGCGAAGCGAAATTGCCCGGACTCGTCGCGGCCACCACGCCGTTGGCCAACGACCCCGATCCCGAAGTGCGC